>NZ_JAQMHQ010000002.1:0-375109 GCF_042055255.1 Psychrobacillus sp. PGGUH221
AAAGTCTAATTGTAAATAAATTTCCAAATGGATGGGGCCACCTTTGATTGGGTATTTACTTTTTTGCCTCTAAACAGGGAAGGTGAGTAAACTGAAAATTATGACACTATTTATGCAACACTAGTGACACGAAAAGGTAAAATAATTCTGTTAGAAGAAGTATTAAATGAGGCTATTCAATTAGCCGAGAAAACAATAGAAGAAAAAAATCCTCAGCTAAGAAATAAAAAAGAGGTTGCAAAAGAAGTAGGTGTTGGAGCTATTATCTTTAGTGATTTAAAACAACACCGAAAGCATGATATAGAATTCGATATAAAGAAAATGCTTCAAACCGAGGGTGAAACAGGACCGTATATACAATATACGTACGCACGTGCTTGCTCTATTTTAAGAAAAGCTCAAGAAGTAGAAACCTACCTAGTGACAGAAGTCAATGATTATGAATGGGAAGTTATTAAATCACTTCAACAATTTCCATCCATCACTCAGCGAGCTGCTTCTGAGTATGACCCATCCTTAATAGCAAAATACGCATTAGATCTGTCACAAGTATTTAATTCATTTTATGGTAACGTGCAGATCTTAAAAGACCCTACTCACTTACCTTATCGTTTAGCGATTGTTCACTCTGTAGTAACTGTGTTAGGAGAATCTTTAAGATTGTTAGGTATGAAAGCGCCAAGCGAAATGTAAACATAACAAAGGAACTGTCCATTTCTTAGTTCAGTTCCTTTGTTCCCCCTTTTCATTTGAACTTATATTATCTATTAGTACAACATTTGAATCTCAAACAAATGATTAATCATTCCTTTTACCGCTTTAGTCTTGTATCCTTTATTCCTGACTATAAAAGTCTCCCTGCTCTCCTCTTCCTAAGCAATGCAACTCTAGAAGTTCCCTAAAAATTAATTGAGCCAAAGTCCCAACTATAATCAAATGCCATGCAATACAACTCCTAAATACTTATTCACCCGAATAATATTAGATTTTCCACCACTGACTAAAGTCCAACCCCCCTCACCCCTTTTGAATACTTTAATAGAGAGAGGAAGTGAACAATTGGAAAAAAGAGAACCATGCAGCAAGTGTGGAAAGATTCATCCCCCTAGGGGCAGGCGAGGACCACGAGGTTTGGAGGGGCCTTCTGGTGAGCAAGGTCCTCCTGGCGAGCAAGGTCCTCCTGGGGCAAGGGGACCTCGGGGGGCAATGGGTTATGAGGGTCCGCGAGGCAGGCCTGGACCTCAAGGAGAGCAAGGTCCTCCTGGGATACCTGGTCCAAAAGGAGATAAGGGAGATAAAGGTGAAACCGGTCCTCGTGGAAAACAAGGACCTCCTGGAGTTCCTGGTGAACAGGGACCTCCTGGAGTGGCAGGAGCTCCTGGGATACCTGGTTCAAAAGGAGATAAGGGAGATAAAGGTGAAACCGGTCCTCGTGGAAAACAAGGACCTCCTGGAGTTCCTGGTGAACAGGGTCCTCCTGGAGTGGCAGGAGCTCCTGGGATACCTGGTTCAAAAGGAGATAAGGGAGATAAAGGTGAAACCGGTCCTCGTGGAAAACAAGGACCTCCTGGGGTAGCAGGGCCGACTGGACCAACTGGAGCTAAAGGTCCCCCTGGAGTGGCGGGACCTCCTGGACCATCTGTAGGGATTCCAGAATATGCTTATATTTTTAATACCGATAAGCAACGGACTTTTCAAGAAGAAGATATCAAATTTAATAAGAATGGTATTATGACAGCAGGAATTACCCATAAAGAAGGAGAAGCAATTATCCACATAAAACATGGTGGAGTTTACGAAATTATTTATCACTTATCAGGAAGACATCCAAACCAGTTAACTCTATTTGCAAATGGTATAGAGATTGAAGGTACATCCTTTAGTGATGAAAGTGGAAATAACCAAAATGTAGGTATTCAAATTCTTCGTTTAAAGGATAATACTGATTTAACTCTCCGTAATCATACGTCCCTACCGAGTTATCTTGACTTACGGTTGGATGGAGGCGGTTCACAAATCGGTATCAATGCTGCCATCACTCTCAAGAAAATTTCTTCATAGTCACTTTATAAGGCTGCCCTTAGTGAAAAAAACTAAAGGTCAGCTTCTTTTCATTTAGTTAAGTACTCTCGTTTAAACTTTCTTTTTTATATGTAAAGATGCGTAAATTTATAGCCATTCACGCTGGCACCATGTCCGTATGAGTTGCTGTATACTCACAAAAACCTGCTGTATGATCACACCTCGGCACCTCTTTCTTTAAGGTGTTGAAACCACTTTAATGCGCGTTTTACAATTTAAAAGTCTACCGTAATAAATAACAGAACCGTAAAAAGAGTTGCTCTTTAAAGAACAACTCCCATACAATAATTATTTATAAAAAGCTTTTAAGAATTTTTTAATAAATCTTTCTACTATACTATTACAAGTATTATTTTATTTTAAAAAATAGTTCAGTCATAATTATTTTTGACTGAACCATTCTCAAAAATTATACTTTTACTAACCTTAAAAAATCTTGTTCCCCAACAATTTCAATTGGCATGCCTTGACGAATCATCTCTTCTGCCTTTTTCATTTTAGTACTTTTAACCCCTTGTACATACTTCACTAAATCGTTGTCGCCAACGACTAAAACATTTGTATTGCTATCGACACCACCTTTACAGTTAGCACCACAATTAACTGCGAGTTGGGCAGCTTGCACCCTTGTCATCGAAATCATTCTACCTGTAAAAACAATGTTAGCTCCATAAAGTGGATGCTTCCTATTTGGAGAACTAATTTCAGTTTCAAGTGATTGAATAAATACATCTGCATTACTTTTTTTAGGACGAGATACCTGTTTCTTTGTAGGCATTGGAGTACCTATTTTTAATTTGTGTATTTTTGAAAGGTCTTGAATAGAATTTGTCTGCGTTTTCTGAAGGGCCTCAAGTGTTATTAACGCTGCAGCCCGTGCATCTTCCAAAGCATCATGATGTCTTAGGCTAATGCCTAGATAATTCGATACTGTAGATAATTTATGATTATAAAGATCTGGCCAAACCTTTTTAGCAATTTGATAGGAACAGCCATACTGAAAATTAGGATATGTCTCATGAAAGTTATTTAATGATGCCCTTAAAACACTAATATCAAAGCTAGCATTATGAGCAATAATCATTTGATTATCTATGAATCCTTTAAAATTCGGCCAAAATTCTTCAAATGTTGGGGCACTAATGACCATATCTTCTGTTATTCCATGAATTTTTGTATTGTAGTAATGAAACTCGCTTAATGGATTGATGAGAGTATGTATTTCTTCTTTGATTTCCCCATTTTTCACTTGCACAATCCCAATAGAGCACACGCTTGTACGTAAACTATTTGCAGTTTCAAAATCTATTGCTACGAAGTCCATTCCATCACTCCTTTTTACGCTTTGTTCATTATTATCTCATAAACTACTAAACACTTAAAACCCCTTGCAATTGCTGCAAGGGGTTTTAAGTGTTTTCTTTAATATAATCTATTCATTGGAGGCATTTCATCCAGACGTCTTTCTCTCTCCAATTTTTCCTCATATTGTTCAGGAGTGTGACGATTTTCTTCTTCCTCTATTGATTCATCTCCAAATGCTGCTGGTCCTAAATTTGGATCCGCACCGGGGGATTGGTTTCCATAATTTTTTTCTTCATTAGTCAGACTTTCATTAAAGCTTGGTCGTTTTTCACGCACGATTCTTTCCTCTTGCATAGAATGTCCAATATGATCTTCTTTTGCTAAATAGGGATCTGTTGCAAATGTTTCTCCTCGTACAAATCGATCTTGAGGTTCATCATAACGTCCATCTGTTTTATTTACAAATTGATTGGTAGATGGTGTGAAACCTTGCTCTTTCGAATAATCACTTATTGGTTCCTCTGTTTCTGTAAAACGAGATTGAACAACGCTTGTTCCAACTGTATCTGTATATACAGTATCATCTTGTCGATTTTCAAAATTTGCATCATCTGCATGAGTTAAAACGTCAGTATACAGAACGATGCTTCCTCCTGACACTTCTTTTGCGTAGCGTTCTGTTTCATATTCATCCAAGTCCAACTTTCTTAATCCTTCTGTTACAGCATCTTCTCCAGTGAACCACGACTTAAATTTGTCCACAAACGTACCCGCTTCATGAGTAGAGACATCCGAATGACGATTAAGTGTGTTAAGGTGTGCACTTTCTCGAGAAATTACATGAATGTCATTTTCTGCGTATCCTTGTTCTTGTAGGAGTTCCAACTTTTCATACATCTCTTCTTCTGAACGAGCTATTTCAATTCGTCGATTTGATTCAATGTTCATTGTGTTTCCTCCTTTATTTGTCTTATGTATCCTTTACCCTCTCATCATTCACAAAAACCTATATTGCATAATTTAATAGACCTGTAATATTTGACATAAGGAAAAACATAAGCGATGTCCGCGGAGAGCGTCCGCCTATAACGGAAATCAATAGCATAGTTTAATAGAGCCATTTATTTGAAAAAAAGAAGAGCTGCAAATTTGCACCTCTTCCATCTTCTTATCCCTTCGTATAAGCTTTTCGAAATCCTTGGATAACATCAATGACTGCAAAGACGACAAACAATAGAATAATTCCTACCATGAAAGTGCCCTTGACATTCATTGTAATATTAAACAATTCCTCAAAATAGATGATGTAATCCTCATTTATTAACTGAGTGTTTGTGAAGATAATAATACAAACAATGGTTGATACTAAATTCCTAATTAAATTCAGTATTGCAACCTTTTTAGTCCATTGACCAACCATAAACTTGTAAAATACTAAAAACATTTCAACTACAATTGCCACAACTACAATTAACCAATAAGATTGTAATACCTCCTGATTAAAAACGGGCGTTACAAATCTTAGCTCACCCTGAACGTTTTCATACACCCCAACTAAATGAACGGCATTGAAATATACAGCTGTAAAAATTGCAATCATAACGATACTTCCAAATATCTCTATATTGGGAATTTTCCTTTTCTTTGAAATAACAGGTATTTCTTTTAAGTCATCTGGGGTCCATTTCTTAAACCCTGTGTTTAGCGATACACTCTCTTTTGATATATCGGTTCTCTCTATTACCGCAAATACTAATGTTATCCAAAAGAAAGTTTGAATTGCCGCATTAATAACTCCCCAAATTCCCTCTCCCATAATATCGAGAAGTATACCAATTACTGCTTCTTTCCCATTATAGGATAAAATATTTTCAATACTCACGATTACAAGAACAATAACAGCCATAATTGGTAAAATCATTTTCAATAAAGTTACATACGCATCAAAATATATCGGACCAATCAAATGCATAGGTCGATCTAAATAACCACTAGCAAGAGTAACTGGATTACCTAGCTTTGTTAAGGATTCCTTTACATCTACCTCTGTATAGTTTTCAGGTAACATATCCTCAATTGTCGAACGTAGCTCAAGTGCAATATCCTCCCGGTTTTTTTCAGGAAGTCTGCGCGTTACTTCTTGAATATAAATATCAATTAGATGCATCCCCTTCTTCCCCTTTCAATAACATATAAAGTTCCCTTGACGTTTTTTCCCATTCTTCCTTTAACTGTTCTAAAATTTCCTTACCATATTCACTCAATACGTAATACTTACGAGGTCTACTTTCGGTAGTGTCCCAGCTGCTGACTACTAAATCTTGTTTTTCTAAGCGACGAAGTAATGGATAGAGAGTACTTTGATCTATTACAATGTTTGACTTCTCTAATAATTGGACAAGTGAGTACCCGTACTGCGGAACACGTAGTTGACTTAGTACAGCTAAAGTCAGTGTTCCTCTTCTTAATTCTGTAATGAAAGAATTTAGTAAATTGCTCAATCTTAATATCACCTCTTATACTGTGTGTTGTACACTATATACTTATACTATGCATCATACACTATTGTGATACATACAACAATGATTTTTTTACAATAAAAAAAACCAATTCATCATATGAATTGGTTTTTTTCTTATTTTCTATCTGTAAATTCTTGTGTATCTCCATCCGAAAATTCAATTTCTAATTCAAATTCTGTATAGTCTTCTACCCCGAATGCTTTAGATACTTTCTCAATTGTTTCTTCTTTGTTCATATCTTTTGTTAAGGCGAGATCTTTAAAAATCGGTTTTAACGCCTCGTAAGCCTCATCACCTACTAATTTTTTTGACTCTAATTTATTTTCATATTCTGCTTCTGTTTCCGATACATCGATATCAAACGAGGCATCAATTGCATCCTTATGTTCTGCAGTATCAATATCTAAATCAAATGCTTGGAATCCAAATTCGCTCTGGGCATCATCTGCAGATGGAGCATTTTCCATTTCTTCATTATCCCCACATGCTCCTAGAAACAGTGCAATAGATAATAACGAACTCCCATATAATGCATACCTTTTCTTCATAGCCAAATCTCCCTCTTATACATAAATGATTTTCTAAACTTAGGTTATCCATAAGTATAGAAGGATAAACGTTTAATCTGGATAACGCTTTTCGCTGGATGAAGTAGACTTTGTTGCACGATGATCTTTTTCATCCTTTACCTTTTCATTTAATTCTTCCACAGGTATCGGATCAACTGTTTGCATATCTTCATCTATATCGAATAGACTTTCCTTTTCAGTATCGACTAAATCAGGATTATCCAATCGACGACCTTCTTTGCGTTCACGATCTTCAGATGATTTCTTCGTCATATTTTTCGCTCCCTTTATATATAAATTTGTTATTAATTGTATAACCTTTTTTACCTACACTAAACATTTTCTAAAAACAAGATTTGTAGTTTACAAATTTTAAATTGGGGGAATCTATTTAATTAACAAAACATTTTTTTGAAAGGGGTAATTCATATGAAAAAAAATACGATGGCATTGACGGCACTAGGCTTAGGTGCAGCGTTTTTAATGAGAAACAAAGAATCTCGTAATAAGCTATCAAAGCAATTCAATAGTTTTACAAACACTCCTATTAGAGGAACAAAAAATAACTCTACTTCGAATTCAAAAAAGGGTTTGTTCAATAGTATATTAGGTCAGTAATGTTAAAGCACTGGTATCTAAAAAAGATATCAGTGTCTTTTTATGTAGAAAAATTGGATTTTAACTCCTAATTCATTATTTATATATGTCTATTTTCCCTCTAATTCTATTTTTTGTCATTCTTAAGTAGGATTTTAAATCTTCTGAATATATGGTAAATTTCTATTGTCATATTAATAGGACGAGTTTTTATTAAGAACTTTGTCTAATTAATGAACCACATTGGGGGAGGAAATAACATTGGGGAAAATGAGAAAAGGGACAATCATTGCACTTGCTACTACTTTGGCACTTAGCACTGCATCATTTGGCGCACCAGCTCCAGTAGCAGCTAAACAGCTAGAAAAACAGCTCACATCTATTCAAGTACAAAAATCAACGCCTAAAGTACCACAACGACTTTTAGCTCCTGAAAATCCTAAGGAAATGGTTAGGATTATTGTCGAACTCGAACAAGCACCTGCTATAGAAACTGCAACGAACAAAGGGGTGCTTTACAAGGACCTACCAAAATCCCAACGCAAATCTGTAGAATCGGCAATTGAAAACAATCAAAAGAATGTTAAAGAAAAAGTAAAAAAGGTTTCTACTAATATACAATTTAAAGAAGAGTTTACTGCTGTGTTCAATGGTTTCTCTGCTGAAGTAGAAGCAAGAGATGTTGCAAGTATCGGTTTATTGGAAGGGGTCAAAGCTGTCTATGAAACGACAGAATACGAACGACCAAGCATCGAGCCACAAATGGTTCATTCAAAAGAATTGGTACAAGCTCAATTAGCATGGGAAAAATACTCCTTCAAAGGGGAAGGTATGGTTGTTGGAGTTATCGATACTGGTATCGATCCAAGTCACAGGGATATGATTTTATCCGACAATTCCTCAGGGGACATTACTTCCTCGGAAGTTAGTTCACTTTTAGCAGAAGGTTCTATTGAACCAGGACAATATTTCACATCTAAAGTTCCTTTTGGTTATAACTATATGGATGGAAATACTGAGATTCGTGACCTTGGCCCAGATGCTTCCATGCATGGTATGCACGTTTCTGGTACTGTTGGAGCAAATGGTGATGAGGAAAACGGTGGAATTAAAGGAGTTGCTCCCGAAGCACAATTACTTGCTTTGAAAGTTTTTGGAAATGACCCATTATTCCCTTCTACATATGGGGATATATATGTAAAAGCAATGGATGATGCGATCAAGTTAGGAGCGGACGTATTAAATATGTCTCTAGGTTCTACAGCTGGCTATGTAGATAATAGCAGTCCAGAACAACAAGCAGTGACACGAGCACAAGAAAATGGATTGTTAGTAGCGATCTCTGCAGGTAACTCTGATATGTTCGGATCAGGTACTTGGTATCCATATGCAGATAACCAAGACTATGGATTAACTGGCTCCCCTTCTGTTTCTGAAGATTCTTTTGGAGTTGCTTCCTTTGAGAACGATTCCATTACAGCATCGAGCTTCAAATATTCATTGGATGGTACCGAATCTGGTCGTTCCTTATTTTTATTAGCTAACGACCAAGATCCTAGCGAACTTCCACAAGATTCCTATGAAGTTGTATTTGCTGGATTTGGTACACCTCAAGATTTCGCTGGCAAAGATTTAAAAGGTAAATTTGCTTTAGTCTCTCGTGGAAGCATTTCTTTTGTTGAAAAAGGTTTAAATGCTCAAGCTGCTGGTGCTGCAGGTGTTATTGTTTACAATAATGCAGCTGGCACGATTAATATGGCATCTGATCCAGCTATTAAAATTCCATATATGTCTACACTTCAAGCAGATGGTCTTGCTATGAAAGCTGGATTAGATGCAGGAAAAGTAGTAACTGTTGCGTTTGATGGAAAATATTTGGATACGCCAAACCCTGAAAAAGGTAAAATGAGTTCCTTTACATCATGGGGTCCAACTCCCAACTTAGATTTCAAACCTGAAATCACTGCACCAGGTGGAAATATTTTCTCTACATTAAATGACAACGAATATGGGTTAATGAGTGGTACATCCATGGCTGCTCCACACGTAGCAGGCGGAACTGCACTAGTGTTAGAAAGAGTTAATGAGGAATTCGGACTTACTGGAGCTGCTCGTGTTCAATTTGCCAAAAACTTAATGATGAACACTGCTAAACCAGTAGAACTTAAAGCAGGTGAATATGTATCACCACGTCGCCAAGGTGCTGGGATTATGCAGCTAGCTAATGCTTTAGAAACGGATGTAATGGTAACAAATGCTTCAACTGGCGAAGCAAAAGTAGCTTTAAAAGAAATTAATGGTGGACAATTCAACTTCGCATTAAAGGCTAAAAACTTTAGTAATGAACAAAAAACATATGATGTGAATGTTCAGTTGCAAGTGGATCGCCCAGTAAATGCTGGGGCTAATTTTGTTACTATTCCAAACAATGCAGCTTATGGATCATATGTATTGGACGAAACGGATGCAACAATTTCTGTACCTGCAACTGTGACTATTCCAGCTAACGGGGAGTCAACAATTAATGTAGCTGTAGACGCTTCCGGCTCTGAATGGTTACGTGAGTATTTCACAAATGGTTACTTCATTGATGGATTTGTTAAGCTAGTGGACCCTAATGAAGAGACTTCTGGAAATGTACCATTAACAGTACCTTTCTTTGGATTTAATGGTTCATGGGATGATGCACCAATCTTCGATCAATTTGCATGGGAAGATTTAACTTACTGGGGTTTCCAAGCTCTAGCTGATGAACAAGGAAACTTTATAAATGGTTCATCTCTAAGCGATGATTTCGATCCTACTAAATTCGCATTTTCTCCAAATGGAGATGGAACTTTAGATAAAGCTATTCCTGTTTATTCTTTATTACGTAACGCAAAAAACTTTGAAGTTAATATTCTAGATGCAAATGGTAAAAAGTTACGAACCATTCGTACGGAAAGATATTTGACGAAACATTATATTGATTCACCAACTAGAGCTCCATACACTTATAATTCAGCCTATGGATGGGACGGTTTAATAAACGGTAAACCAACTGCTGATGGACAATATAAAATCCAACTAAGAGGAGTTATTGATTTTGAAGGTGCACAATGGCAATCGATTGAATATCCAATCATTGTTGACACTAAAGCCCCTTCTGCTGATGTTACATTTGATCCATCTACAAAAACCTTAGCAATTGCTAATGCAAGTGATGACGGTGTTGGAATTGATCGTGTAGAAGTTTATGTAAATGATCAGGAAGTAACAGAAGCTGCTACTCTTGAGTCTTATGTGGTGGAACAAGCTCAGCCAGGAGATAAGCTGTCTGTTAAAGTTTGGGATATCGCAGGTAATGTGACTACAGAAGAGGCTTCAATAGGAAATGCAACCGAAACAAAAGAACCTGTTATCTTTATTCAATCACCAGAGGCATTAGGAACATATAATACTTCTAATATATTGGTAGAAGGAACTGTCGAAGATGATTCTGCTATCAAATCACTTAAAATAAATGGTGTAGCTGCAAAATCATTCGACGGTAAAGCTTTCTCACACACTTTAACATTCAATAGTGGTGTACACGATGTAAATGTGGAAGCAATCGATGAATTTGATAATAAAATGGCTATCACTCGTAAAATTATTGTAGACACAGAAAAACCAACTGTACAAGCAGTGAAAAAATCATTACCTAAAAATGTTAAAGCAGAAGATCCTAATCCAACAATACAAGTTCAAGTTGGTGATAACTTTGATGAGGTTCGTCTGTACTTGAATGGAAGTGAAGTATTCTATAATCCACTTTCTGAGCCATACGCAATGAAAGGCTACAATCATACTGTAGATGTAGAACTTCCATTAGAACCAGGTAATAATAACTTTGAACTAAAAGTGGTGGACTTAGCCGGTAACGAATCAGTACAAAATATTACCGTTACGAAGCAAGAAGTAAAAGAAACAAAACCACCAAAAGGAAAAGATAAAAATTAAATAAGAAAAGGGTTGTCCCAATATCTTTTTGGGACAACCCTTCTTTTGTTTAAGAAAGCTTGAATCGATTTACAACTTCCTGTAATTCTTGCGCAATCTTGTTCATATGTTCAACGGAACCAGCAACTCTTTCTAATTCAGCTTGTTGATCAGCAGCAGAAGCACTAACCTCTTCTGCTGAAGCAGCAGTTTCTTCTGATATAGCCGAAATACTTTGAATGGCCATTATTGCTTGATTTTTATGTTCCAACATATCAGAAAGCTCCGTTACTAACTCGTTAATCGCACTGGCAATGGCACTTGAAAGTTCATTATTATCTTTGAAAGCCGTCTCTGTACTATGGACCGATTCACTCTGTGCTTGCATTAAAGCTACATTAGAAGCAATAACTGCTACGGTTTGTTTTGATTCCTCTAATATACTATCCACAGTGCGCTTAATGACTTCGGTTTCGCTTCTTGACTGTTCGGCCAGTTTTCTTACTTCTTCTGCAACTACTGCAAATCCTTTACCATGCTCTCCAGCTCGAGCAGCCTCGATGCTTGCATTAAGGGCAAGTAAGTTTGTTTGTTCTGCAATACCTTGAATAGAAGCAATAACTTGATTGATATTTGCAATGTTTGAAGATAGGGTTTCTATTTGTTGTTGAACCTTTTCATTCATTTCATTCGTTGCAATATTATTTTCACGTAATGCCACTACTTCATTCATGCCTTTTTGTGTCGATATACTAGTTTTATTTGATAACTCATTCATTTGCTCAGATAATGTTGTAAGTGCATCTATTTGTTCCGATAATTCAATCATTCGGTGATTCGTTTCTTCTGTATCCTCTGATTGCTTAGAAGCACCTTGTGCAATTTCATTCGTAGCTAAAGACACCTCTTGGCTAGAAGCAACTATTTCATCAAATGCTTCGTGTACATCACTAGACGATTTATTAAGAAGTGTAGAAGAATTAAGTACGGTATGTATTGCATCTTTTGTTTTTTCTAGCATATTGTTATAAGCTAATGCAACCGCGCCTATCTCATCGGATTTAATATATTTTTCTTCCACCTTTTTAGTTAAATCTCCACCTGCAGCAGTTTCAATTGACGCGCGTAAAAACTTCAAAGGTTTTAATTGCCTAAAGATAAACCACGCAGTTACAATTGCCATTAAAGCTACCATTACAATAGCTGCAACAATTGTTAATATTAATATTTGATTATACGTCTCTAAGATTTTAGATTTTGGTAATACCAGTTGAACTGACCATGTATCATCAATTCCCTCAAGTATCATTGGTGAAAATGCATTATAGGAGTTTTCTCCAAGCTGCTTCGAATCCACATATAAATGCGCTGGCTTTCCACTATCAAGTGTACTTTTCACTGGGTTCCAATCAATTGAATCCTCCATATTCGTTCCATTCATTTTTTCATTAATGCTATTTACTGTAAGCATTCCACTCTGCGTAATAATACCTGCATATCCACCAGCAGGTTTAATGGAATTTACTAGTTCTGCTAAAAATTCAATGGACAAGTCGGCAGTAAGGACACCAAAAAAAGTGCCGGAAGATGTAACTAAAGGGACGGAGATCGTTGTCATAGAAACTGTTTTTCCATTTACATCGTAATCATATGGCTCCGTCAAAACTGCTCGTCCCTCTTTTTTCGGAATCCAGTACCAGTCAGCAGAATCTTCTTTTTCATACCCTTCTATAGGACTAGTTATTATACTATCCCCTTCTTTATACAAATAAGGAATAAAGCGTTTCTCACTATCAGTAAGCGTATTGGAAATAGTGGAATCTACTTCTACTGTTCCGGGTTCCAAGAGTGCCGCTACTCCGAACAAATCATTGTTTTTAGCTAAATTTGTTTCTAAAACATTTAATACTTCGTCTTCTGATAGGTCTCCGTTTGCCTGCATTGTCTCAAGAATATTCTTAGTAGTCTGCAAGACATCATTTGTTTTCTTAAAACGATCGCTCATCTTCGCGGCAGAGAATTGTGCATTTTGAAGAGTTGATTTCTCAGAATCATCTATACTTTGGTTGTACAAAATCACACTTGTTACAACTGTATAAGCAAGAAATAAAATCAAAAATAGACCAATAATAAGTGCTGATAACTTTATAGCAATACTTTTTGACTTTTTCACATTATTACACTCCTTTTTCAACTAAATTTATCATAATGTTTTATTTATCAAGCAACAAGACTATAATTTGGAATTTAATTAGACCTATTTGATCGTTTTTAGTGAAGGTTTTTTGTCTTAAACAAAAAAACAGCAAGTGGGACTTAATACCACTCGCTGTAGGTCAATTTATTTAGTTAGATTCATGCTTATAATAACTGTTTAACTCATGATAGTACTTATTTAAAGATGAAGTCGATACTTGAAAATTCTCAGCGATTTCCTTCACCGTCAAATTTAACGGTTCAAAAAGACCGTTTTCTTGTCCGAATCGAATAGCTCCTGCCGCAATAGCTACTTCTTTACGAGCATTCGGTTGCTGTTCAAATAAATAGTCTTCCACTATTTCTAATAATTTTTCATACTCTCTATCATTGTTCTTCAAAAAATTAATAGCGACTTGTAGTACCCCTGCTTCAAAGTGTGTATATTCCCCACCCTCATAGCCATTTTCTCCAAGTAAACTCCAAAATATTGGGCCGTTTTCTTTAAGAAAATCTGATGGTGATACCTCCTGCTGATCCTCGTATTGTTTCGTTAGATTCTCAAATACGCATTTGTGATCTGTCGGAAAGAAGATTAAGCTGGAAATAGCTAAAAAATGGTTTTCTTCCGTTCCATCTGGTAATACAAAGCAATACGTATGCATTCCTACCGGTACTGGTTTTTCACTTTCTCGTTTCAGTTTAATGTTTTCTTTTGTAAAAATGTTCCTTACAGTTAAATAATATTCTTCCACCTCTTCTACTTCACCAATGTACACTCGAGGTTCTTCCCACATCTTTAACACTTCTAATGTCGAAGGTCGCACTACTTTCTTTTGCTGCTTTTCTAAATAATCTCTCCAAATTTCTTGTTGATGATGGAAAAAGAATTCATCTAGTACAATCGCTTCAATCATTTCTTGGTCCAAATATTTTTTTAATGGCTCACTCCATGTTTTTACAAGCTCTACGTAATTAGGTAAATCTTTTCTTTCTGGATATTCCTCGTAAAACGTCTGTAATATTCGTTCCAACTCTTCTGACTGAACTTCTTCTATTGTAATAGTCTCTTTCGACTCGCAACATTTTTTATATTTCTTCCCGCTCCCACATGGACAGGGATCATTACGTCCTACCATCTAAACACTTCCTTTTACTAATTAACATATCGTTTTAGTCTATCATAATATTGGTAGACAATTAAGGAACTAACGACTTGGTGCATATTTCTTAGTATAAAGCTCTGTTAAATTTCATTGTTGATATGTAATGAAAAGAATGGATGCAGCAATTCGCCTATAGGATATAAAAAAGGAAAACACCAAGCTCTTATTCAAGGCTAGTGTTTCCCTATTTTTTTTTACTTTATTTCATTGGTCCACCGTTAATCGTTGTTAATGCTTCATTCGCCTTAAAAATTTTTCCATTCACTTCGGTTATCCCATAACTTTCTAAGCGTTTGGAGTGCATGGTCAAGTAGTTTTCGGCATCTACTTTTGATTCAAAAAGATAAATTCCACCTACTTCTTTCATCTCTTCGTTCTCTGTCCATATTTTCCATTTAAACCCTTTTTCTTCATTTATACTTTTTGCCAAATCTGCATATGCTTCATACATTTCTTTTCCGTAAGGACCATTTTGTTTAAAATCTACTTGTAAAATATATGGCATTTGTTGATCTCCTTTTATCTACTTCTATTTTATAATTTGTAGTTTGGCTTTACACGGACATTTCTATCCTTGCAAATAACATCGATATATAAGAAAAAATGGAAGAAAGAACAAAGCTAATCCAAATCGTTTGCAGGGATGTGAACTCTGTAAAAAGTGTCACACTTAAGAGCCAACCAATGACAATTGAATAGGGTAGTAATCTAGAAATCTCACGCTTTGAAAAAATGATGATTAACATTACAGGAATAGAAGCAGCGTATAAGTGTCCATAGAAAAATAAAAAGTCCAGCAAACTAAATTCTACAAAATGGGTTACCACTAAGAGAAAAAATAATAGTATACCTGAAAAAATATACGATTCTTTTTTCAGCTGCTTATCCGACATAGTCTTTTTAATCGGTAACCGTATGTGTTTAATATAATGAATGGTCGTAGCATGTATTTCTGCATTTATCGTTGTTGAAATAGCACCAAAACAAAATAAAAAGAATAAAATCGAAAGAAAAAGCGGGTCTATTTTAGTTATTAATTGAAATAAGAGCGTGTAGGTTTCTCCAAAAGATCCTTCAAAGATTACAATCATGAGCATGGCAGATAGTGCAATAGGAATCGTACTCCAAACAAATGCTGTGGACCATAAAGTGATTCGGACCTTTCTTTGATCCATCATATAGAGTCTTTGCCAAGTAGATCGATCGGTAAGTACCTGTCCAAAGCCTACTAACATAAAAGTTAAAATAAATACAAAAGCTTCTTGGTTTTTAGCAAACAATAAATATGGATGATATAAGCGTATGCCATCATACACTCTAAATGCCCCTTCTTGAATGAAGAAATACAGTGGGATAAAAATGACAGCAGCAAATATAAAAAAAATGGCAACACCTTCTAATCGAGAAATCCATTTCATCCCTCCTAATCCCGCTATAACAAAACAATAGAGGAAAAAGAAAAATAACGATATTGTATATGGAATGTGAAATATTAAATCAAATAAAACAGCTGCTCCTATTGCTTGCATAAACAGAGAATCTAATCCTAGAAAAAGAATTATACTTGTCATTAACCAATAGCCATCTTTTCGTAAACGTTTCTGAAACACATCTCCCAGTGTTTCAATTTGAGGAAATCTATTTCTAATCTTTCCTGCTAGATTTCCAAACATAAATATCGAGAAAGCCCCAACTAATGAATAACCAATTCCTCCGAGTAATCCATATTTCACAAGAGATTCAGGGGAAGAAAGAATCGTGTTCCCTGTAATCCATCTTGCCAATAGACTAATCATTCCGGATGAAATACCAAAAATCAAAGAACCTGTTATATAGTGACGATACGTTTTCATATTCCATATCCTACAGCTTTTTTTGGATTAATCCTATATTCGGATGGTGTTATTCCAAACTGTTTCTTAAACATTGCACTAAAATAATGCTGACTATTAAATCCTGCTTTTTCTGAAATAACTGCAATACTCATCTCCTTGTGATCCACTAATAGTTTTTTAGCCATTTCTAATCGATAAGCATTTAAATAATCTGCAAAACCTATTCCAACCTCTTCAAAAAATTTACGACTTAAATAAGTAGCATTCAAGTGTATGCGATTGGCTACAATACTTAAGCTCAACTTTTCATTAAATTCCTCTCGAATAATACGTAGTACCTCTTGAATGGAGTCATTTTGGGAACTCCATTTTCTATACTTCTCAAGAAGACTTAACAATTCATCCTCTACAATAGGTTTAGTTAAATAATCGTTTACACCTATTCGTAAAGAAGTCTGTGCATACTCAAAAGATTGATAAGCCGTAACCATAATAATATCGATTTCATAGTTTTTCTTTAATTCTTTTGCAAGCTCTAAGCCACTCTTACCAGGCATCTGAATATCTAAAAAAGCCAAAGATATAGTAACTTTTCCTGCTATTTGAAGCGCAATAGACGCATCTTGTGCTTTGTAAAATGTCCAATTAGGAAATTGCGGCTTCATAATATATTCCAATTGCTCTAATTCCAATGCTTCATCATCAACTAGTAAGATATTCATATTTCTCCCCCTTTCTTTTAAATATTTTAATAGAATGATAATCCTTCTTATTTAGTTAATGGAAACTTTACTTCCACGAGTGTTTCATTTCCGACATAGTTCATTTGTAAATAGTGGACCTGTGTCGGAAATAACAAATCTAATCTTTTTTGAATATTCCGTACTCCATATCCACTTTCTTCTGGTTTATATTCTTTCTTTTCATTTATAGGTTCAATTAAATATGTATTCCAAACTTCCAAAAACAAAAATCCATCCGAATGGTAAACAATTATTTTCAATCTTGCAGGACCCATATTTTTCTCAAAACCATGTTTAAAAGCATTTTCAACAATCGTTTGAATCATGAATGGCGGTAAAAGTGCTTTTTCACATTGTTCTTCTACATGTATACTAACTTCTAGCCTTTCTCCAAAACGTAAGCTCTGAATTTCCAAGTAATTATTTACATATGCTATTTCATCCTCCACTTTGATTAAAGAAGCATGTGTAATATATTTAAACTTAAAGAATTTAGCCATAACCTCTAAACCTTTTATCAATTCTTCTTTTCGATCTAAGCGCGCTAAACTCAACATCGTATTTAATGTATTAAAAAAAAAGTGTGGCTGTATTTGTTGATTCAACTGGTCGTAATTTGCGTGTTGTAATTCTTTTTCTAGAGCAAGCTTAGATGCTTCTTTCTGAAGATTATCAATCTGTCTTTCAAAAATCATTACAAACGAAAGAGTAAAAGCTCCTACTAGAGGAGCTAATACACATATCAAGACGTATAAGGAAAAAGACTCTAAAGGCATCATTTTGTATACGTCCTTTCTTAAATATCTTATTTCACTATCGTATCCTCATTATTAAGAATAGTAAATCATCTTAAGTAATATTTTATCTTGTAAATAATTCCTCAGCAAAATGACAAGCGACCGAATGATTTGTCTCTATTTCCCTTAAAATAGGTTCTTCCTGGAAACAACGCTCTGTTGCAAAGGGACAACGCGTATGGAATCTACAACCTGTAGGAGGATTTATTGGAGAAGGAACATCTCCCTTTAAAATGATTCTTTCTCTCCTTTTTGTTTCGTCGATTACAGGTATAGCTGATAAAAGGGCCTTCGTATATGGATGCATAGGCTTATTAAATAAAGAAGATTTATCTGCAATTTCTACTACTTTCCCTAAATACATAACCATTACTCGATCCGAAATATGTCGCACCACACTTAAATCATGAGAAATAAATAAAAATGTAAGATCGAACTCTTTTTGTAATTTCTTTAATAAGTTTAATATTTGCGCTTGAATCGATACATCTAAAGCTGAAACAGCTTCATCACAGATTATTATCTCTGGATTTACAGCTAGTGCTCTAGCTATACCAATACGTTGTCTTTGACCTCCAGAAAATTCATGTGGATACCTCTCTAAGTATTCGGGGCGTAGCCCAACATGTTTCATCAACTCTAACATTCTCACCTCTCGCTTATTAGGAGGGAGTACCTTTTGAATCGCCATTGCTTCCTCTAACATTTGACGTATTGTTCTTCTAGGATTTAAAGAAGCATAGGGGTCTTGGAATATTACTTGTATGTTACCTCTTATATCTCGAAGCTCTTTTTTACTCATTCTAAGAAGAGATTTGCCTTTAAACACTACATCCCCTTCAGTAGGTTCATCAAGACGTAGAATAGAACGTCCAGTTGTCGATTTACCGCACCCCGACTCTCCTACGATACTTAATGTTTCTCCAGGAAATAGACTAAAGTTTATACCATCAACAGCCTTTACTACCTGTTTAGGCTGGAACATAACTTCTCTTTTCAACACAAAATGCTGCTTTAAATCAGAAATCTTTAATAATGGCACTTTTTCTTTTAGGGTATTATTCATGGCGCAACCACCTCTTTTGTAAAACTTTCTTGCCATTCTTCTGAATACTTCCAACACCTAACTTTACTTAATTCATCCACTTGGGTTAAATTCGGTTGCTTTTGAACACATATATCTTGTGCAAATGGACATCTTTCTGCAAATCTACAACCAACTGGATAGTCATAAGGACTCGGAACAGTACCTTCAATAATTTGTAGCTCTTCTTGATCTTCATATAGTTTAGGAAGAGAGCCAATCAGCCCTTGTGTATAAGGATGTAAAGGATTTATAAATAAATCTTTCGCAACTTGGTGTTCTACAATTTGTCCTGCATACATGACCCCAACTTGATCACACATTTCAGCTACTACACCCAAATCATGTGTGATAAAGATAATGCCCATTCCAATTTTCTTTTGTAAATCTTTCATAATTTCTAAAATTTGCGCTTGAATAGTAACATCTAACGCAGTAGTTGGCTCATCGGCAATCAGAACTTCTGGAGTACAGGCTAATGCCATAGCAATCATTATTCTTTGTCTCATACCACCACTAAGCTGAAATGGTTCCTGCTTTGCTCTTTTTTCAGGAGAAGGAATACCAACGAGACCAATCATTTCAACTGATTTATCCCACGCTTGTTTTTTAGTTAATCCCTGATGCAACCTTAATGCTTCAGCAATTTGCTCCCCTACGGGGATAACAGGGTTTAAGCTAGTCATAGGTTCTTGAAAAATCATCGAAATACGATTTCCTCTAATTTTCCGTATTTCCTCATCGGACATTTTTACTAAGTCCTGTCCCTTCAATAAAACTTGACCATCCACTATTTTCCCAGGCGGCGAAGGGATTAACCGAAGGATCGATAAAGAAGTCATGGATTTTCCGCAACCTGATTCTCCAACAATCCCCAGTGTTTCACCCTTTCTCAAAGTAAAATCTATGCCATCCACGGCTTTTGAAATGCCTTTATTAGAAATAAAATGTGTTTTTAAATTCTTTACTTCTAATACAATTTCTCTTTCCATTGTTTTCCCCCCTAGTTTAAATCGATTCGTTTATTGAACACTCTATACATAACGTCTACTAATAGATTTACGAATACAAAAACTAATGAAGCTACAAGTACTCCACCTTGTACCATTGGAATATCACGTGTACGTATTGCATCTACTATCATTCGACCTAAACCATTTATGGCAAATACTGATTCTACTAAGACAGTTCCCCCTAGTAAACTACCAAACTGTAACCCAACGACTGTAATAACAGGAATCAATGCGTTTCGTAAAGCATGTTTATAAATAATCACTTGACCTTTAAGTCCTTTTGCTTTTGCGGTACGTATATAGTCTTGCCCAACAACCTCGAGCATACTGGAACGCGTCATACGCGCTACAATAGCTGCTCCTCCTGCACCAAGCGTAATAGCCGGTAAAATTATATGTGCTAAACTATCCCACCCAGCTACTGGCAGCCACTGCAACTTAACCGAGAACACGTACATCAGTAATAGACCTAACCAAAAGCTTGGCAGTGATATTCCAAGCAACGCTATAACCATTACTGTAATATCAGAAAATGAGTATGGTCTCACTGCTGAAATAATTCCAGCAATTAGTCCGAGTACTATTGTTATAGTAATACTAAAAAAAGCAAGCTCCATTGTAATAGGTAGTCTAATCATAATTTCATCTAACACTGGTTGATTATTTTTGAGCGAATTTCCTAAATCTCCTTGAAATACATTACCTACATACGAAAGATATTGTTCGTGAAGTGGTTTGTTTAAACCTAAGTCTTCTCTTAATTCATTAATAGTTTCTTTCGAAGCTCCCTCTCCTGCCATAATAACGGCCGGATCTCCGGGAACCATTTGCATAATTAAAAACACAACTAAGGTGACACCTAATATGACAGGAACAATCTGCACCAAGCGTTTCATTATAAATAAAAACATTATGAATCCCCCTTTTATTTTTTCATTCTAGGATCTAAAGCATCGCGCAATCCGTCTCCAAATAAGTTAAAGCCTAATACTAAAACAGATATCATAAGCCCCGGAAAGATGGCCATATAAGGTGCACTAAAAATAAAATCCCTACCACTAGACAGCATTGCCCCCCATTCTGGTGATGGTGGCTGAGCACCTAAACCTAAAAAGGATAACCCTGCTGCTGACAAAATAGCAGTAGCAAGCCTTAAAGAACCTTGAACAATAATTGGTGACAAAATATTAGGCAAAATGTGCCGGAAAATGATGATTAAATCGTTTGCTCCTAACGTACGAATCGCATCTATATATTCTAGTTTCTTTACTTCCATCGTTGATCCACGAACAATTCTTGCAAATAAAGGAATGGAAAAAACCCCTACAGCAATTGTTACATTTATAAGACTTGGTCCAAGTGCACTAATAATTGCAAGTGCCAATAAAATCCCTGGAAAGGCAAGCATTACGTCTAAGCAACGGCTTATAATAGTGTCTAACCATTTACCGTAGTAACCAGCAATCAGACCAAGAATTATCCCAAAAAATGCTCCAAAAAACACAGATGAAAAACCAACACCTAACGATAACCTAGAGCCATATAAGATACGACTTAATATGTCCCTTCCCTTATCATCGGTTCCCATCCAATGAGACAGAGACGGTGATTGCAACTTGTCTTGTAGATTAATTTCATATGGATCATAAGGTGCAAGAATTGGAGCTAAAAAAGTGAGGGATATATATAGGAAAATGATTACTCCTCCTACCATTGCCGCCTTATTTTGACCTATCGTCCAAAAAAATGACTTCCATTTTTCTCTCCGAACTTTCTTTCTTGCAATGATTAACGCTCCAACATCTACTTCTGTACTATTAATCGTCATTTTTAAAACCCCCATGTTCTGCATCCTTTTCGTAATAAGGTAACATCACGATATATAAGAAAAGAAAGAAAGTAAATAGAGTTGAAAACAATAGTCAAAATATTTTAAAAAATAGTAAATATTTTAAAAATATTATTAATTCTTTTATTTATAATTGAAAACTAGCAGCACAAAAAAACATTAGGGGGGAAACAAATGAAGAAATTTAAATGGTTACACATTATTGCATTTTTATCTGTTTTAGTACTCCTTTTACAAGGATGCTCAACAGGATCTTCAGGAGAAAAAGAAAATTCAGAAAGTAAAGAATCTGCAAGTGGAGATAAATCAGGAGGAAACCTTGTTGTCGTTCGCTTATCGGATGCAACTGGACTCGATCCACACTTTATTACAGATATACCTTCTGCGAACGTTGTTCACGGAAAAGTGTATGAAACGCTTGTTGCTTTTGATAAAGACAGAAAAATTGTCCCACTACTTGCTACTGAATGGAATCAAGTGGATGATTTAACTTGGGACTTCACATTAAGAGAGGGTGTAAAATTCCATGATGGAACACCATTTAATGCAGAAGCTGTAAAAGTAACTCTAGAAAGATTACTTGACCCTGCGACCGGGTCTCCACAAAAAGATAAATTAGGGATGATTTCAGAAGTAATTGTAAAAGACGAAACACATGTAACGCTTAAATTATCCGAGCCTTATGCTCCTTTGCTTTCCATTTTGGCAAGCAATGAAGGAAGTATCTTAAGTCCAAAATCTATTACTGAAACACCTGATCAATTAGCAACAACACCCGTTGGTACAGGTCCATTCGTGTTCGGTTCTTGGAAATCCGGACAACAAATTACCCTAAATAAGAACAATGACTACTGGGGTGAAAAAGTTAAAGTTGATAGTGTAGAATTCAAAGTAGTTCCAGAGGATGCAACACGACTAGCGATGGTTGAAAGTGGCGAAGCACATATTTCTGATCAAGTTCCTGTTACTGAAATTGATCGAATTGAAAATTCCGATAGTCTAAATCTTTTTAGAACAGATGGTTTAGCTGTAGAGTATGTAGGATTTAATACAACACAAGCTCCGTTTGACGATGTTAAAGTTCGACAAGCAGTTAGCTATGCAGTTGAAAGACAAGCAATTATCGATGGCGTTTATAATAACATCGGAACACTTGCAAACGTTGCAATGAGTCCAAAAGTGTTTGGTTATAGTAAAGATATTGAAGCGTACCCTTACGATGTAAACAAAGCAAAATCACTTTTAAAAGAAGCTGGCCACGAAAAAGGAATTAAAGCTACTCTTTTAACTAGTGACAGAAAAGAACGAATTAATATGGCAGAAGTTATTCAATCTCAGCTAAAAGGCATTGGAGTAGAAGTAGAAATACAAGTAATGGAATATGGTTCATATATCGAGCAGGTCGATAGTGGAAAACATCAAATGTTTATAGGGGGTTGGGGTAATGCAACAGGTGACGGAGACTACAACCAGTACAATCTATTCCATTCGGCATCTATAGGTTCTCCAGGTAACCATTTCTATTACCAAAATCCAGAGGTAGACAAACTAATTGAACAAGGTCGAGTAGAAGTAGAGCCTAATAAACGAGAAGAAATTTACAAACAAGCTATGCAGATTGAAATGGACGATGCTGTATATATCCCTATTAGAAACTACGAACATTTAGCTGTCTATAATAATGATGTTGAAAACTTTTGGTTAGACGCTTCAAATTACCTGATTCTAAATGAAGTGACAGTAAAATAATACACACTAGAGACTGGTTAACCAGTCTCTTTGAATATATCGGGAGGATAAAACATGAAAACTCTTCTTATTAAAAATGCTCTGCTTGAAACTGGTTTTGCTTTTGAAAATGGACGTGTTGTACAAACAAATACGGATCTTTTCGATGTACTTATTCAAGATGGGAAAATTACGGAAATTGAAAACCATATACAAACTTCTGGCTCTGACTATGAGGTAATCGAGGCACACGGAAAGCTGTTAATGCCTTCTTTTAGAGAGATGCATATACACGTGGACAAAACTTACTTCAGTGGTCCTTGGAAAGCATGTACACCGATTACAAATGGGATTTTGACAAGAATTGAAGAAGAACAAGAATTATTACCTGCCCAGCTTCCATTTGCCTTAAACCGAGCTGAAAAAATGATAGAGTGGCTCATTTCTCAAGGACATACACATATTCGCTCCCACTGTAATGTTGACCCACAAATAGGGACAAAACATATTGAAATTACTAAAGAAGCATTTAAAAAGTTTGAAAACCAAGTCACATATGACATTGTTGCTTTTCCACAACATGGGTTATTACGTTCAAAAGTTGAACCTTTAATGCGTGAAGCTATGAAATTGGGTGCAACGCTTGTTGGTGGAGTTGACCCAGCTACTATTGATCGAGATATCGATCGTTCGTTGAACTTAACAATGGACATTGCAGTAGAATCCGGAAAAGGCGTAGACATTCATATTCATGATCCAAATTCTCTTGGTGCATTCGAATTTTATAAGCTAGCAGAACTAACAAAGCAAGCAAAAAAAGATGGGCAAGTTACGATTAGCCATGCAATGGCTTTAGGAGATCTTCACGGTAAAGAATTAGAAGAATTAGTGGCAGTTTTAGCTGAGTCAAAAATTGATGTCACATCAACTGTCCCTATCGGCCGATCCACTATACCTATCCCTTATTTACATGAGAATGGAGTCCTTGTTTCCCTTGGTCATGATAGTCTTACTGATCATTGGTCTCCTTTTGGTACAGGTGATACAATTGAAAAATTAAGCATTTTAGCCGAGAGATTTAAGTTTATCGATGAATACTCCTTAAATCGTTGTTGGAAATATGCATCAGGTGGTATTACCCCTCTTACTGATTCCGGAGACAGAGTTTGGCCAAAAATAGGAGATAGAGCAAATGTACTTCTTCTCGATGCTGTATGCTCCGCTCAAGCCGTTGCTAGAAGACGCCCGATAACGCATGTCATATCAAATGGAAACATTGTCTATATAAATGACGAGGTTCTAGCTAAGGAGGTAACACAATGAGTAAAGTTAAATGGCTTTCAAATGTTAAATTAGAAATAGGAGAGAAATTACTCCACAATGGAACAATAGAAACTGAAACCGGGTTATTTCATCTTAAAGTAGAAGATGGGAAAATTGTTGATCAGTTAACAGCAGATGAAAATGTACCTGCAGGTTATGACATTATTGATATGAAACAAAAACTAGCATTACCCACTTTTAAAGAAATGCATAATCATTTAGACAAAACATATATGACATTGGACTGGAAAGCCTGTACCCCTGTAGCAAACTTAAAAGAGCGTTTGGATCTTGAAGCTCAAGAATTATCTATCCTAGCAGGAAGCGCACAGCAAAGAGCAACGAAAATGATCGAAACATTACTTCAATCTGGTTCAACTCATATTCGTACCCACGTAAATATTGATCCATATATTGGACTGAAAAATTTAGAAGGTGTAGTAGCTGCTCTTGAAACATTCAAAGGCAAAGTAACCGCTGATATTATTGCATTTCCACAACATGGCCTATTACGTGAATCAGTTCCTCAACTTATGAGAGAAGCTATGAGAAGTGGAGCAACAATGGTTGGTGGATTAGACCCAGCAGGGATAGATCGTGCTATTGAAAAATCTTTATATGAAGTAATGGATATTGCAACTGAATTTGATGCTGATGTCGACATTCATTTACATGATGGTGGACATGTCGGCTATTATACGACAGATAAATGGATAGATATTGTACTGGAAGCAAACTATCGTGGACGAACTGCTTTAAGTCATTCCTTCTGTCTTGGGGACATCCCAATTCCACAACAAATCGTTGTTGCAAACCGTCTTGCAGAGGCAGATGTAGCCATTATGTCGACAATTCCTATCAATTTAAATCGAGTGATTCCGCCGATCGACCTGTTAGATAATCATGGAGTAAAAGTACACTTTGGTTGTGATGGTTTTTATGATTCTTGGAGTCCATATGGGAATGGTGATGTATTAGAGAAAGCGACACGTTTTTGCGAACTTACAAATAAAAAGGATGAAAAATCATTAAGAAATGCACTAAAATGGGTAACTGGTGGAATATTACCTTTAAATAAAGAAGGTCAAAAGGTTTGGCCAAATATTCAAGATGACGCAAATTTTATATTTTTTGACGCCGCTTCTTCCGCAGAAGTTGTAGCTAGAAAACCTAAAAATCGTTTAGTGATGGTAAAAGGCGAATTATTATAATGGACCTAAAAGAGAAAGAGGTACCTCTTTCTCTTTTAACTTTTGGTTTTTATATTTATAATGAATGATTTGAAGTGCTTAATAGAATATGTTCTTGCGCAAACTAAAGGGAAGATCACGGATGAACCTCCGCAGGATGAATCGCTCCTTCGTCTTGTCGCTCCCCCACCCTGTACGGGGCCTCATTCTTCGCGCTCTTGCTGCATGTAAAGCGTACCGCCCTGAATCATCTGATGTAAATGAAAACTATTAAATATAGAAGTAAGCCTACCCAGTTCTCAATATCACTTCATCTAAAAGAGTCTACTTTAATTTCTTATCAAGAGAAATACACTGACATTCACAAAAAACAACTCTTAGTTCAGTGCAACTTCATTGAAAATAAACAGAGCTTAACTTTTGAAACCCAAAGGAGGATTAGTACTTTTCATGAATAAAGAATGGTTTACTTATTTAGTTCTTTTAGGATGCGTTATTGCTTGGGGAAGTAATTTCGTCTTTGGATCTATTTTGGTGGACGTATTTGATCCGAGTATAATAGCATTTTTTCGTTTAATATTTATCGTTATTTTTCTTTTCTTCATGACCTATCGAACTATTAAAATACAGGAACTAACCTTACATAATTACATTTGGTTAGGAGTAGCTGGATTTATAGGAGTATCGTTAAATCAATGGAGCTTCTATGCGAGCCTTCAATATACAGAACCAGTTACAGCATCACTCATCCTCGCTTTGTCGCCAATAGTTACGGCCATACTTTCGTCTTACTATTTTAAAGAGAGAAAGACATTACAATTTTGGTTGGGCTCCTTAGTTGCTTTGTTAGGAGTTTGGCTTGTAATAACTAATGGATCATTGCTTGTACCTAATTTCGGAAAAGGCGAGCTATTAATCAGTCTAACCATGTTAACCTTTTCTGTTTTCCTAATTTTTGTTCAACATCTTTCCAAGTCTATTCATCCTTCTACTATTACTCTATTAAGCAATCTCTTTGGATTAGTTGGATTACTTCCTTTTGTCCCTTGGAATAAAGCCTATCTAGTATTGTCTGTTCCCCTTTCCTATTGGTTGTTACTTATTATAACGGCGATTATTATGCATGGTCTTTGTACGTATTTATGGAATAGCTCCATCCATAAAGTTGGAGCTTCTAAAGCTGCACTTTTATTGAACCTGGAACCTTTTGTTGCAATGATCTTTGGATTCTTTCTATTAGATATTAATATTCAAGCACTTCAAATGATTGGTGCAATTGTTATTATCATAGGTGTATCTATTTCACTGAAGCCCAACGCAAATTATTAATCCGAAGCCCATCTTTTTACAGATAGTGGTGAAAAAATTTTCTTGTCGTTATAAAATACTTCTATAAGGGTCGGTCAAAATGAATACTTAAATAATGGAAGATATCGTGAAGGTCGCAAGTATTCAAAACGATGTTAAATCATTGTTTACTTATATTTTTTAGCAAAGTGAGGAATTAAAATGAAAGAACTTACCGAAGAGATACTAAAATTTCGTGATGATCGGGGTTGGGGTGGAAATCATGATGCGCGTAGCCTAGCAATATCTGTTTCCTTAGAAGCAAGTGAATTATTAGAGCATTTTCAATGGGTCTCCTCAGAGGAAGCTATTCAAAAGGACAAGCAGGCAATAGTTGAAGAGGCAGCAGACGTTTTTATTTACCTCTTACAACTGGCGAACGTGTTAGACATTGACCTAAAAGAAGCAGCGCAACAAAAATTAAAGAAAAATGCAGTAAAATATCCTATCCCAACAAACTTGTAATTTACTTTATATGGTTCTATTACCATCGTTATTCACTAGTATAAACAATTACAATGAAATATCCTATATATGGCTTACTTGACCAAAATTTTGTAAGACTAATAAATTTAGGAGAATACCTATGAAGAAATTATTATCAATATTATTAACTGCATTTTTAGTGGTTGCATGTTTTGTTGCTCCCCTCACTTCTGTCGAAGCCGCTTCACTTTCAAAAGCTGAATCATTAGTGAAAATTGCAGAACAACATGCCGGAGCTTTAAAATGGCAAATTTCTTATGAACTTACAAAAGAAATTAAAAATCCTGATATGAAAATCTTTAACGACACAAAAAATGCATATTTAAACGCTAAGAAGGAACTAGATCAATTAAGTGGTCAAAAGAAAGAGGATTTAAAGAAGCGTTTAGAAAATAACGTTGGTATTCACTATACCCGTGCAATGGGATATATTGATGCAATTACTTCTGGTAAGAAAATAGTGGATAAAACAAATAAATTTAATACTTTATTTGCAGCCAATCCAACAGCTGATGCTACTGAAAAAAGTTACCATGAATTATCTAGTGAGATACGCAAACAAGCGATTTTACTTTATCGTGTTTATGGAAAGTCAACAAGAGATGCAATATTAGTTAAATACAAAACTCCAGGTGAAAAGGCACTTCAGACATCTAAATATGTTATTTCTGCAAAAATGCATTTGGATGCATTAGAAAGAATGATTGCTGAAAACGCTGATCAACAAACAGTTGAAACACAAGTTATTGGATTCTTTGACTTACTCGATGCAATTGAAGATGAAGCTATCATAAACGAACTTTATGAAACTTATTATGAAATGATAAGAAATGATTCCAGCTTTCTAGCACAAGAGAGCGAGATTATTGAGTTCTTCAAAAAATCCGATGAATACTCAAATGAAGAAAACCTTGAAGCAACACTTAGTTTATATAGCGAAGAATACCCTGGCTATGAAACTCTAAGTGAATTAATTGGCTCTACCTTCCAAGACTATGACATAAAATACGAGACGTTAGGTTTGGAAGTTCAATATATTTTAGAAGGTACTGCATTCGTTATTCATGATCAAAAAGTAACTATGGATGAAAATGATTCATTTGAATATACCGCTTATTACATTTTAGAAAAAGATGAAGCTGGTAACTGGAAATACCTCGATTCATTTGATGAATCTGATTTTGAAGAAGTAGAATAATATATTACCAACTGCAGTAATACTTGTAGAAATACGAGTGCTGCAGTTTTTTTATGGATGGCTCTGTTATTACGGATAATCTATACGTGTGTTTCACTGCTTAGAATAGACACGGATATGCGCTTACCGCACGCAAATCATGACCCTCCTCAGGATGAGTCGCCCCTTTGTCTCTCCTATTCACCACTGTCTATAAAAAAAATCCCATTTATAAATCATTAATAACAGTATTTAGGATTTCCAATACTATGGAGCACATTTTAATAGAAAACCTTATGACTAACACCCCTGCATTCGCGCCTTCCCAGCCGCAAGACGCGCCGTATGAGACAGATGGATGCGCCTAGCGCATACAGCGGCTCATGCGGACGTACGGCCAGCGCGAATGCATATAGATAAGTAGTATTTCATATGACCTAAAACCTAATAAACTCCTATTTCAACATGAGAAAGGGCCTAGTACCTTACGATTTTCATATGAACAATGAAATTTAAAAGGGATTTATGAATAAATACAATTAACTTCTACTATAAATAAGATGGAGCAATTTTTTTAGATGTAACAGCATGATAGTCTGCGACGTCTAATCAAATGTTAGAAAATAAAACATTTTTTGGGGGTTATGAAATGACTAGAAGTGCAAAAAAGCTACTAATCACAGGTTTAACCATCGGACTATTAACTGTACCATTTTCACAAAATGCTAACGTCCTTGCAAAAGAACAAACAAAAGTCGACCAAAAAGCGAAACAAAATGAACTGTCTACAAAAAAAGTGATAGATTTAGCAAAGGAATTTAACACAATAGCTAGTTATATTCAACGCGGAGGAGATTATAAGAAAGGGGAATATAAAACCTTTACTTACAACAAAAAAACCTATCGCTATTTATCGAGTTCTATCGATACTAAAAAAGAACTAAAAGCATACTTAGAAAAGGTTTTAGTACCTGCTGAAGCAGAGCAATTTATAAAAAGTAGAGGAATTATTGAATATAAAGGAAAATTAGCACAAGTAGAAGCAGATGGTGGTTCCTTATTACAATGGGAAAAGGCAACTGCTCAGTTTGTGAAGAAAGATAAAAATAATCTTCAATACCGTCTAACTGTACCTGTCTGGAATACAAACGAAAAACAAAACTTTCTCATTGAATATCAATTTGTAAACAACAAAGCTGGATGGAAAATCAGTAAAGAACCAATTCAAGAAAAGAATACTGATCTTACGGATAAAGTAGCAGTTGAACTAGCAGCTAAATTTGCACAGGCTACACTCTATGTGCAGGCTGGCGGAGAATATAGCCCAGGAGAATACAAAACATTTCTTCATAACGGTTCTACCTATCGTTACCTTTCAAGCAAAATTGACACAAAAGCTAAGTTACTGAGCTACTTAATGCAATCCATGACACAAGTTGCTGCTGAGCAGTTTATAAAAGACCTTGGAATCATCGAGTACAAAGGAAAACTCGCACAAATTGAAGCAGATGGTGGTACTTTAGCACAATGGAATAAAGCAACTGCGGAGTTAATCAAAAAGGATAAAAACTCCACGTATTATAAAGTGATTGTTCCTATTGGAAACACGAACGAAAAACAAGTGTATATTGTAGAATATCAAAATGTAAATAATGTTGGTTGGCGAGTTAGCAAAAAGCCTTATTGGGAATTAGATATTCCAGGAAGTGTAAACCCTATTTATGTTCTCTTCAATTATTTACTAATTGATTCTAAAGTTGCTCAAAATCAGTTCCTACCTCATTCTACTTTTGATGTGACCGAATTTAAAAAAGGCATAAAAAAACTTGAGTTCGTAAATCTGAAAGAAACAGAAAGAAACAATTCACAAGTTGAATTTCTAGTTACGATAAAAGTGGAAGTAGAAAATAATTATAATGGTCCTTTAACAAACGGATTAAATAAAATGTTATTTACCGTCCAACCGTCCGGTTACATGGAATTTAAAATCGACCAAGTCGGCATTGTAAACATGTATTAGTTACACTAGTTTCTCCTAAGAAAATGGTAAAGTTTTAAAAGCTAAGGTTTTATTAATATTACCTTTTGTTTTATAGCGTTTAATTGGCGATGGCTTTTATAACTTCTACAAACATGAATTAAGAAAATATTCCTAATTTTGAAGTGATTTTAGACGAATTAGGGTATACTTAAAATATGTGATGTGTTTTATTACGTATAGGAGGTATGTATATGTCAGTCGCTAGTGCCGCTTCACAAGTAAATCTTGATTTTCTTATAAATGATTTAGGTTTTCGTCAAGTATCCAATACTTCCATATTTCAAAAAGAACATTTTTTTATCATTTCTCCCTCTGTTCAAAACAAATCAAATTCGTTTGAACTGGGTGACTCGCTTATGAAAAAATACAATCCTGATAAAGTTGAAGGATACTTGCTTATTCGTATTAAAGATAAGTTCCTTATGGCAAAACTTCATTCTTTTCAAAGAAAAATGATGACTATGGAAACGGAAAAAAGCACAAAGAGTAAGCCTTCCTTTTGGAAGTTCAATGTAATCGAATCTATTGTACCAAAAATTGTAAATAGTGAAGATCGATCATTGATGTATAAAATTCAAGCTCCATCCAATAAACAGTTGATTTCATTTTTCAATAAATAAAAGTAAAGAAGCACTTAAATCTTCTATCCATCGGTTAGAGATTTAAGTGCTTTTTTCATTGTCTTAAAAAAATATTATATTAAAAGAATGTTCAAAATATTTTATAAAAGGCATTGTATATTTCTTTCTTACTAGTTACTATTAATTTATAAAAGTAGATTAGAAGAGGTACAACATTGGAAAATATAACCATGCATTTTCTGTTTAATCTTTCCTTATTAATCCTTTTACTTTTCGTTAGTTTGACCATTATTCGTACAATGAGTAGTAAAAGTATTTTTAACTTCAAGCGAACAGGTTTACTTTATTGTGTTATTTCTTTAATACTCTGTTTCCTCTATTCCTATCAATTAGGCGATGAAGCTGTTTTAGATCTGAGAATTGTTCCTTTTTTAATAGGATCGCTTTACTTAAGAATTAGCCATATACTTTTTGTAGTAATTATTGTCAGTCGTGGGTTATACGGAATTGATTTCGGATTCTTTTTCGGACTATTAATTTATTCTATTATTAGCCCTATATTATGGTTTATTTCCCCATGGTTTCTAAAGCTAGCGTCCAAACATCGAATTCTTTTATTGATGGGAATATCTATATTCATAAGTGTAGGTATATTAATAGTAGTTTTATATGAATCATCGGCTGGTCATACATGGGATTTGATATTTGCCTATATTATTGTTCCTCCACTTGGTGTTGCAATGATTGCATATATCATCGAGGCAACAGAAAAAAATATTCAATTGCATCAACAAATAATAAAAGCAGAGAAATTAGAAGCGGTAGAACAAATGGGAGCAGCAATTTCCCATGAAATACGAAATCCATTAACAACTGCGATTGGTTTTGTGGAACTGCTTTCCAATAACTCACTAAAGGATAATAAAAGAGTTCAATATCTTTCTATTTTAAAAGAAGAATTGGATGCAGCAGAAGGAATTATCCAAGACTATCTAACCTTTTCTAAACCAATAATTGAATCAGATGAAAAACTGCAAATCGATACTGAACTTACTCATACTTTAAAGTTGCTTAAGCCTTTAGCAAATCTTCATTCTGTGAAAATTATTACCCATTTCTCATCAACTCAATTTATCGAAGCTGATCGTTCGAAATTTCAACAAGCATTTATCAATATTATTAAAAACTATATCGATTGCATGCCACACGGTGGCACCTTATTAATAGAAACTGTTGATACCAAAACGAGTATTTTAATCTCAATTACAAACGATGGTGTGTTAAATGGAGAACAACTATCTACTTTGACTTGCAGAATGACAGCCGCCTTCAATATTGTACGTGATTTGAAAGGAGCAATAGATATTAGGAGTCGAAATGGAAAGGATACTATTTTCAGATTTTCCTTTAAATCAATAAAATATTAATTATATAATTCTCTACCTAAACCGTTGTTGAAGAGAGGTATTTCTTTGGATTTAACAGAGCACTTTTTTTTCAATTTGTCTTTATTGATTGTATTAATGTTTTTTTGTGTATTATGGGTTGAACGGTTAAACAATTTACTACAAATTCAACAGATTGCCATTCTATATTTTGTTGTTAGCTTCTTCTTATGTTTTGCATTTAGCTATCCAATACATGACGGCTTTCTGTTTGACTTAAAAAATATTCCCCTCATTATAAGCGGTCTCTATATGGGGCTAGGACCTTTATTAGGGTTACTAACCATCTGCATTAAAGCATTTTATGGAATTAACGATTCTTTTTGGGTGACTTTTACGCTTTATGGTGTAATAACAATTTCGCTATGGCGACTTTCTCCAGTTTTTTTAAAACTATCTTCTAATCAACGCATATATTTTTCTGTTGGACTAACTTTTCTCTTCAGTTTAATACAAACAGTATTGGAATTTTTGCATCTACCATATCCTAAATATGATTTGTATTTTGCTGTTTTATTTATACAGCCTTTAGGAGTTGGAATGATTGCATATTTTATAGAAGAAATTACTAGAACCATCCTGTTGCGACAGCATCTTTTAAATTCAAAAAGGCTGGAAGCAGTTGAACAAATGGGGGCTTCTATTTCGCATGAAATTCGCAATCCGTTGACTGCAGCGATTGGTTTTGTTCAACTTTTGCAGAGTGAAAATATTTCTATGGAGAGCCGTGCTCAATATCTCTCGATTATAAAAAAAGAACTAAAATCAGCAGAAAGGGTTATTCAAGATTATCTAACTTTTTCTAAAACAGAAGACTTTTTAACAGAAACTATTCATGTTCATGATCAGCTCATGCAAGCTATTCAAGCACTGCAATTAACTGCAAAGAAAAAGTCCATCAAGATCAAAACATTCTTCTCAAATGATTTAGTGATAATTGGTGACAAGCAAAAGTTTCATCAATGCTTCATAAACATTATGAAGAATGGAATCGAAGCAATGCCTAGAGGAGGAACATTGACCATTGAAACAGAGTCTACCTCTTCAGCAGTTAACATTCTAATTAAAGATACAGGAACAGGCATGACACCTGATCAATTGGTACGTTTAGGAGAACCTTATTATTCCACAAAGGGAAATAAAGGGACAGGCCTTGGTCTGATGGTAGTCTATAGTATCGTAAGTGCTATGAATGGAACAATCCATGTGGAAAGTGAAATAAATTCGGGTACGACCTTTAAGTTTACGTTCCCCTTATTATCTCAGTCTTTAGAACAAATAGAAATTCTCGAAAATAAAAAGGAATATGTTTTAAGTTAAACATGTCACGCACTGAGCTAATAGCTCAGTGCTTTTTTATGATTAAATTGAGTTTAATAAGCCATATTAGTAAAGAACGTTAATAGGAGAAAGGAGAATTCACTTGGGAAGAGACAATAAGCAAGGAAAAAGTAAAAATAAAGATTCGCTACCACAGACCCCAAAAAACCAAAAGATAAAGCCAAATGAAATTCAAGAAGAGTTTTCACGTGAATTTGCTGAACTCAGAGAAAAAGGAACAAACAAGTTAAATAATAAGAAGAGCTAATTGTGAAAACAATCCCACTAGAATTTCAACTAGTGGGATTTATCCTTTCTTTAACATATTGCATTACTTGTTCAGATGTCTGCAAAAACAAGGCTTTATCTACAAGTTCCTTCATTTCACTTTCCTTCAAATGATTGATTTGATTTCTAGCTTTTAACATGGATGGTGCGCTCATAGAAAACTCATCTAATCCTAGCCCTAGCAATAATGGAATTGCTATGGAATCCCCAGCCATTTCTCCGCACATCCCTACCCACTTTCCTTTTGCATGTGCAGCGTCGATGACCATTTTGACTAATCTTAAGATTGCAGGATGATATGGTTGATACAAATAAGATACATGCTCGTTCATTCTATCCGCTGCCATTGTATATTGGATTAAATCATTCGTTCCTATACTAAAAAAATCAACTTCATTTGCAAATTGATCAGCCACTATTGCTGTAGAAGGGATTTCTACCATTATTCCAATTTCAATATGTTTACCTACCTCGAATCCTTCCTTTAAAAGAACTGCTTTTTCGTTTAATAAAAGCCGCTTTGCTTCTCGGAATTCTTCTAGAGTTGCAATCATTGGGAACATTATTTTAAGATTTCCAAAATTACTTGCTCGGAGCAAAGCACGTAATTGAACTCGGAATAATTCTTGTTCTGCTAAACAAAGACGAATTGCACGGAAACCTAAAAATGGGTTTAACTCCTTAGATAAGTTCAGATAAGGAAGCTTTTTGTCGCCACCAATATCCAATGTTCTAACGACCACTGGCTTATCTTTCATCTTTTCTAGGACTTGTTTATATGCTTGAAATTGTTCTTCCTCTGTAGGAAAATTATCTCTTTCCATATAAAGAAATTCAGTTCTGTAAAGGCCTACTCCCTCCCCTCCATATGCAATGACACTTTCTATGTCCCGTGGCGAACCAATATTAGCAGCAACTTCAACTTGTTTACCATCTAACGTGATCGTTCGTTTATTTTTAAGTAATGTTAATGTTTTCTCTTGAAGTTCATGCTTGTTTCGTCTCTCTATATATAAATCAATCTTTTCTTTAGATGGATTTATAAAAACTTCTCCATTATCTCCATCAATAATTAGTAAATCCCCATTTTTTATAGATGAGGTTGCCTTTAATGTACCTACAACGGAGGGAATCTCCAAAGATCGAGCCATAATAGCAGAATGGGATGTACGCCCACCCATGTCAGTTGTAAATCCCTTAGCATATTCCCTATTTAATTGTGCTGTGTCAGATGGCGCTAAATCTTTTGCAACTATTATTACCTCTTCATCAATCATTGCTATGTTAGGGATTTCTAACTTCAATAGCTTTGCTAATAGTCTTTTTGTGACATCTCTAATATCTGCGGCACGCTCCTGCATATATTCGTTATCCAATTGCTCAAACATCTCGATTAAAGCATCCGTAGTTTCTTGCAATGCAAACTCTACATTTACATTATCTACTTTTACTTTATTCTCTATCGTTCCCAATAGCTCTGGATCACTCAGAATTAGCAAATGAGCATCAAAAATTGCACCATGTTCTTCTCCTATACCATCTGCGGTACGATCTCTGATTTTTTGTATCTCTCTTTTTGCCTCTTGTAAAGCGGAGTGAAAACGAGTAATTTCTTCCTCCATGCTAGTAATGGCTTTTTTAATGACTGTAAGATTAGGTTCCACTAGCAAAAAAGCCTTCCCAATTGCAATTCCAGTGGATGCAGCTATCCCTTTTAAATTCACCATGTAGTAGTCCTGAGAATTATTATATTGATTGTTCTAAACATCGATCGTCCCCTTCTTGCTATAAAATCTATTACCATCATAGTAAAGCAATACAATACTTATTCTTAAAAAAGAAAAAAGCCCGGATTGTTTTAACCGAACTTTTCCTACTGTTGATATTTAGTACTTCTCTTACAAATTATCTTAAAATCCCAGTACTCAAAATAGAAGTATCCACTTGAATATCCCACTCTAACTTACTAATGGTTTCATTTGTTAATTCCTTGTCCCAATTTCCTTTGTAGTGCATTCGAAAATTTTCAGTTAAACCTATTGGGTCCACTTCTAGTTTTTTAATTTCCTCCAAAAAATTACTAATGTCTTGTTCAACTTTTTTATTCACATCTTTTTCCAGGTCAACGATGTTATCTATACTTTTTAACTTGTTTTCTCTCTCGCCTCTATATTCTATTAAAGTACCTGACATTTTTAGCACAATGTTCAATTTTGGTGCTTTTAAATCTTTATTACTTCTAATTTTTACTTTACTATCAATCAAGTCAATCAATAATTTTTCTTTTTGGTTTTCATTGTTAAGCTCGATATTTAGTGGTGCCAGTTTTTTTCTTCCTTGCAACGCCTGTATGATTAACCCTTCATTTGTAGATAAACTTTTGAGCATCCTTTTTTCTTTAAATAAAGCAATGCCATCAATATCTATTTTCCCGTCTTTAGTTTTTAGGAATGGAGCGATAGAGTCAAAATTAGGGTTGGTTTGTGTATACATAAAATCATGAATATTCGTATTTGGATTAAATGCTGTATTAACACTAGGCTGTAATAAATCGTTTAAATACATTATTACGCTAGGTTTATCTGGATATTCTTGTTTCAGCATATCTTCTGCACTTTCTTTAACTACTGCAATGAGTACTTTGTTACCAACTTCAGCGTTTCTATATAGCTGTTGAATTGCATTACGAACATCCCCTTGAAGTGCAAATTGCTCATTAACAAGAACAACCCGTAATTGATTTAGTACTATCTTTTTATCAGAAAGTGCTTCTATTTCCACTATTCCTTTTGATATCAAATCAGTGGAAACGCTGAAGATTTGTGTGTGCTCCTTCGCTTCTGGATCGTATTGCGGGATGGCTACCGTTATCTGTGTTTGCTCATCATCTATATAGTCAAATGCTAAGACTCCTACCATGCCTACATCTTCAAGAGGTATTTTTAATTCTTTTTCTGTACAACCTGCTAAGAATATAAAGCAGAAAGTAATTGCAAGCAATTTTAATTTTCCTTTCATTGTTGCACCTTCTTTTTTCTAAGTACATGTACAATACTCAAAAATATTGGCCAAACTACCAGCAGATAACCTGCATAAAAGCTTCCTTCATATAGTTTTTGCTTCATTTCATTAGAATAAGGGAAGATAATGATCAAAAAAACAACGGTAGTAAGTATATAAACATGAAGCTTGCTTTTTTTTGATCGAATGGAATCTAATCCTTTCTTCGCACTCCATAGGTATCCTGCCAATGATGACAAAACTAAAAATACCCACATCGTCATTCCAATAATATCTATTCTTTCTATAAAAGTAAGCTCACCTGCTTTAAACAATTGCAACACGGAGAATTCGACATTTTTTAATTGCCACTCTGAATAGTACATAACACTTACAAATGTTGTTATGAGACAAAGAATTATACTTATCCAAATTCCAATAGATGCATGTTTAAATGCCTTTTTTTGATTCACAATATAAGGATAATAAAACAAGATTAATTCATACCCAAGAATAGATAAATATCCTTTTCGTAAAGCTTCAAACATTTCTTTGAAATTGTAATTAAATAAAGGGAAAATATGACTTACATCTCCTTTTTCAATTGCCCATCGTAAAAAATATAGCATAGGTAATGTTAAAAAAAATGCCATCATACAAAATCGTGCAATAGATTTTATGCCACCTTGAACAATGTATATTAGAATCAAAATTAATAAAAATACAGGGGGAGTAATTTTTTGTTCTGGCAGGGCAGTAGTTTGAATGAGCTGCATATAGTTACTGATGATTGCAGCTAGAAACAAAGTAAATTGTAAAACAAAAAATATATTTATACTTTTACCTATCCATTTACCTAACAAAAGCTCGTTTATTCGAAACAAATTTTCATTTGGAAATTTAGACATAATCCATATCATTGGCCATAATGTTAAACTTGCAATTACACCTAGCACTAATGGAAAAAATGCCTCACTGTAACCTAAAGAACTTAGCCGTTGAGGAAGTGAAAGGATTCCAGTACCAAACATTGCACTTTGCGCCAAGAAAACTACATGATAACCATTCAAAAGCTTTCGTTTGTTTGTACTCACCCTAACCTACCTCTCCAAACTGATTTTACTTTTTCTGTGATCTTGCTATTCCTGTTTTATTTTTAAGGAAAGCTATTGGAAACCTAAAAATGCCATCCTTTAAGTCCCCTGCTTTTCTTGGTATAATCGGTGACATAAAAGGAGTTCCTAAGGAATTTAACCTTAGTAGATGAGCGATTAACCAAGCAAACGCAAGCATTTGACCCATTAACCCAAACATCCCTGCCGAAATAATAAAGATATATCGAACAAATCTACTTGTATTACTCATTAAAAAGATAGGAGGAAGAAATGATAGTAATGCGGAGATTGCTACTAATACAATTAGAATATTACTTATTAGTCCTGCCTCCACTGCAGCTGTACCAATAACAATACCTCCTACGATACCTATCGTTTGTCCAACTTTTGCAGGCATTCTAGATCCAGCCTCCCTTAGTACTTCTATAATTAACTCGAGAAACAAAACTTCAAAAAGAGGAGGAAAAGGAACTTTTGCCCTAGACTCCTGTAAATTCAATAAAAGTTCATAGGGAAAAATTTCTGGGTGAAACGTTAATATCGATACATACATAGGAGTTATCATTATGGTTAAGAAAAAACCAAAAAATCGAAGGAAACGAAGTAAAGTAGCTGTTGTCCAACGATTATAATAATCTTCAATGGAAACAAACATCTCTAAAAAGGATGTAGGACAAATAAGTGCCGATTGGCTATTATCCATAAATATCGCAATTCTTCCATCGATTAAATAATGTGTTATGCTATCAGGCCTAACCGACATATAGAACTGTGGAAAAGGTGAAAAGGGATTATCCTCTATAAGCTGTTTTAATATAGAAATATCGGTGAAATAAGGTTGGTTTAATTTATCAATTCTGCCTCTTACCTTTTCAAGATTTTCTTTATTTACGATGTCCTCCATATATAGAATAGAAATCTTTGTATTCGTTTCCGATCCAATCGTTCTATCTTCATTCTTTAACATTGGATTACGAATACGTCTTCTTACTAATGATATATTTGTTTCCAATGATTCCGTAAACGCATCTTGTGGCCCTATAACCGTTGATTCTGTCTCGGTATTTGTAATAGCCCGAGTAGGTGCACTATAAGTATCTATATTTACCAACAATTTAGTTTCGTGAAAATACAAAAGTGTATAACCTGAAATGAGTTTTGACGTGACCTCAGAGGCATTGGATGTATCCAACATTTCAGATACTTGATGAATTTGATTTAAATGATTGGCAAGCGGTATTAGAACCATTGCTTGTAACGTCATTTTCTCTACGAGTGAGTTGCTATAAATAACTGTGACTAATCCCTCATCGGTAGGTATTTTTTTATATATAACATCATTAATTTGACTGGTATACTGCTTGATAATATCAATTGGTTGCTCCGGTTTAGCTTTAGTTTTATTTTCTTCTCTTTTTTGAGATGGCCGACCTATTGTGGTACGTACCAACTTACGATTTTTCATTAGTACCACATACCCTTCTTCAAGCTTTAATGACTAGTTTATCCATTTTAAATAATAGTATTCCATAAGATCTAAAAGTGAATTGAACTTTTTCATACGAATTTCGTTCAAGTAAATAAGAAAAGAAAGAGGCGAGCGGTCAAGTGAAAGATTCGAAAGAATGGTTAACAGAAGAACTAACAAAGGTAGAGGCTTGGGAGAAAGATCAAAGTGATTTATGGTTTTGGGAAAAGCTCGGACGTCTCCCTTTTAAAATGATTGATAAATGGACACCTAAATTTATACAAAACAAAATAGGGGTACTTTTGGACGAGCTTGGTCAGTACGTTCAAACTGGTGGTAACTATTTAAGTTCTGTATCTAAGATCCCATCTTATTATCCTGATTTAGGAGTTGAAACATTAGAAGATGTACAAAAACTATCTGTCTCTCTAATGGACAAATCAGTAGCCAATCTTACGAAAAATAGAAAAAACATCGCAACTATTCAAGGTGCTGGAACCGGCATTGGAGGAATTTTTACACTTACACTGGATATTCCGCTCCTTTTAGGTTTACAGTTAAAAACTTTACAGGACATAGCCATTAGCTATGGTTACGATCCTAATGACAAAATAGAACGTTTATTTATTATAAAATGCTTACAATTTGTGTCCGCTGATATTGTTGGAAAACAAACTATTATTTCACAATTATCGAAGTTTGATCATCACGATGAGACCATCAAAAGAGAGGTTGTTTCAGAGATGCAAGGTTGGCGTGAGGTAGTTTTTGCTTATAGAGATCAATTCGGTTGGAAAAAGTTATTTCAAATGATTCCAATAGCCGGACTAGTCTTTGGTGCCTTTATCAACCGTTCCGCTGTCAATGATATTGCAGAAGCCGGCATTATGCTTTACCGTAAAAGAAGAATCAGCGAGAGGCTAAACAATAACGATCATTTATAATAACTAGTCAAAGACTTATGCCATTTAATCTCTATAAAATGGTATAAGTCCTTTTTTATATAAAATACCAATACCATCTAGTAATCTAGCAGATAATTTCTTTGGAAAATAACGTTTTCTATAAAACTGTCTATGGAATTTTTTTAGATGATTCCAACGCATACATTCTTTTGATTGTCTATAACGAGCAACATCAATAATCTTAATGTCCCCATTTGGTGTAATAATAATGTTACGTAAGTGAATATCAGAGGGATTCAATCCTTTATTCGAAGCTAACGATAGTGCTAGATCAATTTCTTTTACTTGGGCTGCGGTTATTTCATTTCCAAGCGTAACATTCTCAAATATCGTATCACCTTCAACGAAATCAATTACTATATAATTGACCCCTGAATCATAAAGAATAGGGTAATAGTCAATTCCTTGAAGCAGTTGATAAATTTCTGCTTCCTCTTGTGCAACAAATATTAAGTCTGGATAGTACACTTTAATTGCAATGTTTGTTGATATTATTCTGAAAACAAATGCACTTCTTCCTACCCCTACAAGCTCTAAGGATTGATCATATGAAATAAGTCGATTTTCTTCGTTTATAATAACTGAACTCGCGAGTGCATAATAATTATTCAAGCTGTGACCCCCAATAAATAATAAAAAGGAATAATACTCCTTCATCTCCTCAACCTGAGGAAGTAGCTTCTAATCGTAAAAAAAACGACATAACCAATATTTGGTCATATCGTCTCTTAGACAAACCTTAACCAAATAATTGGTAAGGTCTCGCTAACAACTTTCGTTGCCAACAAAGCCGAGGAATCTATTCCTGTATTGACGACTTTGCCGTATAGCTACTCCCCTTAACGGAAGATATTTTTTATTTTGTAGGCTTAGTATATGCGTTTCCAAATGGAGAGTCAATCATTTGAATTCGACTACCTGGGGCTCTTCCCCTTTTGTGTTCATTACCCTAACTTGTGTAGGAGTTATTTTTAAGATAGTCAGATCAGGATCATCCGGACCTGTAAACCAACCTTTTAAATCAGCATTCCACACTTTTTCCTTTACATTTTCTTCATCGGATTCCTCTACAGTACCTTCAATTTCTAAAAAAGAATCTCCTAGTCCTTTACCTTCGTACCCGATTAGAATATGCGTGTTCGGATTTTTTTGAACCTCTTCCACTTTGTGTGTCTTTTTACTAGTCGCAGTGTACAGGATAAATTCATCGTTAAAGAAAGTCATATAGCGGGAGTGTGGTTTATTTTGCTGTATAGTCGCCATTGTACCAATTTTGCTATCGTTTAAGATTTTAAGTGCTAATTCTTTTGCCATAAATAAATCGTCTCCTTCCACTCATCTCCTTTTTATTATTCCTTAAATAATCTTAATTAAACATTGATTTTGAAATGAAATATTACCATATTTTCAGAAATTGAATAGCTCGTTGACGTCCCTTTTCCAATAAATCCTTTTTCATTTCTTCCGTCATATCAAATTGCGTAGCACTATAATCCTCCACTGGAATAAAAATTATATTCTTTTCAATTTTTCTTGAAATGTATCTTTCATCATGTGCATTTTTCATTGTTGAAAATAGAGCTTCGAACAACTGTAGACCATTGTTTATTATATGTCCTGGAGCATCCTCAGAGCTACCACTTAGCTTTAAACCAAGGACTGGTCGTTCCTTATTACCATTATCATATATCCACATGGGAAAGTTACTTAACACTCCACCATCCACTACTATTGTATCTCCAGTTCCTGTCTTTAACTTGATCGGTTCAAAGAAAAATGGAATCCCGCAGCTCATTCGTATAGCTCGAGCAACAGGAAAACTGTCAGCAGATATTCCATAATCTCCTAAGTCGTCAGGAATCACAATCATTTTGCCATTCGTCAGATCCGAGGCAACTACTTTTAGTGAACCTGGTTGTAAATCAGAAAATGTATAAACACCTTTTATTGCAAGTTTTTCTAAAAACCAGTTTTCTAATGCTTTTCCTTGATATAATCCCATACGCCAATACAAGTTTAACCATTTCATAAACGGAATAGGAAGAAGTGTTTTTCGAGGATCCAGTAGAGTGTTTGTATCCAGCTCATCTAGTAAATTTTCTATTTCTTTACTTGAAAAACCAGCAGCGATAAAAGCAGCTAGAATTGATCCCGCACTTGTTCCAGCAACTCGTTTGAAACGGTAACCTTTCTCTTCTAACACTTGATATGCGCCGACTAGGGCAAAACCCTTTAATCCACCTCCTGAAAACACCCCATCTATTAACATATCTTTATCCCCCTTTTTTCTTGGTGTTGTTACACTTTAAGAGAAAAATAGGAATAATAGAACTAAAATTGTTGAAACATCTGCAACTCCATCACTTTTAGATAAATCTAACTAATTTAAAAATTTTAATTGATATTATTTATTTGCTTCGTTATAATAAATCTATTATCGAAAAGCGTACTTTTGTACGATATACGTACAAAATATGAATCTACTTTTTAAGGCAAATGTTTTTGACATTAGAGAAATGTAAGGGGTTACATGAACTAAAGGGGGAACATACATGACAATGGAAATTAATCAACAGCTAATTCCACCTAGAACTTTTGGTGAAAAATTAAAAAACATTGGCCCAGGAATTGTCGTTGCCGCTACAGGAGCCGGAACAGCAGATCTAATCACTTCTCTTGTACTCGGCACTCAATTTGGTATGACATTTGTATGGGCAATTATTGTTGGATCTGTTTTAAAATACTTTCTAAATGAAGGCGTAGGAAGATGGTATTTAGCAACAGGTCAGACAATCTTAGACGGCTGGCAACAGTTAGGTAAGTGGGCTACAGGATATTTCGGAGTCTACTCAATCATTTGGGGCTTTGTTTATGGTGCTGCTGCCGCATCCACTTCAGGCATGGCAATGCACGCAATGTTTCCTATTATGCCAGTTTGGGCCTGGTCTATCATTCATGCAATTGTAGGATTTATTTTAATTTGGGTAGGAAAATATCTTCTCTTTGAAAAAGTTATGACGGCTCTAATCGCTGTTATGTTTGTCACGATTATCGGTACAGCAGCTTTATTTTTACCAAGCTTCGGTGACTTTGCATTTGGCTTCGTGCCACGAGTTCCACAAGGTTCTTTCATCCTAATGCTTGGATTGATTGGTGGTGTAGGTGGAACTATCACGATGGCTTCCTATGGATATTGGTTACGTGAGAAAGGTTGGAACGGTAAACAGTGGATCGCAGCAATGCGTACAGATGCAAAAATTGCATATTTTCTAACTGGTTTATTTACTCTTGCAGGTCTCATTATTGGTGCACAATTTTTAGCTGGAACGGGTGTAAGTATTCGAGATGACGAAGGATTAATAAAACTTTCCGAAATGCTAGGAGCTGAGTTTGGTACACCAATGAGATGGATGTTCTTAGTGGCTTTCTGGTCCGCTGCCTATTCGTCACTGCTTGGAGTATGGAATGGAGTTCCCTATCTGTTTGCGGATTTCATCAAAACAATCCGAAAAAATAAACAAGAAGTATCTGTTAAAGACCCAGCATACCGCTTTTATTTATTCTGGCTTACTTTCCCACCGATGATTTTATTCTACTTTGGGAAGCCAGTTGAGCTGATCATTCTTTATGGAGCACTTGGAGCTATATTCATGCCATTTTTAGCACTTTCTTTACTGCTCCTATTAAATTCAAAAACAATAGCAATAGAGTCTAGAAACAAATGGGTACCAAATGCTGTGTTAACTGGTTGTTTAATTATGTTTGGCTATCTTGGAATACAAGAGTTAGTTAAGCTATTCTCTAAATTTATGTAATGGAAAACCCGTTTATTGTATATAAACGGGTTTTCTTTTATTTATGACGATTATTATTCGTTGGCTTTACTTTGTTTTCACTGTCTGCAATTGTCTCTGCCTCATCATTAATGCCTCTTACATCTAAATCATCCGGACTTAAATCGTACCCGTATCCATATTCTTCCCGATCTAATGTATTACTTTTCTTAAGTTTATTTTTGTTTTTGTTATTGTTTGTCATGAATTTTCACCTCCATGAAGAATAACTTGTGCAAATGACAGGTTTTTATTCCATCTCAGTGAATGTAGAACGTATTATCTGCTCATCGATCATTTGTATTACTTTTTTCACTTTTTCTTTTGGAAGCATTGCATATTGATCCCCTATATTCACTTCGAAATAGCAAGTTTTATTCGTTTTTTTATTTACATACCCAGTTAAACCAATGCCCGTTTGTTCATATACATCTATTAAAACCTTTTCCATATCCACTTTAGGTGCCTGGAAGTAGACATGGAACATATTAGACACAGGCTCTCTTGGAATTGTAGAAATTGCTTGACATGAGTTAAAAAAAGAAGCTAATTCCTTTGCATCTTCGTAATACTGCTCCATTTTTGGACATTTTTCTTTGAAATAATAATCCGCACTTATAATATACGGATACAAGCTTATTAAATCACCACCATGTCGTCTTTTCCAAATCTTAGATTCCTCTGTAAAGTCCTTTTCCCCAGCAAGAATAGCTCCAGCAATACCCCCGATACCTTTGTAAAAAGAAACGTACACACTATCAAAAAGACTACAAATTTCAGCAGCTGTTTTATTATAAAAAGGAAGAACCTCAAAAAGTCTTGCCCCATCTAAATGTAGCTTAATCCCTTTTTTACGACAATAGTTAGAAATTTCTTCAAGCGTTTCGAAATCAGGTAATTGACCACCGATTTCTCGTTGTGGCAGTTCTAATAATAAGCAAGCAATATCCTGCTGCATATCTACTACATCATCTAATTTGATTAGTCTATTTTTATCCGCTAACAAAATAGGTTCAATATGATGTAATTCCTTTAAGCCGTTTTCCTCATGAATCTCTAAATGGCATAAAGGATGATAGGCAACTTTTTTCAATTCTTTTTTATCACACCATATACGTAATGCAATTTGTTGGGCCATTGTACCACTGGGGAAAAATACAGCCGTTTCTTTCCCTAAATAAGATGCCATCTTTTCTTGAAAATCTATAATAATCTTTCCATTCCCATAAATATCACTCTCTAAATGGTCGTCTACCTCTTGGAACGCTTCTTTTAAAACGTGTATATTTCTTTTTCCATGTCCATTTATCTGATACTGCGTTTGTCTGAATGATTCAAACAGATTATTTATTTTCGTCATTTTAAATTCCGCCCTTTTATTTTATTTATTCATACAATTCTATATAAATATATTGTAAAAATCATCAAACCATTAGTTTGTCACTAATTCTCTGTCTTGTTGCTAGTTTTATCATATAAGAAAATAAAGAGAGATATCACTTTTTTAAGTGATATCTCTCTTTCAAAGGTTTACTTTTCGCCTTGTCGTTTTAATGCAGCTTGAATGTATGCTTCGAAAATTCTTTTTGAGGCTTCGTCCCCATCCATTGCAAATTCCTCGGGATGCCATTGAAAGCCGAATACAAAATTGTGCTTCGTGCTTTCCACGCATTCAATAATCCCATCCGTTGCTTTTGCAACTACTCGTAAATCTTTTCCTATTTCATTTACTGCTTGGTGGTGAAAAGAATTCACCTTAAATTCCTCTTCTTGCACTAATTCATATAAACGACTATCTTTTTCTACTTTTACAGTATGCGACCTATGTGTTCGCTCAGCCTTTTGTAAATGCTGAATAACAGGCTCCTTTCGCTGGGAGTGAATCGACTGGTATAGAGTTCCTCCAGAAACTATGTTCAGCATATGTAATCCCCGACAAACTCCTATATAAGGTTTATTTAGCTCCAGTATTTTCTGTACCGTTGCAAACTCCATTGCATCGAGTTTGGGTGTGATTCTACCTAGATGAACTATTGGTTCCGCACCATAATAGGATGGGTCTATATCTTCTCCCCCCGTAAGAAAAAGTCCATCGATTTTTTCACAAAGCTCATCTATATCCATATCTGGAATTAAAGGAATTAATACGGGTATACCTCCAGCTTGTGAAATCGCTTGACCATATACTGAGGGCATAAAATAATTTCCATCCTCTTTTACTTCTACCGTTATACCAATGATTGGTTTCATATAATATTCTCCGTTCTTTCATATGTACTACATTAATTTAATATACCCCCTATTTATTTAATAAAAACGAAATTTACCTTCCAATTATTTGCTAATTATAAGTTTGTTTTAGTTCTTTAAGGGAAGAATATGATAGATAACATTTAGAAGGAGGATTCCAATGACTAAGGATAAATATGAAAAAATTCATGAAGAAGTCCCTGGACAAACTCAGAAGCAACAACCTGGTGTAGAGGAAGAAATGACTCCTGCTCCTATTTTTGACGACAAAAACTATAAAGGTTCCGGTAAATTAAAAGGGAAAGTCGCGCTCGTTACAGGTGGTGATAGCGGGATTGGACGAGCAGTTTCTATAGCCTTTGCTAAAGAAGGAGCTAATGTCGCCATTGTTTATTTGGATGAAAATGAACAAGATGACGCTGAAACAACCATAAAGCATATAGAGGAATACGGAGTAAAAGCATTTAGAATACAAACAGATTTAAGTGATGATGAGAATTGTCAAAATGTTGTAGATCAAGTGATTCAAAAATTTGGACAGATAAATGTCTTAGTAAATAACGCTGGAAAACAGTTTCCTACAAAAGACTTTTTAAAGATAACGCCAGATCAATTACAAGAAACGTTTTCTACAAATATTTATGCCATGTTTTATTTAACACAGGCTGCACTCCCTCATATGACAAAGGGAGATACTATTGTCAACACCTCTTCTATCACTGCATATAATGGTTCTCCGGAACTTATTGACTATTCAGCGACAAAAGGGGCTATTACTTCCTTCACACGGTCACTTGCACTTAACTTAGTCGAGAAAGGAATACGTGTAAATGCTGTTGCTCCAGGACCAATTTGGACGCCGCTTATTCCAGCAACTTTTGATAAAAAGAAAGTGGAAGAGCATGGGGGCAATACCCCGATAGGCAGACGAGGTCAACCAGCTGAAAACGCGCCAGCATATGTATTTTTAGCCTCCTCCGACTCCAGCTATATGACTGGACAGACCATCCATGTAGATGGCGGTGACTTTGTCGGCTCATAAGAATAATAACAAAAAGAAGTCTTTTCCTATGGAAAAGACTTCTCAGACTGTAGACAAACTCAAAGAAATTTGAAATTGTCTATAGTCTTTTTTTATTTACAATACATAGTAAGAAATCGTCGATTTCCGTTTTAGGCGCTACGCTTTCCACGGGCACGGCCTCAGCCTTCTCCCTCGCTACGCTCAGTCCGGGTGCTTCGACTCGTGCTGTTCCCGTAGGAGTCTTCGCGCCTTCCACTCCAATCGACTAGTGTTGGCAAATTTATAAAGTGTTGAGTTTCTAAATCTTATAAAACGTTGAAGTGTTGAATATCATGATGATTAAAAACCAAATTAATGAACATGAACAGATAGAGATGCTGACGATTGATTTCTCCTTCATTTATCCATTGGTCGAAAACCTCAGAAGTCTTTTTACTAAGAAAAGACTTCTTTCTATTGCTTCCTAAAAATCAAAATTATCAGGATCTGGTCCTACTCTATGATTTTGATTTAAACGATTAATGCGCTCCATGTCTTCTGTTGTTAATACAAAATCAAAAACGTTTGCATTTTCAACAATTCGATGTTCCTTCGTTGACTTTGGAATTGTAACAACTCCATTTTGTAAGTCCCACCGTAAAATAACCTGTGCCACCGATTTTTCATATTTAGCCGCTATGTTTTTCAAATCATCATTGTCGAGCAATTGTCCCTGCATAAGCGGCGACCATGCTTCTATCTGAATATTTTGTTGCTCACAGAATACTTGTAAATCTTTTTGAGTCAATCGTGGATGATATTCTATTTGGTTCACCATAGGTTTGATTTCTGCGTCTGTTAATAAATCCTTCAAATGATGTATATGGAAGTTACTTACACCGATCGCTTTAACTCGTCCATCTTTATAAAGCTTTTCTAATGCTCTCCATGCATCCTTATATTTGCCTTCCACCGGCCAATGAATAAGGTATAAATCTAAGTAATCTAAGCCTAGTTTAGTTAAGCTCTCTTCATAGGCTTCAATTGTTTTTTCATATCCTAGCTCCGAGTTCCAAACTTTCGAAGTAACAAAAAGGTCTTCTCTTGCAACACCCTCTTCTTCTATTGCTTTACGGATACCTTGTCCAACCCCGACTTCATTACCATATACAGTAGCGGTATCAATACTACGATAGCCATGAGTAATTGCAGTTTTTACTGCATTTACTAGCTCTTGTCCCTCTTCTACCTTAAATACTCCCAGTCCTAACCAAGGCATTTCCACACCGTTATTCAAAGTTGTAGTAGATTGTAAATTTTGCATTGTTTCATTACCTCCGATATTTTTTGTTTTCAGCCAAAGTTCATTCAAGCCCATATAAAGTTACCCTTATTACAATATGTTTAATCGTTTTTTATCTTTTGTTTCCAGCAATCGACTAACAGCAGTTAAAATTGCAGCTATTATAACCATTATTGCTCCAATCCAAGCAGTATGGATTAAACCTATTGAATCTGTCACTACTCCCCCTATATACGAACCAATTGCTATCCCTGCATTAAAAGCAGCTATGTTCATTGCTGAAGCAACGTCAACAGCACTTGGTACAAAACGTTCTGCTAGTATTACAACGTATACTTGAAGTCCAGGCACGTTCATAAATGCAAACAAGCCCATTAATATAATTGTTATTAATCCAGCAATTTTAAATGGTGCAGTAATAGTTAGAATTAGAAGCACGATTGCTTGTGCTACAAACATATAAAATAAAGAACCAATTGGATTTTTATTCGAGAGCTTCCCTCCAATCATATTTCCTATTGCAATTGCAATACCATATACAAGCAAAATAATCGCTATTGTGCCTTGTTTAAATCCGGTTACAGCTTGTAGTAATGGAGTTAGGTAGGTGAATACAACAAATGTTCCACCATACCCTAAGGCTGTAATAAATAATACTAATAATAAACGTCCGTTTGTTATGAGCTTAAACTGATCTCGTATTGTTGTTACAGTACCTTGTCGTAAATCTGACGGAACAAGAACGCTATTTGCGATAAAACCAATTACACCAATGACAATGATTAGGACAAATGCAAAACGCCAGCCAAGCTGTTGACCGATAAATGTACCAAACGGAACTCCGGTTATCGTAGCAACGGTTAGTCCCGTAAACATGATGGAAATTGCACTCGCCCTACGATTTTCAGGAACCAAATCTGCGGCAATAGTTGAACCTATCGACATAAATATTCCATGAGAAAATGCCGAAATAACTCGGGCAACTAATAAGACTGTAACACTTGTTGCACTTGCCGCAATACTATTTCCTATGATAAATACAATCATTATCCATAGCAGTAATGATTTGCGAGGAATTTTTGAAGTTAGGGATGTTAAAACTGGAGCTCCTATCATTACTCCTAATGCATAAAGCGAAACAGTCAGACCTGCTGTTGTAAGTGATATATCCAAGTCTTTAGAAATAAGAGGCAAGAGTCCAACGCTAACAAACTCTGTTGTTCCTATTGCAAATGCACTAATTGCAAGTGCTAGAAGTGCAAACATACTTCTTTTTTTATCTAAACTCATTTCTCTCTTCCTTTCTTGAGTGTGCTGTATGAATAAATCTCCGGAGTACAAAATATAAACATAGTGTAAATACACCAGCAGATGTTATTATGGTTCATAGAGATTTAAAAGAAAAGTACGCACTTTCAAGTAATATAGACACCAAAAAGTTATATAGGTACTTTTTAGTTCCTTTAGAAAGAGGTATTGAATGAAAAAAAAGAAATATAATATATCCGTTGAAGCAACATTAGAAGTAATCGGAGGGAAGTGGAAATGTGTTATTCTCTGCCATCTTACTCATGGGAAGAAAAGGACAAGTGAATTGAAACGTCTTATGCCTGACATTACACAGAAAATGCTAACGCAGCAGTTAAGAGAACTTGAAGCCGATGGGGTAATTAATCGTATTGCTTACAATCAAGTACCACCAAAGGTAGAGTATGAATTGAGTGAGTATGGTCAAAGCCTTGGGAGTATTTTAGATGCATTATGTGCCTGGGGAGAGGTTCATATTACAAAAGTATATGGAGATAAATTTTCTGTCTTGGAGGACAGTATATTAAATGACAAACTTAAAAACGAGATTCCAACTTAATGGAACCTCGTTTTTTATCCGAATTGTCCAAAGTAATAAGCTACACTGGTTTAGTACTTTTACTTTGAATCTTGAGATTGCTTTTCAATTTCACAAATTTCAATCCATTTCTGTAATGATCCAATCACTTCTTTAAAGGCAATACCGCTTGCAGTTAGCTCATATTCCACTTTTTTGGTTGAGGATTCGAGAAATTTTTTATTTACTAACTTGGCCTCGACTAAATCATTTAGTCTTTCTGTAAGTAATCGATCAGAAATGCCTGGAATATTAGCGAGAATTTCGTTATAGCGTTTGGAGCCTGATAATAATGTGTAAATAATCATCCCCATCCAACGCTTGCCCATAAATTCAATCGCTTGATGATAGTTGCTACAATAGTTGCTACATGTATCTTTAGGTTTATCCAATGAAAAACCCTCCATTATTATCACTTTTATTTTATTGTATCATATAAGATTTTATAGTTGACGCATAAACTTACTAATGGTAAGCTTACTTTCGAATAAACTTACTAATAGTAAGTTTCAGGAGGAAACAATATGTCTACAGTAAACGATTCAAATTTGTATACAATTATGCATGCAAGAAAATCAGTTAGAGTGTACGATCCCACTCATAAAATTCCACAGAAAACAATTGAAGAAATTATTAAAGAGGCGACAAGCGCTCCTTCTTCTAGTAACCTCCAGCCATGGAAATTCCTTGTCATTCAAGATGACAAAACAAAAGTAGAGCTTCGCGCGATAGCGAATAACCAAGAACAAGTTGAAACTTCTTCTGCAGTTATAGCAGTATTAGGGAATGCTGAAATGTACAAAAATGTAGAACAAATATATTCCCAAAATGTAGCTGAAGATCATATGGATGAGACTACGAAGGATTTAATGATCACTAGCACAAATCGATCTTATCCATATGCTTCACTTGAAGTGAGAAAAAATATAGCAACCTTTGACGCAGGTCTCATTTCCATGCAGCTAATGTTAGTCGCAAAAGAAAAAGGATATGACACCGTTACTATGGGTGGATTTGATAAAACGAAATTTGTAGAAAGATTCGATTTACCCGAGCACATTTTTCCTGTTGTTCTTATTGCAATAGGTAAGGCAGCTGCACCAGCATATGGTTCATCCCGTCTACCTCTAAATGAGTTTGTTCAATTTATTTAAGAAAAGCATTTATGCAATATTAGCCGAGATTCCAAATTAATGGAATCTCGTTTTTAAATGATTATTTTGTTTTTCATTTATATAGTACTTCTAGAAACCTTTTTTCCATCATATGAATAGAGGGTTGGCTTTTCCTCTACATATGTTTCCAAAAATACAGCACGCCCCCATAGTTGATAAATATAAGGTAATACATTTTCTAAATAGTGAGGGTCTAGCTCCATCCCCTCATATCCATGCTTTAAGTACAGTTCCCCAGTTCGTGAATAATCACCATCTTCCACCACAATGTATGGAAAGCCTCCATTAACTCGCATGGAAACTAGTTGATCTCGTACATGTTCATAATCTTTATCCGTAATTTGATAGTTCCCATTCTTTTTCTCAAACAAATATAAATCTTCCTGCTTCATTAAATCCTTCGTTAAGTAATTTCGTATAAACGAAATATCCGATTCGATTTCTCTTACTTCAAAAATCTTTTCTCTCCCCGAATCAGGCTTAATCCCCAATCTTTTCATTTCCTCTGATGGCTGATTATATCTCTTTTCAATGTCTTCAAAAATTTTCAACCCTAAATAGTATGGATTAATAGTCGTCGCTGATGGCTGGACTACGTTTGCATTTAATTTAGCAAACTCTATCGTTTCATCTGTAGTTAAATTCATTTCTCTTAAAATTCGTTGATGCCAATAAGAAGCCCAACCCTCGTTCATAATTTTCGTTTCTAATTGCGGCCAGAAATAAAGCATTTCTTCTCGCATCATTGTTAAAATATCCCTTTGCCAATCCTCCAATTCACGACTGTACTCTTGAATAAACAACAATAAATCTTTTTCAGGATTAGGGGGAAACTTTTTTCTCTTAATATTTAAAGGTTTTTTATTAACGGATGATTGATCTATATTCCATAAATCATCATAAGGTGTTCTGCGTAGGTCTTCTTTTTCTTCCTCTTCCTCTTGCAAATCATATTCCGGCAGTTTAGGTCTAATAATGGATGGATCAATATGTTCTTGGATAGCCAATACTGCATCAAGAAAGCTTTCTACTTCTTCTTTCCCATAAATCATTTCGTAATTCGCAATTCTTTCTGCTGTTGCTGTCATACTTTCAACCATATCTCTTCTTGTGTTAGAAAAACGAACATTATTTTTAAAAAAGTCACAATGCGCTAGCACATGGGCGATAATAAGTTTATTTTGTATTAAACTATTCGTATCAAGCAAAAATGCATAACAAGGATTCGAATTAATAACTAGCTCATAAATTTGGCTTAATCCAAAATCGTATTGGATCTTCATTTTGTGAAATTGCTTTCCAAAGCTCCAATGCGTAAAGCGAGTTGGCATGCCGTATGCTCCAAATGTATAGATAATATCAGCAGGACAGATTTCATAGCGCATCGGATAAAAATCAAGGCCAAATCCAGAGGCAATTTCCGTAATCTCCGCAATTGCATGATGAAGCTTCGTATCCATTCATTGTCTCCTTTCTGTTATTTTGGCACTTTAAAAAGACTTTTCAAAGCTTCATATACATCTTTTTTATCCTTTAATACATAATGGCGGAACTTTGGGTCATTAATTGTTTTATACGTATTCATTAACGTAGAATATCGGCTATGGGGATTCACTTCTCCATACCCAAACATACTAGATACTTCCATTAGTTGGGTTACAAGCTTCATACATTTTTCATTGTCACTTGTCATATTTTCACCGTCTGAAAAGTGAACAGGATAAATATTAAATTGATTAGGACTATACTTTTCTTCAATCAGTGCTAGTGCCTGGTAATATGCAGATGAACAAATTGTTCCACCGCTTTCACCTTTCGAGAAAAATGCCTCTTCCGTTACAACTTTAGCCTCCGTATGATGTGCTATAAATTCAATATCTACGGATTTATATTTCGATCTTAAAAATCGAGCCATCCAAAAAAAGAAACTTCTTGCACAATACTTCTCAAAAGCACCCATCGATCCACTCGTGTCCATCATCGCAAGGACAACTGCTTTTGACTCTGGTTTTGTCACTTCATCCCATGTTTTAAAACGTAAATCATCATTATGAAGTGGTGAAATTTCTGCTTTCCCTTTCATCGCATTTCTTTTAATAGCAGTCATTATTGTACGCTTCTTATCGATATTTCCCATAAGTCCTTTTTTACGTATATCATTAAATTCGACTTTATCCGTTATAATGTTTGCCTGTTCTTTTTGCTGTAAATTCGGTAATTCCATCTCTTTAAAAAGTACGCTTTCTAATTCTGCTATAGTCACTTCTGCCTCGTAATAGTCTTTTCCTGCTTTATCTCCAGCTTGTTTTCCTTGACCGGAAGCCTGTTCTCCTTCACCGGAATCACGAGCAATCACATCTCCTACCTGACTGTCGCCATCCCCTTGGCCAACATGTTTGGTTTTATCATAGTTGTAACGAATCTTATATTCATCCAATGAACGAATTGGTATTTTAATTACTTCTCGTCCATTTGACATAATAATGCTTTCTTCACTGATCAAGTCTGGTAAATTGTCTTTAATAGCTTCTTTCACTTTATCCATATGACGTTGCTGATCTTGGTAACCTTTACGGTGCAATGACCAGTTTTCCTGTGAGATGACGTAATGATTCTCTTGTTTTTCATTCATTTTCATCAACACCTACCTATTGTTTATCATATGCCAGCTACTCAAAGTTATTGCCAATGTATATAAAAAAACAAGACCAATATAAAAATCAGTCTTGTTCTTCTTTATTACCTGTTGAGTAGACTACCTACATACCGCAATAACTCGTTTGCTGAAGTGGAATTATAGCCATGTTCATCTATTAGTCTTGCAACAACCTCATTTACCTTCTTCAGCTGAGTCTCATCTGGGGTTTTAGAAGAAGTGGTTATTTTCACAACATCTTTTAAATCTGCAAAAAGTTTCTTTTGAATAGCTTCACGCAAACGTTCATGAGAATTATATTCAAAACGTTTTCCTTTTCTAGCATATGCAGAGAGTCGAATTAGGATTTCCTCTCTAAAAGCTTTCTTCGCGTTTTCTGAAATACCAATTTGTTCTTCAATCGAGCGCATCAATTTTTCATCTGGATTCATTTCTTCACCCGTAAGTGGATCTCTCATTTTGTTTTTATTACAATAAGCCTCCACATTATCCAAGTAATTGTTCATTAAGGAAATGGCTGACTCTTCATATGAATAAACAAACGCTTTTTGAACTTCTTTTTTCGCGATTTCATCATATTCTTTTCTGGCAATAGCAATGTAATTCATGTATTTTTCACGATCTTCTTGTGATATAGATGCATGTTGATCAAGACCTTCTTTTAAAGCTCTTAATACGTCCAACGCATTAATAGAAGGGATTTCCTTCCGTATGATTGCAGAAGAAATTCTATTAATGACGTAACGTGGATCTATTCCATGCATTCCCTCGTTCACAGTTTCCTTTTTCAATTCCTCCACATCAATTTCGTTAAATCCTTCCACGCTTTCTCCATCATAAAGTCGCATTTTCTTTACAATATCAATGCCTTGCTTTTTAGGAACTTCCAGTCTTGTTAAAATGGAAAAGATAGCAGCTGCCCTTAACGCATGGGGTGCAATATGAACATGCGTCATATCACTTTCCTTAATCATTTTTTCATATATGCGTTCTTCCTGACTTACTTTTAAATTATACGGAATAGGCATAACGATAATTCTTGAATGTAGTGCTTCATTCTTTTTATTGGAAATAAAAGAACGGTATTCTGTTTCGTTTGTATGCGCTACTATCAACTCATCAGCACTAATTAAAGCAAATCTTCCTGCTTTAAAATTTCCTTCTTGCGTTAACGATAATAAATGCCATAGAAATTTTTCATCTAGTTTCAGCATTTCTTGAAATTCCATCATTCCACGATTCGCTTTATTTAATTCACCATCGAAACGATATGCACGTGGATCTGATTCTGAGCCAAACTCTGCAATTGTTGAAAAATCGATACTCCCTGTTAAATCAGCGATATCTTGCGACTTAGGATCAGATGGAGTAAATGTTCCTATTCCGACCCGTTTGTCTTCTGAGAAAAAAATTCTCTCTACTCTAACATTTTCAATTCGTCCATCGTATTCTTTTTCTAGTCTCATCGTATTAAGTGGCGACAAACTACCCTCAATACGGATTCCATATTCATCTACAAAATCTTCCCGTAAATGTTGTGGAATTAGGTGGAGCGGATCTTCATGCATAGGGCACCCTTGTATAGCATAAACTGCTCCCTCATCAGTTCTAGAATACTGCTCTAGTCCTCGTTTTAACAATGTAACAATGGAGGATTTACCTCCACTAACAGGTCCCATCAATAAAAGAATTCGTTTTCGAACGTCTAATCTTTTTGCAGCTGGATGAAAATATTCTTCTACCAAGCGTTCAATCGCTGTCTCTAATCCAAATATTTCTTTCCCAAAGAAATGGTACATCTTAAGTCCATCTCTCTCCGTTAGCCCTGAGCTTTTAATCATGTTATATACACGAGAATGTGCAGTTTGGGCAACTTCTGGTCTATCCCTCACAATGGCTAAATACTCCTCGAACGTGCCTTCCCACTTAAGTTTACTCTCTTCTTCACGGTAGTTCCTAACCTTGTTCAAAATATCCATTTATTCCCTCCATTCAGGGGCATTGTTTTATACATAGTATGAAAAGAGAGAATTTATGATACCTATTAATTTTGTAGATGCTAATTCTTTCTTACATGAACTACACATTATTTAATTACGATTTATGTTTAATATCAATTTGTTTTAGGGTATCTACTCAGTAAGTATGTCGAAACACCACTAATTGTAGAATTGGAGGAATTATTATGACGATGAAATCAATTGCAGGGGAAAAATGGTGGAAAATCGGTGCTGCTGCATTTCTTTCAGTAGGTTTATTGGCTGGTTGTGGAGACGGTGAAAATGAATCAGATGTGGATGACAATATGGAAGAAGATGTAGATCAAGAAATGGAAGAGGAAGACAAAGACGGTGAATAAGTTATAAAAATGCGGTGTTCTAAAATAAATTTAGAACACCGCATTTTATTATTTTTCTATTCTTTTTCTTTTTATCGTCCAATACACAGCAAAAGTTATAACACACAAAATGAGGAGCACAGGTAAGTTCCCAATGAAAAATACAATAACTCCCGAGCCAGCAGTCAATATCACATTAGTACTCGTGACAAATTGCTTCTTTGTTTTTTCCCATGTATTTAAATCTTTGTTTTCTATCTCAGGAACGATTACACGGTTTTCATACAAGGCTATTTCGATTGTTGAAAAAGATGTTTGATTTTCTAAATAGTTAACCTTACCAACTAGGACTTCAATTTCTTCTTGAACGTTCGCTAAATCAGACGAAATTTTCAATAAATCCTCGGTTTTCTCTGCATTTTCCATAAATGTTAGCAAACGTTCCTCCACAACTCTCTTCGATTTGATGCGAGAGGTTAAGTCGACAAATTGCTCGGTCACATCCTGACCAGTAACATTACGTTCTATCACTTTTGAAGCTTCTCCCTCTGCTTCGGATAAGAAAGTTTCAAAATAATGTTCTGGAATTCGAACAATTATATTACCACTACTTGATAGATCATCTTCCTGATACACATCCGAACTCACAATATATCCACCATACTTTTTAACCTTTTGTTCAATATTATTCTGCGCCTTCGCGAGTTCTTTTACATTTGCCTTAATAATTGCTTTGTGAATAATCATACGCTCAGTTGAAGTTTCAGATATAACTTCTGAATCATCCACTGGTCTATCCTCTTCTACCACTTCGAGTGAACTCTTCTCCTCTTTGACAGAGTAGATAGCAGAGTCGTTCGCTTCCTCTGTTTTAATTTCTTCTGCCATCTCCTTATTGCTACAAGCGATGAGAAAACCAAATAAACCGATAAAAAATAATAGCAAAACTATTTTTTTCATTGCCATTTGCCCCCTATCTTTGAACAATCAGACGATTTCGGCTAAGAATCGTTACACAATATCTAGAAAATTTTTCTATTTATCAGTCTACTATGCTAATGATGCACCAAATTAGCAGATGAGAAATTTTTACTTTTTTCACAAAAACACTTAATTTATTGAAATATTTAGATAGAATATAGATAAGAATTAAGGAGGGTTTTCATGGACATTAACTTAAAAAAGAAAGATTGTGATCTAAAATGATAATATTAAAAGGACATGGGCTTACATTAGAAAATATGAGAGCCATTTTATATCAAACAAAAGAAGTGAAATTGGATCAAAAAGCAATAGAACTAGTGCAAAATAGCCGGAAAGCTGTTGAAAGAATCGTAAAAGAGAAGAGCACTGTATATGGTATTAATACTGGTTTTGGTAAATTTAGTGATGTTAGCATTGAGGAAGAGGATGTTCATGCGCTACAGCTCCATCTCATACGTTCCCATGCATGTGGTATCGGGCAACCATTTGATGAAATAGTGTCTCGTGCAATGGTTATTCTACGCCTAAATGCCTTATTAAAAGGATTTTCTGGAATTCGACTTGAGGTACTTGAACGACTTGCATTCATGGTAAATAATCATATTCACCCTGTAATTCCTCAGCAAGGTTCTCTCGGGGCATCGGGTGATTTAGCTCCCCTTTCACATTTAGCACTGGTTTTAATTGGTGAAGGTTTTGTTTGGGATGGAGATAAACATGTCCCTTCTAATGAAATATGGGCTAAACATAACTTGACACCTATTGTTCTTGAAGCAAAAGAAGGTCTTGCACTTATCAATGGAACCCAAGCAATGACTGCACAAGGAGTAGTAAACTGGTTGGAATCAGAAACACTTGCATACCAAAGTGAGTGGATTGCTTCTATGACGATTGAAGCACTTCAAGGAATAACAGACGCTTTTCATCCTGCAATCCACGAGGCACGTGGATATCCTGAGCAAATATCTGTTGCAAAACGTGTTCTTCAATGGCTTGAAGGGAGCAAACTTGTTACAAAGCAAGGAGAAAAACGTGTACAAGATGCATATTCTCTACGCTGTATCCCTCAAATTCATGGAGCCAGCTGGCAAGTACTAAGTTATGTCAAAGAAAAATTAGAAATTGAAATGAATGCTGCAACAGATAACCCTTTAATTTTTGATGATGGTGAATTAGTCATTTCTGGAGGCAACTTTCACGGGCAACCAATCGCTTTTGCAATGGATTTCTTAAAGATTGCTATAGCAGAGCTAGCAAACGTTTCGGAGCGTAGAATTGAACGATTAGTGAACCCCCAATTGAATGAGGGTCTTCCTCCCTTTTTAAGTCCACAACCCGGACTACAATCCGGTGCCATGATTATGCAATATGCGGCTGCAAGCTTAGTATCAGAAAACAAAACACTTGCTCATCCTGCTTCTGTCGATTCTATTCCTTCTTCTGCAAACCAAGAAGATCATGTAAGTATGGGAACAATAGGCGCTCGACATGCTAACCAAATTATTCAAAATGCACGAAGAGTACTTGCTATCGAATTAATTTGTGCCATCCAAGGCATTGAATATCGAGGTATAGATTTAATGGCTCCATCACTGTCTAAAAAATGGCATGATATAAGAGAATTTGTTCCTTCCATTACGAAAGACAGGATCTTTAGTTTAGATATAGAAAACTTGAATAAATACTTAAAATCAGAGACAGCTATAACAATATAGTTAAATAAGAAAACGGCGAATGGAAAACGATCATTCGCCGTTTTCTTTGTTTCTTTTAAGTGGTGTACACCCCCCCTAAAATCTTAAGGAGAAACGTTTATCTTTCATTTCAAAAAGGGTAGATAAGACAAAGTAAGTTAAATTGATAATTGGAGGACATTTAATATGAACTTAACTTTAGAGCATAAATGGCTGAAAATTGGTATAGCAGCCTTTCTTTCCATTGCTTTGCTTGCAGGATGTGGTGATGGAAATGACACGGATACAAACGAACCAGTGGAAGAGGATCTAGATGTTGATGTAAACGTGGATGATAATAATGACGAAAATAGCGAAAACAATGGATCAGACGAGGATAAAGAGGACGTAGAAGATACAGATGACGAAGCTATGGATAAAGATCGAGAATAGAAAAACCGCCTTCTCGGCGGTTTTTTATTTTCCACACTTACATGGTCCTAACCCTGTTTTTTTACATGTTTTACATTTCTTATTCGCCAAATACATCACTCCTTTAATCGAATGATAAAGAATATGAGAAAGCGGGATTGTCCTATTCAAAAATTAATTACAATATTAATCTGCTCCTACGTCCTCAAAGCTTCTTCCCTTGTTTCAATTGGTTCGAATATATACATTCATAGGTAAAGACACGTTTATAAAAGGCGTGTCTTTACCTATTTTTATAGGAACTTTTTATAGCTATTTCCATACAAATAGAATAATTAAGAACTCATGGAAAGAGGAAATTTCATGGAAGAAAACAACAAAAATGTATTCATCATGTTCTCATTTGAACACATAATAGCAATTGTCTTATTAGTTGTAATTTTATTTTTCCTATTTATGTTAAAAAATAGATTATCTGATTCAACCATGAGTTCCAACTTATTCGAACGTCTCTTTGCACTTTCATTATTGATGATGGAAATCTCTTATCATTTTGTACTCATTTTTACCCGAGAGTGGAATTTAAGTGAATCTATGCCATTCCATTTATGCAGTTTCAGTTTGTTTTTTTCAATTTTTATATTATGGACTGGAAGCAAACGTTTTTATGATTTCATCTTCTTTGCAGGCTTTGGAGGTGCTCTTCAAGCTTTACTAACACCATCTTTGGAAATAGGGTTTCCAAGTTTTAAGTTTATTCAATTCTTTTTCATTCACTCTGGGATAATAGTGACTGCATTTTACGTTTTGTGGGTAAAAAAATATACCCCTACATTTAAAGGACTTCTTAAAACGATGTTTTACTTAAATTGTATGTTTCCTTTTATTTTTGCTATTAACATAGTTGTTCATGGTAACTACATGTTTCTAAGAGAAAAACCTATAAATGGTAGTCTGCTTGACTTCTTAGGACCATACCCGTGGTATATTTTATCTTTTGAATTGGTAGCATTTTTTATGTTTTCGGCTTTCTGGTTAATCTTCAGGAGATGGAATCGACATCTAAAAGAACTACTTGAATGATTGTTCTAAACAAAAAAACTCCCCTCTTTATTTCAAGAAGGTAAGTTTTTATTGTTATTAGCTAAAAATTCAGCATATTTAATTGTGTTTTTCGCTACATCTAATTCTCCGTTAAATATTACAGGGATTCCTGGTCTCCAGTTTACTTCAAACAACCATATTCTTTGATTTTCATCCATTCCAACGTCTATTCCTAGTTCATCTAGATAAAATTCATCATATAAAGAATCAAAGTGAGTTGCAAAACTTACTGAAAAGTACTCCAGTGTTTTTTTTACATCGAACCATTCATTGTCAAACTCTATTTGCAAAAAAGGATCCGGAAAAGCAGTAAAACCTCCGTTACCTAAATTTGAGGTTATGCTACCCAAAGCTCCTATACGAGGGTAAATGGATGTGGTTACCCACTCACCATCTCCATTCTTTTGGACATGCAATCGAAAGTCTAAGACCTGGCCCGATTTTATTTTACTTGATATAAATTTTTGAATGATATATTCTTCTTCCTCTATTTTAAGTAATACAAGGTCTATTAAATCCTGTTTACTACAAATCGTGGTTTTTCCGGAATCATTTATAATAAACGTATTGGCATTTTCTTTTTCAATAAAAAGAATTCCAGATCCTCTACTCCCAGAAACAGGTTTTATAATAACTTGCTCATGCAATTCAATCATATCAAGTAAGTCTTTTTCCTTCGTAAATTGGACTGTCGGAATTAAATAGTGATTAAAATCTTTTCCTTTCTTAATTCTGTTTTGCACGTCAGATTTATTTCCTATGGAATGACTTGTAAATGGAATTCTTTCAGATAAATAATCAACGATTAGTTCTGCTTTGTCAGTTAAAGGAAAACTTGCATTATAAATGGCATCTGGAAAAGGATATTCCTTTTCAATCCATTTACCATTTTCATAGTATTTCCCTAAAATTTTTTCGTTCTTAATATCAACTTTCCCAGGCGTAAAGTAAAAAAAATCTACACCTTCTGCTTTTGCTACTACAGCATATGCATATGCCTTTTTTACTTTCTCGGGTTCTGCTCTATGATGCAGCATACCAATTAAGGTCATTTAATTCCCAACTCCCTTTACTCTTTTTTATTAATAATTTAATTATCACTTACCATTTTTCTCCAATATTAATGCTTAATCTATTTACTAATTTCGGATCGATACACTGAACGCTACAAAAGTTTTGTAAGGATGCACTCACAATGATCTTGGTTTTTTCCAGTCGATAAGGAATACGCATCGTGTCTAGATAATTACCTTCTACGTCCATGGGACATAATAACGATAGGTAAACAAGCTGGTTGACTATATCTTCAATCCGAAAGAAACGTGTTCTAAACTCAGTTTGGGATGAGGAGGTTGTTCCGTAGGCTAAATAAGGTTCGTATGTCTTGGTTTCAAACAACACAATTGGAATAGTTTCATGCAGGATACCTTTGAATATTACTAGCTTAGCTTTGTTTTGTGTCTCATAAATTGTTTTTAAAATAGATTCAAGATTATTGAGAGAATCGTCTATTTTTATTTTATCTTGCTCCTTTTCACCCATCACACATTCACTCCCTTCTATACAGGTTCAATATAAAAACGGATTTCCTTTGCAGCATCTTTAGCAAGACTAATGGCTTGTTCCTTATCAACTGAAGAAGCTAAGATATATCCATATCGATCTCCCATTGATAAAGGTGGATGAAGTAGTTTCCCTTTTTTAGGCTTTATAAAGACCTCTTCTATACCAGGTAGCCCTGAACAGCGTTTTCTACCTGTTACTTTTATTAGAGTACCAGTAGAATCACTCGTTAAATATTGAGCAAACACAAACCTTTTAATCTTCCTATTAAAATTAGGCTCTTGTCCTAAAAATATCTTTATTGTTTCTTCAACTAAATTAAATCCATACGCTATCTCAATTATTCTATTCATCGCTCCTCCTGATATGCGCGGATTTATCTCAATTAACTTCCATTCATTATTAACTAAACGCATTTCTAAATGACAGGACCCATTATCCATACTAAATCGCTCTAAAATAGAACAAACTGTTTCATAAATTTTGTTATGGAAGTTTGTATCCATTTCTGCCAACAGACAATAACCAGTAACAATAAAACGCTCAAAAAGCTTAATTTCTTGTTCAAGAACTGCTATGATGTGAACTTCGCCATTGTACACACAAGCCTCGATTAAGTATTGAGGACCCTCTAAATATTCCTCAATTAAAATTTCATCGCATCCTTTCTCTATTAACTTATTTATACACTGAGTAAATTGTTTTACATCTTTGACTAATAAAACATCTTTAGATCCTGTGGAAATTGGAGATTTTACAATTAGGGGAAAATGATTTTTTTGATTTACAATAAACGTTTCTAGGGATTCCCCTTTTTTATATGTTTCAAAGTACGGAGATGCAGAGAGACCTTTCAATAGTTCACGTGTCAATACTTTATCTTCCATTTTTTCTAATGGTTCTGGGGGAACTTTGGTTATATTTAATTCCTTAGATAATTTTGCAGCTACATGGACAAATGGATCAATAAAGCTTAAAATAGCTTCAATTTTTTTACCTTGTTCTTGGACTTTTCCTATACATGATTTTAATAAATTATAATTAGTTAAATCTGTTAAAACCATTTGGTGAACCTCGGGAAAATCATGTCTGTTTTCTAGAAAAACTTCTCTATCGGTTAGTAACACAGTGAAAAAACCTAGCCTTGCAGCCGCTCTCAGTGCTTCTCTGCTTGATCCAGATTTATTACTTCCGACAAATATGATTGTCTTCATAATTTATTTTCATCAACCTTTCAATTGCTTTTAGGCAAATATTTAATCTTCCCAATATAGTATTCAATCTTAAATTATTATGATTGGGACGATGATTCAGATAAACATATAGTTTTTTATGAAATATTTACCCTGCCTGAAAATGAAAAGGTCTTGAATATTGGTGTATGTTTATTTTGTGGATAACGTTATCAACAATACATTCCCTATTAAACAGACGTTAATAGAGAATAAATATAATTAATTAACACCTTATCCACAAATACTTGTGGATAAGGTGTTAATTATTTCAGTAAAATCTATTAAATAGATTCTTATTTAGGATAATTACATAAGAATACGAATGGAAATATATTTTTTTTGTATTTATACATAAAAAAGCACACAAAATTCATATTTTCAGTTAAAATGTTTCGACAAAATTCGATGTTTTCCACTACTGTGGATAAAGTTATACACATTATCCCAAGCGTAAACAATACCCTTTCATTAAATATAAACAAGTTAATAACAGTTTATCCACTTTTATCTGTGGATAAACGAACGGTTGTTCCAAACTAATCTTTTTGATAGATTTATAGTAGATTAATTAATCTAACAAAAAGGTTTAAGTTACATAAAATGATGGTTCTTTTATCAAATTATAGGAGGTGGATTTAAGGTGAGTAAGATGTCGGATGAATTATTAATAGAATCTTATGTTGCAGCAAAGGAACTCAAGCTATCTCCAGACTTTATATTCTTATTAGAAATGGAAATTCGCCGTCGTTCTCTAGTGATTGAACAATTAATTCTAAAATGATTGATCTCATCTCTTTTACTTTTAAGTTCACTTACAGTTGCTGGCCCTTCCGAAGTAAAGTGCCGTTTTAGACGCATTTTAGACATATGTATGGAGATAGGAGAAAAATCAGAGGTAAAGTGAAACTATTTTCACTTTATATCGTATATAATAGATGTAAGATGATAATCTCTTATAAAAAATCTCACATTCCATATTGGAGGGTATATAAATTGAAAAAACTAGTAGCAGCTTTGCTTACAGCAACACTTGTATTTTCATCAGTTGGTAGCTTTGTATTCAATGATCAATCAACGACTGTAGAGGCTAAATCTTATAAATCTGGAAAGAAAAGCTTCAACACGAATAATAATAGTACTAACAACAATTCTAATATTCAAAAGAAACAACAAGATTCTACTACTGCAACAAACAAATCAAATACGACTACTAACAATAAAGGTGGCTTTTTCTCAGGTGGTCTTATGAAAGGTTTATTTGTTGGAGGAATTGCTGGATTACTCTTTGGTAGCATGTTTGCTAATATGGGTGCATTAGGCTCTCTTCTTGGTTTCGCTATCAATGCTGCAGCGATCATTTTTATCGTCGTTGTTATTCGTAAAATCTTTGACATCTTTAAAAAGAAAAAACAAGAGGAAGCTAACTCATGGAGAAGCTAATCATTCCGGAGCAAAATATTATAAATGCGGTTTGCGTTTATATTTCACGTAAAAAGAATGTGGAAGTGGAAGAAATCGAAGTAGAATTAATGTATGACGATGAAAATGGATTTTCAGCCGAAGCATATATTAAAGGAGAAACTGAAGTTCTTACTACATTCAACTTAATAGAAGCTTTGCGTCAAAGTATGGAGGAATTTCTAAATATAGATCCAATCTCCGCTGGAATAGAACTTAGATTAGATGACGAAGAAGGTATTATTGCTGCAATACATTAAATAATAATAGATTAGACCAAGTCACTTACTGATTTGGTCTTTTTTTTACCTATCTAATAATCATAAAATAGTAATAATATTCGTCATAATACAAGGAGATGATAAACTTGGTAATACATTATGTTGAATATGGGGATAAAAATGCTCCATTAATAGTCTTCCTACATGGTGGTGGAGTTAGTGGTTGGATGTGGGATGAGCAAGTCCGTTATTTCAAACAATACCATTGTTTAGTTCCAGATTTACCCGCACAAGGTATTAGTAGTGAGAATAGCTTTTCTATTAAAGGTAGTGCTGAAAAACTAAATGAATTAATTGAAGAGAAAGCACAGGATAAAGAAATTATTGTTACCGGTTTTTCTTTAGGAGCTCAAGTACTGATCGAGATGCTAAGTTTAAAGCCTAACTTAATTGATTATGCAATTATAAATAGTGCCTTAGTTAGACCAAGTACAGTCGCTAAATCATTAATTGGCCCTTCCATTCGATTAACTTTCCCATTAATAAAAAATAAAGCATTTTCTAAATTCCAATCAAGAACTTTATATATCAGAGAAGACCAATTTGAAAAGTATTATACAGAAAGCACTCAAATGAAGAAAGAAACGCTTATACAAATTTTAGAAGAGAATATGTCCTATAAAATACCGCATAATTTTAACAAGGCTAAATCAAAGATATTAGTTACTGTTGGCGAAAAAGAAAAAAGTATTATGAAAAAATCAGCAGTAGACCTCCTAAAAAGTAACCCTCATTGCAATGGTTTAATCATTCCAAATGTAGGTCATGGCATACCAATAGCTGACCCGGATTATTTTAATAATCTACTTGAAAATTGGATTACTTATGAAAGAACACCAATAGACAGTATAAAAATAACATAAAACAACCGGTGGTAATTTACCCACCGGCTTAATTAATTATTGTTGGTTGTTTTGAAAACCGCTCATTTGTGATTGGGCTTGAGCTACTAGTCGCTTAGTAATTTCTCCGCCAACGGAACCGTTAGCACGCGATGAAGCTTCTCCTCCAAGTTGTACACCGAATTCTTGAGCAATTTCATATTTCATTTGGTTAAGAGCTTGTTCCACTCCTGGTACTAGAAGTTGATTACGATTTGAATTTGCCATGTTATTCACCTCCCTGTGAGAATAGATTGTGTAAATTTGAAACGATTATGCAAAAAAAGTTGAAGGTGAAATTTGACAATGAGTATTATACTTTTTAGAAATAGGTGCTGAGTAATATGTTTTACTCAGCACCCCTAAATTATTATTTTTCAAATATTTGATGAATAACATCATGTGCTTTGCTGTTATTTAGATTTTTGTAAATACAACTTGCTGGAGTATCTCTTATGCTTTCGGAAAAAGCATTGGCCATTTCAGCTTCCCCAGCTACATGGAATTCGCGCCATCCTCTTTTTTTCTTCAATTGCTCGAGAGTCGTACTCATTCCTTTGAAGAAACTGTTTTTATTCACCTTATATTTCGGATCTAGCACAGCACTTTTACTATCCGCCACTGGACGTCTACCCTGTGCGTCCATTTTTTTCATTTCTCCCCACACTTCAGAAACTGGATCGTATTTAAACGTCAAATCATCTCGCACGAATCCCATTGCAGTATCTAAAATGCGAACTTCCCCAAAGCTAGGCATGATAATTCCTGCTTCTGGATATGCTTTATACATATACTCTAACTGTTCAATCACAGGATGGTTTTCCCAATAAAAACTTGTTTTTACTGGAACTTGAACATAATGGACAGACCATAGATCATCAGTGGCACTTGCAAAAATGACTACTCCTTTTCGCATTTCCTGTTGATTGTCTTCCAATTCATTTATTATTTTTTTCTTTATTTTATTAAAAGCTTTTTTTTCATTTTCATCTGAGCCCTCTAAATACTCACCAAGTCTCTTCAGACCACTCTTTAAATGGATTTTCCAACCGCCATTTAATTGTTGCGGATCACCTGGATTGGTGTTTAAATAAACACTCAATACACACCGATCACTACAGCTATACTCTTTTAATGCCTGAAGTTCCTTGTTAATTGTCATTTTTTATCCTCCTTTTTTTTGCACAACTTTAGCTTTCCCCTCAAATGTTCTAGATAATACGACAGAGAAGTGTTATGTTTTGGATGGAATTTTTACTTATATAATAAAAAAAATCAACCAAAATAAATTGGCTGATTCCATTAAAACAGTATATTAAAGTACTTTTCGATCTATCACTTTTTTCCCTAAATAAAAAACTTTTTTTATTTTTTCTACGTCCGTTATTTCCAAACCAGGAATACCTTCTGCAACAAGGAAATTTGCATCCAACCCTTTTTCTAAACGCCCAAATTGATGATCTTTCCCTAATATTTTTGCTGGATTGTCGGTAATTAAGGCTAAAATTTCATTTTCATTATGGTGGTTATTCTTTAAAAGCTGCATGGATGGATGTGCGATCAACATTAAAACTTCTGGTCCCCTCAAAGATAAATTTTCAAAAGGCAACCACGAAGTTCCTAAATATGGCGGAAGATATGCATCAGTCGAAATAGATACAGGAATATTTTTACTTACCATTCGAAGAATTTCATTAGGAGAATTTGGACATAAATGAGTACCACCCATTGGAGTTACCACAATGTCCTTCCCTTTTTGTGAAACTTTTTCTAATTGTATGTCAGATATTCCATGTGCATGATGCAAAACATCTACCCCTGCCTCTAACGCTAGTTCAATTCCTTCCTCTCCAGCTACATGGGCTCCAATTTTTTTATTTAAACTATGATATATTTTTGTAATCTGTTTCATTTCTTCTAGAGAATAAATAACTACCCCAGCTTTTGGTACTTCTTCTTTTGTAAAATTAGCAGGTGTTGCATTGATAAAAATGTTCTCCCCTGGATATTCACTCTCTAAAGCAATTTTCTTCACTAACGACGGATTAATTAAATCCTCTTTTTGGATACTTTGAGATTTTGTTACGAATGAAAAATGCGCTAAATTTTCAAAACCTATAGATATACTCGTTGTAGCAAATGAAACATTTATTGGCAACCCATGAACTGCCTGTTGATAATCTTCTTTTGAAAAGTCACAAAACGGGTTTCCACAAATCTGTTCACCTATCGCAGTAATCCCAGAGGAAATGGCATGTAATAGAATACTCTTGGCTGCTAGAAAGTGCGTTTCGGATGTAATCGGATAAAGTGAACTTGGAGCAAATTCCAATAAATGTGTATGACAATCCACCAATGCTGGCGTAATTATATAGTTTGAAAAATCAATAACTGGAATAGATGGATATCGTACTCGAAAATCTTCCCATAATCCAACATCTAAAATTTTTCCATCCTTAATAACCATTGCACCACTCATTAAAGTTCCAAGTTTACTAACAGTGACAATTTTTTGACCTCGAATGATGTAACAATTATTCATACTAGCCCACCAATAATGGAGTTAAAAAATACGCCAATATACAAGCAGTTAAAACTCGGATAATCATTCCAACAATTGCAGCAATTAAAGCTTCTCTTTCATTCAGATCAGAGGATTCTGCCCATGTCACTGGAATCTGACCAAAGATAACGGATAAAGGTAAGCCAGAATTAGCTAATACAAATGATCCAACAATAAGACGCGGATCAATTGTACTAGCCAGTTCTGCAAGTTGAGCAACAGCCAGTGTAGGTGCTGCTAATATGGAAACAATTCCAGTCGATGGCTCGATACTGAGAAAGGTTAATATGGAGGATAAACTTGATTCAATTACGTTCCATGCTCCAAAGAATTTTAAAGCACCTATAAAGAAAAATACCGCCGCTACTGCAGGGATAATAGTTAAAAAAAGGAGCTCGGCACCTTCTTTAGCAGATGTGAAAATTGTTTCTAGAAATCTAGTCTTAGGAGTAAAGCGAGGTAGCTCTTCTAACTCAACTTTTTTGGTGTCTCGATATATTGTTTTGGATAAAATGAATGGAACAACAACAATTGGAAGGAATATGGAGATAATTATAAGAGGAAATGCATTAATATTAAACACGGATAATGCTATAAGCCCTAATACTAATGTCGCAAAAGATTGAGGTGATTGAATCATTGTAGCTACTGCAATTTTCTGTTCCGCTTTTGTTGCTTTTGCTTTAACTAATACCGGACCAGAAATTTTTCCAGCCGCATTAATATCACCAAGGATATTATAAACACTTGGAATAATGACTGATGGATTTATTTTTAGACCCTTCATAATTGGGACAAAAAGCCGAATTAAACCATCCGTAAATCCAAGCCTTTCAATTATACGACCAAATATAACACTTATAATAATAGCAATACCTATCTCACTAGTTAAAAAGACATCTACAACAATCGGTTTAACTTCAGAGATCACTGCATTAAAGAAATCGGATAACGAATTTGGATTAACTAATAGAATTAGTAAGGATGCAACTACTAATATTAAACCTATTACTTCAAAATAATGCCATTTAGATCGAGAAGTTTTTATTTTTGAATTAGACAATTGATCTTTATTCAACGAACAACCTCCTCACACTTTTTATACCTTATGTACTCAAAGAATTATGTGTGAATACCATCTATCGTTTAATTAACATGTTGCCATCTAGTACGAAATTTCTACAGCTGCAATCATCGTTGCTCAACTAATAGGCTTGTAGGGTTTGTATAGTAAAAAGCAGTCAATTAATCATTAATTGACTGCTTTTTACTGTTAATGCTTTTGTAAACTATTCTCTTCCATCCAATACGCTTCTCTAATATTAATCTGTTTACGAAGTTTTCTCGTGACTTCGGCAGTAATTTCTCGATTTTCGAAAAGGTTTTGAATTTCATCTCGCTCCGCTTGAAAAGCCTTATTTTGTATTTCTCTTTTCATTTGGGCATATTTCTTAGGCTCTGCACCTTTTTTTGCTAGCTTAAATTTCATAATCATGTCATTATATTCACCGATAATCAACAAATAAACTTCTTCGTTTTCAAGAGTCATTTGTGACTTCAGATAATTGATTGCAGCTTTTGCCATATTCACTTTAAGTTGAATAACTTTTTGATGATCAACAGATCGTTTTTTATTTTTTTTAGGTGTAAATAATTGAATGAAATTGAAAAAAGTTCTTTTAAAAATTGTCCAAATAAATAATCCTCTGTAGTGCATCCGGTTTGTAACCGCTACTCTCATCCGTTGAATATGTTCATCCATCAAATAAATAATTTCCCGGTCTATTTGGTCCTCTTCTTTCAATCCATCAATAAATTTTTCTTCCTCCGCAAGTGCCTTCATACGAATATCCGTTTCCATCAATTTCAATTGCTCGGTATCCGCTGCATTTACATTCTTCAGAGCATTTCGCATGCGAGAATAATTAGAAATGATGGATACAGCAGCGCCATTATTTTCTTCATTCATCACTTCACGGATAAAACCAATGGCAGCATCTATAGAACTGATCTTCGCAGTCCTTTCCATCTCATCTTTCAACTCTTCTGAATTACCTTTATCCGATTCTACAAGAAGAGGTAAGAGGATACTTGCTAATACTAAAGTAACTAATATTACTCCTGCAGCTATGAAAATGATTAGTGAACGTTCAGGAAAAGGACTTCCATCTGCTAGAACGTATGGGATAGTAAAGGCTCCAGCTAATGTAACTGCTCCTCGTACACCAGAAATAGTTGTTATTGCGATCATTCGCAGAGAAGGTTTTGGAATTTGCTTTTTATGCAACCACCCTCCCCACCATCCTAAGTACACCCACAAAAATCGTAATATTAATAGTGCTACAGTAATTATTAAGATGAACTTAATTACCTCGTAATTATTAAACATTGGGTTCTCAAAAATTTCATTCATGACACTCGGAATCTGTAAGCCTAACAATACAAATACTAAGCCGTTCAAAATATAAATGAGAATACTCCAAGTACTTTTAGAAACAACTTGAAGTTGCATTAAAGGAGACTGATCTCGATCTCTATAGATAGCATGCACAATACCAGCTGCAACGACTGATAATATACCAGAGAGATGAAAATGCTCGATGATGTAAAAGATAACAAATGGAGTAAGAATTTGAATTAGCATGTGAAGTGTGACATCTTCCATCCCAAGTCGTCGGATAAATATCTTCAGGCGAATAATGAGAAATCCAAGAATTGCACCTCCTGCAAATCCTCCAATTGCAATTACTAAAAAGCTCCAACTTGCCTCTGCTAATGAAAATACACCCGTCACGGTTGCCGCAACCGCAAATTTAAACGCAACTAAACCAGAGGCATCATTCATAAGACCTTCGCCTTCTAATACATGCATAATTGTTTTTGGCATCTTAACACGGCTAGAAATAGCTGCTACTGCCACTACATCTGTAGGTGAAAGAATCGCCGCTAACGCAAAAGATGCAGATAAAGGAATCGACGGAATCAGCCAATGAATTAAATACCCAATAACTAATACAGTGATAAACACTAAACCAAGTGCAAGCAATAGAATTGGTTTGCGTAATTTCCATAATGCATGTCTCGAAACATTTTTGCCATCATGGAAAAGCAAAGGAGCTATAAATAGAACAAAAAATAGCTCTGGATCCATAGGCACATGAATTCCTAAAGGAAAGGCTGCTAACAAAACTGCTAGTGCAATTTGGATAATTGGCACTGGTATGTATGGCATAAAATGATTAATAAAATTTGAGAGACCGATGGTGATGAGCAAAAGTAGTATGATTAAAAAAAATTCCATCCCGTGTCCCCTCTCTATTTCTTTACACTATTAATTTTAAAGAGATTATGGAGTTATTACAAATTACCGGTTTAAAATCTACAAAGGGATTAACTTTTCACAAACATTGTTTGTAGCTAATCCCTTCTAATCTATTATTTTGATAAGTAATCGATGATACCCATTGCACTTACTTCCATATCAAGCTGAATTAAATTATATACCTCATGGTCGTCTGGAATATTCTCCACTCGAAGATGGTTCCTCACTAGGTTTAATAATTTTAGTGCAAGCTCTTCGTACCCCTTTTGTTCTGCAACTATATTTCTTGCTTCCTCCAAAAAAATAGGAAGCCAATTAGATACTTGGTTTAGAGCTTTTTCTGGAATGTCAGTCATACCAAAATGCCCATAATAAATATAATTTACATTCATATCCTTAATACGATCGATTGCCCTTTGCATTGCCTCCGGGTCGAATTGATTTGGTGAAGTAGACGGAAGGAACAAATGAACCCCTTCTGAAATCAATTGTTCATATCGAACTCCTACTGTATCTCCTGTAAACACACCATTACTAACAGGATCATAAATACTAAAATGATGTTTTGCATGACCTGGAGTGTCTAAAAATTTTAACATACAATTTGGACCAATCTTTAAAGTGTCTCCATCATTTTTAACAAGTAGTAACTCCTCTTGAATAGGAATTACCGGATCAAATAACTTCGAAAACTTTTCTCCATATACCGCTTTAGCACCAGCAACTAGTCTTTCAGGATTCGTTAAATGTCTTGCACCTTTCGGATGGACTACTACTTTAGCTTTTGGACATTCTCTCATTAGTAAGCCCGCTCCACCCGCGTGATCTAAGTGAATATGTGTAACAATAATGTATTTTACTTGATCCAATGTAATTCCTAGCGCTTCTAATCCGGCTTTAACGTGCTTTACGGATGGACTTGGTCCTGTCTCAACAATCGTTATCTCTTCCTCTAGAATGACATATGTACCCGTTCGCTCAGCCACTCCTAAGTCATATCCATCTATCAAATAAATTCTATCGTTTAACTGGATTGGATAATCATTTTGCATCATCATTTCCCCTTTATTTAAATATTGACTACAATATTCAGCCTTTTCAATATTTTATCATTTATTAATAGTATAAACATACATAGATTGGCACAAAAAAAAGCAACACCACAGTTAGTGGTGCCGACTTATTATTTTGCTGCTAAAGAAGAAAGAATCCAATTCCCATAATTAAGTATGCTGCGAAAAGTGTTAACCCTTCAAACCAGTTCGATTCCCCGTCATTAGAAAGATTAATGACAAGTAATGCAGCAGTAATCATCGCAACCAATTCAGGTAACGTGAAAACTAGCGGCATTGCTTCTGGCATAAATAAAGAAATGATAACTAGTATTGGAGCTACAAACATTGCCACCTGTAGCGTAGAACCAACCGCAATTTCAACTGATATATCCATCTTATTTTTGGCAGCCATCGTAATTGCCGAAACATGCTCCGCGGCATTCCCAACAATTGCAACAATGATAACACCAATAAATAACTCAGACCAACCAAACTTTTCTCCTAGCATTTCAAATGTATGAACAAGCTGCTCTGAAACAAAAGCAACCGCTACAGTTGCAATAAGAAGCACTAAAATTGATTTACCCTTTGTCCATTCAGGTATCTCTTCTTCTTTCTGAGGTTGATCAGTGGAAGCAAATATACCTCGATGGGTAACAAGTTTAAAAAATAATCCTGCAAGATAAAGAGCAATTAAAACCACTGCAATTCCAATACTTAAACTCAATGTTTCTTGTGTATCCATTGATATAGAAAATACTTCTGGGATAACAAATGCAACAATTACCGCAAAAATAAGCAAGCCTGAGTTGTATCTTGCATCATGTACGCTAAACTTTTGACGTTTAAATTTTAATCCTCCTACAAAAAAAGAAAGTCCAAGCACAAGTAGCAGGTTTCCTAAAACCGAACCAGTAAGCGATGCGAGTACAATACCAACCATACCAGCCTTCAATGTAAATATAGAAATAATAAGTTCAACCGCATTACCAAATGTTGCGTTTAATAATCCACCAATTCTTGGTCCGCTTACAATAGCTAAACTCTCCGTTGCTTTCCCTATATATCCGGAAAGCCCCACAATACTTGCACAACAAAGTAAGAACATAATCATATCTGACCAATCAAAAAATGCGCCAGCCAGAACTAGTGGCACACCTCCAAAAACGAGAATGGCAAACAATTTGTCCACCAAAATCACCTCTTTATCAAAGTATACTTCCTTTCTATCTTCCCCATTTTGAAAATAAAAAAACAACTCTATACGGAAACTATATTTCTAATCAGTTTAAACGGCCTTTGGACTTGTGCTGGAGAATTTCTCGGGGTATCTCAGAAAATCTCCGGAGTATCTCAGAAAATCCCCGGGGTATCTCAGAAAATCCCAGAGTATCTCAGAAAATCTCGGAGTATCTCAGAAAATCTCGGGGTATCTCAGAAAATCGACTGGGTATCTCAGAAAATCGACGAGTAAACACTTTTCCTCCTACTTACATAAGTTAAGTGAGAAGAAAAGGAGTGATGTATAGATGATTGAGATGTACCCAATCGATATTGAAGGTCATACATTTATAGCAGTTTCTGTGGAGTTACCTAAAACAAACCTACTTACCGTTTCAAACGAAAAAGGATATATTATGTGCGGTGCCCTAGATGTTGCATTGTTGAACGAAAAATTAAAGGACAGGAAAGTAATAGCAGGAAGAGCGGTTGGCGTAAAGACCATTGAACAACTAATTAATGCGCCGTTGGAGTCAATTACTTTCCAAGCAGAAGAACTGGGAATCACAGAAGGAATGATTGGGAGAGAAGCACTGTTAAAAATGATATAAAAAGAGAGTTAGGCAGTTAAATGCCTAACTCTCTTTAAATCTATCTGTCATAATCTTTCTAATCTATTTATATACTTACCATATATCTATTAGTTTGGAGGGTTATCCTTGAATAAAGTGGAGTTCAAACAGTATTTTGATATCGGTTATAAAGAAATGATTTTTACTGCAAATAATGGCGATACAGTTATTGCGATTAAAAGTAATTATTCTGTTCCATCCTCTATGGTGACTTCCTCCATTATTCATGTTAACGGTAAACGATTCGAAGAAAAGAGATGGGGGTTTTTCTTTACAGATTTAGTAGAAATCGAATCCAATGTACGAGCAAATGTGTATATTGAGTTAGAAAAATATGAGATTGATCCCGAAGACTTTGACGATGAGTCATTCATTCAACACTTAATAGACGAAGCAACCGAAAAAATACAAGAATCAAATGTATGTACTGCTCTAAATGAAATGGAAGTAGTCTAATCCTTCTGTATTAATTCGGCTGCAATTAATTTATAAGAGTTGATTCGGTCTTCCGCAGAATATGTAACTGTATTGATCATGATTTCATCGGCTTGATAACTAGCTTGAAGTTCCATTAACCTCTGTTTCACGTCTTGGGGATTACCAATAATACTATTCTGTCTCATATTAACCAAAGTTTCTCTTTCACGAGCATCTAGTTTATATTGCTTTGCTTCTTCTATAGAAGGTACACCTTGCTGACCTTCCCCTTTTGTTTTTTGTAAAGACCAAATAAACGAGCTTAATGAAATTTCATCTGCTCGTTCGGTAGTTTCAGCACAGAAAACTGTGACAGTTACCATCACCTGAGGAACTTGTCCACCCTTTCTAGGTACATAAGCATCAAGATAGTCCTGAATAATAGCTGTTCCATCCTTATCACTCATAAATTGCCCAAATGTATAGGCAAGTCCATATTCCGCGGCAAGTAATGCACTTTTTCTACTTGTCCCGAGAAGCCAAGTTTCTGGTAATTCATCTGGAACAGGTGAAGGAGAAATTTTTGAAAACTGATGGTCAGCAGGAAAATCATTATTTAAAAAATGGAGTAAGTCTTTTAATAAACTTGGCATACTATACACGTTCTGCAAAAAATTTTCTGATAAAGCGTTTGTTGCTTCGGCTGACCCACCAGGTGCACGTCCAAGACCTAAATCGATTCGACCAGGAAATAATGTAGCAAGTGTATTAAAAACCTCCGCCACTTTAAAAGGTTTGTAATGCGGTAATAAAGTAGCACCCGAACCTAACCGAATCCTTTCAGTATTTGATCCAATGAATCCAAGGATCACTTCAGGTGCAGAACTTGCCAGACCAGGTAAATCATGATGCTCTGTCATCCAAAATCGAGTATACCCTAGCATCTCACCAACTTGTGCTAGCCTCATCGATTCATATAATGCCTCTCTAGCAGATTTATTGGACGAAATAGGCGATTGATCTAGAATACTTAACTTCATGAAACAAGCCTCCTTCCATTTACTCTTCGATTAGACTTAATTTATATTCTCCCACTTGACCTTTTTCATATAAATTTGTAATAGAAGTAGAATAATTATTAATGGTGCCCGTAAAGGACAAATCTCTCTCAGGAACTTTTACATGAAAAGTACCTTTGTATAGTAAAACTGCAATGTCATGATATTCTTCACTCGTTACACTAAAAACGATCGAAATTTGTTGTAAACCATTTACTATTTCTTCCTTATAGCTGTCTATCTTTATACAAGCATTATCTAGCATAATTTCTTTTACAACCATGCAAAAACACCTCCGAATTCAGTACTTGTTTCCAGTGTACCATCTTCAAAGGTGTTGTACTCTATTCCGCTATTCTTTAGCTTGTTACTTCCTGTTAACTTAATCTGTTTAATCTTTCCTTATCTTGATTCAACTGCTCCTGCAGTGAACTAATAGGCTCCAAATTCCCTCTACTGTCTAGAGCCATTTTAACGGAACGCTCCGCACGGTCAATCATATCCTGTGCATTTTGAATAAATTGCTCTGTGGGATTAGTTAGAGCTTGCCCTACCGCAAACGTAACATTATCAACAGAATTGTGCAGTTGAGAAATGACATTATCTTCTTTCCAGCTCATTTGGGTGTGATCTACCAAAGTAACGTCCTCCTTAGGTTTTTCTCTAATTCAATACGTCTTTACTATGGCAATTTAACACCATTTTTATTCATCCGAAAGTTTTCTACCAAAAGTTTTCCTTTAGTAATATAATCCTCAAATAGTTTTGTTGAATTTGGAAATACTATTTCATGAAAGATTCTAAATTAATCGAGGAGGAAATATAATGCCAAAGCATAATGATTCAGCTGATAATAAAGAAATATTTAAAAAAACAATTCATAATATGGAAGCAGCTGAAGCAGCAATGGAATTCGCTGAAGGAAAAGAACTTGCTTCAATCAAGGAGAAAAACGAACGACGTAAAGAAAGTATAGAAGAATTGAAAGATGAGATTGTTGCAGAAGAAAAATCCCGAATTAACGGGTATATTTAAAAGCAATAAATTAGCCCAATAATCGTTAGATTACTGGGCTAATCATTGAATTATTCAACACCATTTTCTTCGACATACTGTAAAGGAATTTGCATTGCCCTCACTGTACCATTTAAATTTCCTTGTAAATTTGTTACGTAACTATTTTGTTTCATCTTCATCATTTGCCCATCCTTAAAATAAAATTCATAATAGGATAATTCATCATCCTCAGGTAGCTTTACATAATAAACGAGCTTCTCAAGATCTTCCCAAGAATAGGATTGTTTTTCTTTTGAAAAAAGAGTCCGATAAGAAATTTCTTCCCCTGATAAAGTAATATAAGATAAAGAAGCAATATAAAAAACCAAGCTACTAAGAAGTACACAAAACACCCCTGCTCCAACCGTCCATTTCCGTATACCGAGAAATCCCAATACTAAACAGGCCAGAACGATTAAAAACAAGCTTACCCCAAATGTCACATAATTTTCCGTTGGTGCATACGTAATCCAAATACCTTTTTTGTAATAGAGCGTATTCACAACCGCTAAAGGTATAATAAGCAAATAAACAGGTGAAAACAAAACGATACAAGCCCCAATAGCCAAAAAGATATGCTTTTTATCGTATCTTCTATGCATCCCAATAGTCCCCTTTTTTATTACTATTAAACAGTTGGTTATTCAAAATTAATAACCTATTAAACGCGCACGCTGCGCTTAAGCCTCCGCAGAATAAATTACTCCTTCGTCGCTCCCATATTATGAAAACACTCTTAGACGCATTTGGTGCTGAAGAAGACAGAAACACAAGCTTTAAATTAAAAAACTTTTTTGGACTATTCTTAATGGCAGTAAGCTATTTTCATATATTTCACTCGTGATCACTATGACTATCTCTTCTTTTGGATAAATGAATATATATTGCCCGCCAAATCCTAATGCAAAATGATACGTATTTTCGTATGTAAAATATTGTTTATCATCCAGTTTATTTATCCACCAATGCATCCCGTAGTAACCAATTAATTCATATGTTTTAAAATATGGTGTAGTAGAAGTCTTTATCCATTCCTCCGAAACTATTCTTTTATTGTTATAAACACCATTTTGCAACATTAGTTGGCCGATTTTCATCATATCTGTCGCTTTTAAAACGAGCCCATCTGCCCCCTTATTGATGTTCATATTATCTGAATACCAATTAAATTCTTTAATACCTAACGGCTTGAACAAATACTTATTGGCAAATTCCTCCGTTTTCATGTTGGTTACTTTCTGGAGAATAGCAGATAATATATGGGAGCAACCCGAGTTGTAGTTCATATATGTGCCAACAGGATGGATTATTGGACGTTCTAGAACAAACTTCATTATATTCGGATGATAGACCATTGGTGCAAAGCTATTCCATTCACCAAATTCGGGAAAGTCCAATCCATCTGTCATCGTTAACAAATGATAAATAGTAATATCTAATTTACGACTATCCGTTTGTTCTTTAAAAAGCTCTGGGAAAAAGGTATAGACAGGTAAGTGAATGGATGTTAAATGCTTTTTCCCTAGTGCAATTCCAACTAAGATTGAAAGTACACTTTTGGTACAGGAATTCATTTTATGAACCTTTTCACGTTGTTTATTGTTTTTGTAGTATTCGAAAATACTATTTCCCTTTTGATATACAAGTAAGGAAGTAACTTTCTCCTTTTTTATTTCTCTTTTTAAGTAGTCAAAATCTATCATGTTTTTACCCTCTATTAATTCTTACTATTCAAAAAATTACTTACTATTATTATAATAAGTAACTTTTGGGAACTCAACCTTTTACTACTAATCACAAGAATGAATCCTTTCGAGTATTGTAACTTATAGGCAATTAAAAAATGAAAAGGAATGATGATATTTTGTATTTCCGTTATTCTTCTTATCCCCTAAGCTCGTTTTATAAGACTCCTTTTTCTCAATATACAGCTCCAGTTCGATTTATATTGAATCAAGAGGCTGATCATGATCAATTTATTAGTAAAAATGAATTCGATTTTATAAGTATGAATCGTCTTTTGTGGATGGAGCACGTCAACTGGACGAGAATGACAATTACAAGCATTGTATTTAACTTACCTGATTTGCCATTCGTCCAAGAACGGCTTTTAAGAAACGCAACCGATTTAGCGAATTGTATTCGTCCTTACTATGGAGACCAAATTGCAAATCAATATGAGGGGTTATTAAAGGAGCATTTAGTAATAGCAGCGCAACTAGTAACCGCTGCAGTAAAAGGTGATTCAACAACTGTGGAGGAAAAAGAAAAAGCATGGTTTAAAAATGCAGATGAAATTGTTGCATTTTGGAGCAGTATTAACCCTTATATTAATAAAGAAGAATTAAAAGAAATGTTTTATACTCATTTGACATTAACAAAATCAGAGGCAGTTAATATGATTGAAAAAAATTATAAAGTGGACATTGAGGTTTTTGACAAAATCGAAGAGCAAGCTTTAGAAATGGGAGATATGATTGCCGAGGCAATCATCAAGCAATTCCCTCAATATTTTTAATTTAAAAGGTTTCAGAACAATAAAACGTTCTGAAACCTTTTATTTCTCTTTGATAGGTAAATAAGATCGAACTTTTTTCCTTTTTGAGTAGTGAGCGATTGGTGGATTTTTTTGATAATCACCTTTTAGAAAAGAAGCCATAGAATTTTCTACAACTTCCCCTTTAACATTTTGCAATTTCCATGGAGCATGCCAAATATCCACACGGTATAAATCATTATTTATTTTTGTCCATAAACAATAACGCTCTGTCAGCCACCGTTCTAATGAAGTTCCTTCCATAATTTCTGGCATCGGCTCAAATGAAGTGATTAGCGTTTCGGGAATTGAATTCGCATTACTCACTTTACTAGAAACTGAAAAAATGTTGTTTCTTTTTTGTAAATGGATATTAGCTTGACGATAAGGTAAAAAGTTTCCTATGGTCGCCAATTTTACGATTACTGGATTATTCGCATCTAAGCTAAAGAAAAAAACACCTGATTTCCCTTTATAGCTGACGTATGTACGAACGTTTAGTTCTAAATAAGAACTCAATCCTGGAATAGGGGGGACAAGTCTCGGGCGATTACCTTTTACCTGAAAAGAGACTAAACCAAGCCAAGCCATATTGTCATATAGATCTAACTTTAGCTCCGAAGGTATGTGATCACGTATATCCTTTGCCGAAACTGGCCAATGAAGGAAAAGGACATCCCGCCATTCCTGCGTCATAACCCATGGTCTCATTCCAAAATTCGTCTCCTTTCTGCCTAGGATCTTTTAAGAATTATTTCCAAATAGGTGGACCTTCAAACTCGCAAAAGTTTGATATTATTAATTTTTTGATTTAAACCAAGATTATCCACAATAATGAATACTTTTTGACATTTTACCTCTGTTTTCACAATTGTGTTACGGAACTATTTTAATTTGTTCATATCTTCATGAACATTTTGTGAAGCCCTATTCTATTAGTTTGTTTTTTAAAGTTGCGGTAATAAGATAGAGGCACGGATAGGAATTCCTCCAATTATTATTCGCATGATTAGTTACCACAACTTTTTATAAACAGAATTGAAAGGGGTACAACTATGAAATTAAAAATGAAGTGGGCTCTAATGACGATGATTTTCACTATTGCCACTGTGTTAACAGGTTGTGAACCATTACTAGTTTTAGACCCGAAAGGTCCTCAAGCTAAAACTCAGGCTGATGATATTATGCTTTCTATCTGGCTGATGTCAGGTATAGTTATTGTCGTTTTAGCTATTTTAGTATTTGTGCTAATAAAATATCGCGCTTCTAATCAAAGTAAAGATTACGAGCCACCTCATATAGAAGGAAGTCCAATCGTTGAAGCAATTTGTATCGGTATTCCTATTTTGATCGTCATTTTTCTTTCAATCGTTTCTGTAAAAAGTAATTATGAAGTAGAGGCGACTCCAGCAGGATATGAAGATCAAGAGCCGTTAATAATTTATGCTTCTTCTTCTAACTGGAAATGGCATTTTAGTTATCCAGAAGAAGATATCGAGACTGTTAACTACTTGTACATCCCTGAAGACCGTGCAATTGAGTTTAAATTATATTCTTATGGACCAATTACTAGTTTTTGGATTCCACAATTAGGTGGACAAAAATATGCCATGGCTGATATGGTCACCACCTTGCACTTAGCAGCAGATACACAAGGTGAGTTTGTTGGAAGAAATGCTAACTTCAGTGGAGCAGGATTTGCAGAAAATACATTTGAAGTTACAGCTATGTCTCAGGCAGACTACGATGATTGGGTGAAAGAAGTACATGAAACAGCAAAACCTCTAACCGAAGAAAAGTTTGAGGAATTATTAGAACCAGGCCACCTTGGACGTTCTACTTACACAGGAACACATTTAGAATTCTCACCTGCGCCTAACCATGACCATGGCTCTACTGAAACGGACGCAGAAGAATCAGAACACGAAAATCACGAATCAACTAATACCGATGAGGAATCAAGTCACGCTCATCATTAATTAGAAGTTTATTAGATTACTATAGTTCAAGCTATAGATTCCTGAAAGGAGTTACAAAAGTATGGATTTCTTTGATCGCTTTGCCGTACCACATCCAAGCTTTTTAATATACGCATCCATGGTTGGTATTGGTCTTACGATGATTGCTATAGTCGTAGGAATTACCTACTTTAAGAAATGGGGATACCTTTGGCGCGAATGGATCACAACTGTTGATCACAAACGTATAGGGATCATGTATTTGCTATCAGCCTTACTTATGCTGTTCCGAGGTGGCGTTGATGCAATTATGATGCGCTATCAGCTGTCAATGCCGGAGAACACGTTTCTAGATTCTCAGCATTATAATGAAGTTTTCACAACACATGGGGTCGTAATGATTCTGTTTATGGCTATGCCGTTCATTATATTTTTCTTTAATTACCTAGTACCATTACAAATCGGAGCACGTGACGTTGCATTTCCTCGTCTAAATGCATTGAGCTTCTGGTTATTCTTTATGGGAATGGGATTATTCAACATTTCATTTATAGTGGGTGGATCACCTGATGCTGGTTGGACTTCTTACTTCCCTCTTGCAGGGAATGAATTTAGTACATCCGTTGGTTCGAATTATTACATGATTGCTATTCAAATCGCCGGAATTGGTACATTAATGACTGGTATTAACTTTATAACGACTATCTTAAAAATGAGAGCTCCTGGCATGACTCTTATGAAAATGCCAATGTTCACTTGGTCTGCATTTATCGCAAACGTCATCATTGTTTTTGCTTTCCCTGTATTAACAGTATTGCTTGCAATGGGGACAATGGATAGATTATTTGGAACAAACTTCTTTACAACCACCAATGGTGGTATGGATATGCTTTGGGCTAACTTGTTCTGGGTTTGGGGACACCCTGAAGTATATATCTTGATTTTACCTGCATTCGGTCTATATAGTGAGATTATTTCAACCTTTGCACGACGCAACCTTTATGGTTATAAGTCCATGGTTGCTTCAATGGTAGTCATTTCTTTACTATCATTTGTAGTTTGGGCTCACCATTTCTTCACAATGGGCCAAGGTGCGTTAACAAATAGTATATTCTCCATCACAACGATGGCAATAGCTGTTCCGACCGGGGTTAAAATATTTAACTGGCTGTTCACCCTTTGGAAAGGGAAAATTGAATTTACTACCCCAATGCTTTATTCCATAATGTTTATCCCACTGTTTACATTAGGTGGAGTTACCGGAGTAATGCTTGCAATGTCAGCTGCTGACTATCAATATCACAATACGATGTTCTTAGTAGCTCATTTCCATAACGTAATTATTCCAGGTGTGGTTTACGCTATGCTAGCTGGTCTTACATTCTATTGGCCAAAAATATTTGGTTTCATGTTAAACGAAAAGCTTGGGAAATGGACAGCTTGGATTTTATCAGTCGGATTTGTCCTAGCCTTCATTCCAATGTATATTACAGGCTTAGATGGTCAGGCACGTCGCATGTACACTTACTCTGAATCAACCGGTTTTAGTGCGTTAAATATGGTTTCTTTCATTGGTGCAGCAATTATGGCAGTAGGTTTTGTCCTTCTTGTCTACAATATTTACTATAGTACTCGTTATGCTTCAAGGGATATTGCTAGTGACCCATGGGATGCACGTTCACTTGAATGGGCAACACATACTCCAGTACCAGAATATAATTTTGCAATTACACCACAAGTTGCATCGACACAAGCATTTTGGGATTCAAAGAAAAATGGTCATGAATTATTCAATGGAAAAATTGAAAAAATTCACATGCCAAATAACAGTGGTTTACCATTTATCATGAGCTGTATCTTCTTTGTCTTTGGATTTGCGATGATATTCAGCATTTGGCCACTTGCCATAGTGTCATTGATCGGTATTTTAGCTTGTTTGACTTATCGTTCATTCGAGAAAGACCATGGAAGATATATTTCTGTAGAGGAAATCGAAGAAACTGAAAGAAAATTGCGAGGTGCTAAAAAATGAAGGTAGATAACTCGCTTCCACTTGAATACAGCACGGAAGAAAATAGCTTAAAAATCTTAGGTTTTTGGATTTTCATTGGTGCGGAAATTATGCTTTTCGCGACACTATTTGCATCTTATTTTACTTTAGAAAATCGTATTGGCAATGGACCTTCTGGGGCAGAAATTTTTGAAATTACACCAGTATTAGTTGAAACGATTTTACTATTAACAAGTAGCTTTACGATTGGACTTGCCATTCATGCTATGCGAATAAACAATAAAAAAGCGACAATGGCATTCTTTGCGGTTACTCTTATACTTGGGGCAGCATTCGTAAGCTTCGAAATTTATGAGTTCATTCACTATGTGCATGTTGGAGCAGGGTTACAAACTAGTGCTTTTACTGCCATTTTGTTAACGACCTTAGGAACCCACGGATTACACGTTACACTTGGTTTCTTCTGGGGATTATTTATCCTATTGCAGATCAAAAAACGTGGCTTGACTCCGGAAACAGCCAATAAATCATTTATTTTCTCTCTCTATTGGCATTTCTTAGATATTATTTGGATTTTCATCTTCAGCTTCATCTACTTGAAAGGAATGATGTAATATGAAAGAATTATTCCCTCTTAAACAAGTAATGGGCTTTGCATTCTCATTAGTTCTTACAGCAGTGGCACTATTAGTGTATTTTACTGATATGTCCTACTCAATTGGTATGACTGTTCTTCTCCTTACGGCATTTATACAAGCTGGTCTTCAGCTGGTAGTATTTATGCACGCAGGTGAGACCAACGATAAAAATTCTATTTATGTAAATATATATTATGGTTTAATCCTTGCTATATTAACCATACTAGGCACCTTGCTGACGTTGGTTTGGGATATGTAAACAGAAAAAAGAGAGCGTCATTTTAGACGCTCTCTTTTCTATATTCTTTAGAGTTTAATACCATTTCTTCCGAAGCAACTAGAATCATCCCTATTAGAAAAATAAAGACTGCTCCCATTACTATTCCAATACCTACACCCATAACAGTACTATATTCGCTTATTAATGATCCATATAAAAAGGTAGCTATTCCTACACTTAACAAAATTGCACCTACAAATTTTGTAGCATGTAACATTTTCACATATGATTCCATTTAAAACACCCCTCTTACTCTATATTATTCAACGTGTTCACAAATTTGTCAAATACTTTTTGTCAATTATATGAACAATCGGTAATAAAAAAGAACTGCTACAAAAATGTCACTTGTAGTAGTTCTTTATCCTATTATCTATTAGATAAATCCTCGCCAAAAATAGATACACTTTGTCTTTCGGTGATAAATTCGCTTCCATTCCAGCTTAATACATTTTGAACATACCCTAATGCATCCGCATGATATCTTCCCGCGATTCTTTGAAATGCAGTAAGCTCGTAAGTTCCGTCTCTAGCGAAATCGATTGGATATAAACCACTCACGGGATCTACCCAACCCTCAATCGGCTCTTTTAATGCTCCATTTTCGTTATAGATCTCCGATAAATATTCTTCCCCCTTATAAGTTAAATCCAATGTATATTTCTTCAAAGGATAACTACTAGTTACAGTCGCTTTAAATTGATTTTGATAGTTAACCTCATATTTTGACTGTTCGTTATATTCTTCTACATCAAACACTTGACGCATGTTCCCTTCCATATAAGAAAAAATATAAGCGTAAATCGTACCACCACTTCCACCTGTATCTATGACAATCAAAATGTCATATACCTGGTTTCCAGTAAAATCTCCGAGAAATAAGGTAGGATTATAGCCAGCATTTTGCTTTAGTGAAATTCTCTCTACTATATTGTCTTTTCCATATAGAATATTTAACGTAATGTTTTGCCAAAACGGGCTATCTTCTCTCTTCTCACCCGTAAGGTAGATGGTATCCATAATACCATCACCTGTCACATCTCCTCTAGTATGTGTAATAATACCTTGACCGTTAGATTTATTATCTTGTAAGAGTCTAAGAATCTGTTGTTTTTTATCTAGCAACATATCTCTTGAAGGGTATGGGGAGCGAAAGGACAAATCTTTATCAATGGAAGCTAAACTTTGTTCCAAATCACCAGCTTTCTTCTGTGCATCAGCCAAATAGTACCAGTAATAGGAGAAATCATTCGTTTGTAATAATCTCTTGTAGTAGTCCCCCACTTTTTTAAAGTAATAAGGATAGACATCCTTTGCTCGTACTAGTCCACTATCGGTGAATCGATATACTTCTACTTTATAGGCTTCTCCAGTATCATGAGTCCAAACCGCCATTTCATATTGACCATCCTCTCCATAAGTACCTGGCATATCTTCTACTTCCAACTTACTATATACAAGATCCTCAGTAGATAGCTGTACAAATCCACTATTTGTCCATTGCAACAGATCTAATTGAGACCATATACTACCTATTTGCCAACCTACTATCAATGTATTGATCCAACTATCTGTTATTGGCGCTGCCATTAAATTTGCTATGCCATAACCATTACCTTGAATATGAATTAATGGAAGCCATTGTTCATGATTGTTCTTTAATATTAAGAGATAGTTTTGTTCTTCATGTCTATATGCGCCAATTAATTCTTCCAAACGATCTCCATCGATATCTGCTAGAATTACAGCCGGTATATCTTGGGGTTCCGGTAACTCTAGAATCTCTGCATTTAGAGGCAAAAAGTTCTTAAACACATTTACATAATAATTCATCGCACACCCCTTTCAACACATCATATGCGGAGTAATGAAAGGACTACACTAGTTTTTTATAGGAGTTTTATTTTCAACAAAGAGGGTCATTTTTCCAACTAAAAGCTCTTTTATTCCATCTAAAGTTTTTATTTTTCAACTAACTATAAAACTAAAAAATGCCAAAGAGGATTTTTATCCTCTTCGGCATTCAATAGAATCGTTTATTCCGCCATCTTTTCAGCAGGTGTTTCCGTTTCAGCAGGCGCATCCACAGGAGTCTCTGCAGGTGTCTCAACTGATGGTTGAGCTGAAGGCGCTGCTACATTGATGTATAATTTACCCGCTGCTCTTTCGCGTGTTTCGTTTTCGAAGCTGTCAACAGCTTTTACTTCGATAACTGCTCCGTTGGCAACAGTATCTGCTGGTACTGTCCAGTATCCGACATAGTGACCATTAGATTGTTCCATCATTGGTAATTCCGTAGCGTTTTGAACATCTCCAACATTTGTTAGTGGCATATGGATGACAAATGTTGTCTTCAATCCTGGCTCACTATCAAATTCAATTTTAACGCTTTTACCTGTTGTCAATTGAAGGTCTTGTGCAGGTTTTAAGTTCTCAATGACAGGTGCATCGTATTGTGCAGTTACTGTCACTTTTTTGGAAGTTTTATTTTTAGCTTTATCTTGAGCGATGACTGTAATTTCATTCGCACCGTTCTCAAGAAGTATACGTTTTGAATATTTTCCATTAACAACTTGTGCAGTTTGACCGTTAACCTTTACGAAGTCAAGGTTTGCGTCTGTAACGGTACCTTCGACAGTTACCGATTCACGATTAGTTTTATCACCATCTTTTGGGCTTGTTATAGTCATTTCAGGTTTTATTGTATCTAAAATCACTGTAACTGGTTCAGATTCACCTGTAGTTCTGCCATCTAACACTGAAACCACTTTGAACTCATTAGCACCTTCCGTAAGTGTCGCAGGGATTGCAAATTTACCGTCATTGCCTACAATAACAGATCCAGAATCTTTACCGTTTTGTTTCAACTCTATAGTAGCAGTCGGTGATGCAGTCCCCTCAACAGTCAACGCTTCTTGACTTGTTGTCAAATTAGCAGCAGGAGATGTGATGACTGGCGCGCTTACTTCATAGCTTACTCGAGCACGAATCATATAGTTACCTTCAGCAGTTGGTGATGGAGACCAAGCACCAGAAACTCCTTGATAACTTCTTCCTGCATTTGTTCCATTTTCATCTGTTGCTAAACCTGGTGTATTTGGGTTTGCAAAAGTTTGGCGGTATACCATGAAGAAGTCGCCATTTACGACAATGTTGTGTTCAGTTAAATTCACAACTGTCCATTCACCGTTACGTAAAGCTGTTGCATCTATCGGGCCTGCAAGCATCTTACCTGGTGCACCATCTGCACCTGTAGCATCCCAAACTTCAACAGCAAATGCAGTTCCACCAGGGACTGGCCATTCAGTGTCCCAGAATCGGAATACGCCATCTGTCACGATACCGTTTTCTTTGCCTTCAGGTAGAGACATTTTTACCGCCCATGCATTTCCTGCTGCATTAAAAGCACGAGCATTTTCAGCTGAACCGTCATCATAACCTATTTCTCCACCAGGATACGTGTAGAATGGCTCTAGTGCAATATTTTGCGTAATTGCTTCATCACCAATAGTAATGGAAACTTCTTGGCTATGGTAGCCTCGAGCAACTACTTTTAATGTGTAATCACCTTCGTATGCTGTAAGTGAATAGTTACCCGATGCATCCGTTTCCACAGGGGTGATGTTTGCATCTTCCACAAGTAAAATTGTTGCTCCTGCAACACCTTCACCTGTCGATTGGTCCGTAATTGTACCACTTACTGTATTTTGTGCTACTTCATCTAAAGTGAAATTAGCAGTTGTTGTACCATCAGCTTCAATCGTTACAGATTGTTCTTCTGAGGTGAATCCATAAGCTTCCGCTTTTACGGTGAACGTTCCTGCACCATGTGTTAATGAATAAGAACCATCAGCTGGATTTGAATAAACCGAGCGTCCTGATTCTAGTACACTAACTTGAGCACCTAATGGTAGAAGGGTAGGATTAACAATTGTTTCTTCTACTGGTGGTGCTTCTTTTACAGGTAATACAGGTCTGATTGTCTTTGGATCAACCGCTTCTTTTAATGCATCTTTGTCTTTATCCTTGTTATTTCCGTTATTTGTATTTCCATTATTTCCGTTATTTCCGATTGTTCCTTTATTTCCTTTTGATACTTTTCCAGTTTGTGAGATATTAGCTAAAGATACATCATCGATATACCAGCCATCTCTTTGAACGCTTCCATCAGAGAATGCATTAAATCCAATGTAAATACGTTGACCAGCATAAGCAGACAGATCAACCTCTGCACTTACCCATCCATTCGATTGACCTTGAACCATTAGTAATTGCGTCCAGTTTTCTTGGTCAGTCGAAACAAATACATGTCCATAATCCCAAGCTCTTCCTGAGGAAGATTGCTCAAAATTGTGCCAATGTTTGAACTGCAAGTATGAGTTTCCTTCTGGCAGGTCAATTGGAGGTGCAACAAGTGTCGCGTTCATGCGATTCGCGTATAATCCAGCTAAGTTTGTTGCATATACCTTTTCACCTGATGCAGCATTACCTGGTCCGGATGTAGGCACGCCCCATTCCCAACTGTTTTGTTCTCCAAATGAATACCAACCCGTTGGCTGTCCTTCAAAGTCTTCAAAGTATCCAACCGTAATTCCAGGTTTCACTTGAACAACATATTCTTCACTGCTTACTTCATTATTACCAAAATCGTTTACAATCCATTTGTACGTAAATGAGTTACCTGTGATTAATTCACCAGGAACTACTACACCGAACTCGCCAGCTTTATAATCACCAGATTTGCGACCAGCTTCAATTACTTGCCAAGCTCCATCTGCATCTTTATAGTTTAGAATAACTGAAGCAACGCTAATGTTATCATTAACATCTATCAACAATTCTAAATCCATTCCCGCATACGTCTCGCTTGGAGCTGTATGTTCAAATGTTGGTGCTTCATTGTCATCACCTTGTTGGGTTACTTGTCCTTTTAATGTTCCTAATCCAGTAATAATCGAGGATACTGCTTCATAAGCATCCACTAACCCATATCCATATGCATGGTTAGGAACTGCTGGATATTGAGCATCTGTCAAAGGATTAGCTGTATTAAGCAAAATTTCCTCCATTTCATCAACCGTCAAATTCGCATTTACTTGTCGAAGAAGTGCCGCTACACCAGATACCGCTGGACCTGACATAGATGTCCCATTCCAACCACCTTCATAGCCACCACCCGGTACGGATGAACGGATATTTACACCTGGTGCTGAGATATCTGGTTTAATCTCCGCATAAGGCGAAGGACCACGTAGTGAGAAGCTACCCACTTTGTTATTGATATCAGTTGCACCCGTCGCAAATGATTCAGGATAGTTTGCTGGTGCTGCAACCGATCCTGCACCACCTGGATTTGAAAGCGTTGTGTTACCTGCAGAGAATTCAGGGAAAATTTCTGCTGCACGCCAGTTAATAACTACGTCACGGTACCATTCATCAAGACCAGGACCGCCACCCCAAGAGTTATTAACAATGTCCGGAGCCATATCAACACGTGCGTTTCCAGCTGCATCAGTTGGTGCTAAAATCCATTGTGCCGCCTCTAACAAGTCGACATCAGTACCACCAGCTGCTGAGAAAGCTTTTACTGCAATATATTTTGCTCCCGGAGCTACACCAATTTGGTTTGCACCATTTGGTTCACTACCAACCATTGTTCCTGTTACGTGCGTCCCATGGTCAATATCATCATATGGAGTAGCTCGTCCAGCTGTTGCATCAAACCAGTTATAGTCATGTGAGACTTGTCCAGTTGCTGCATTGTAACCACGATATTTTTGTTTTAAAGCTGGGTGATCCCACTGAACTCCTGTATCGATACTTGCTACTACCGTTCCTGAACCATCAATGCCCATCGCCCAAACATCTGGCGCTTTCACACGCTCAATGTTCCACTCGATATTTGCAGTTTCTGCTTTAGGAACGACCGCATTTTCTGTTTTTGTTGTAAACAGTTGACGAGTTTCATTTGGTAATATTTTTTCTACTTCTGCGAAAGTTGCTATCTTTTCAGCTACTTCCTGTGTCGCAGTAACTGCCATCCCATTTACGATGTAGTAGGAGGTAAGATCTTCGGCATTTCCTTTCGCTATTTCTTGTTCTAAAAATTGTTTAACCGTTTGTTGAGACTCAATAGACGTTGCCTTTAACTCAGATACAACTGCCGAGCGTTGAATAAGCTTTGTATTATGAGCTGATAGGTTTGCTTCATCTGCATTTTTTCTTGCTTCTTCAGCCACTTGAAGAGAGTCAGATTTTTCCTTGAATTTAATCAGGAATGTAACCTTCTCATCGTTTTTAAAGTTTTCAAGCAGACGGCTATTCAATTTGTCTTTCACAGAAATGTTATTAGAGCTTGAATCTCTGAACGATTGATGAAGCTTACTAGTTGTTTCTGCGCTTACAACATTTGGTGCTACTAGCGAAAACGTCATGAGTAAAGATGCTACAACACTAAGAGCTTTGACTGAACTACTTTTCTTCCTCAACTTCATTCCTCCTTTGAATTTTACAAAAATTAAATTAACGTCCGCTGCTCGCCCTTGTTTAAAAAAGACTAAATAAAAAACACCTTTACCTCCTTTCCTAAGTTACTTAGGCAAACAGAATCAATGGTGTCGTTCGTGAATCTCTTGTTGTTAAGTATCACTATATTTGAAATGAAGTGTGAAATTTGTCGTACTTTGTCGTTATTTTTCAGAATTTTCGGAAATAATAACTATTTACTATTTTACACTAAATTCTCAATAGTTCTATTTATCTATGAAAAATTAATATTAGTTTAATAGAGCATTGGTATCATTGGCATTAAAGAGAATATCAAATTTTTATCATAACTACAATTTTTGGTTATTTTTTCTAAAAATACTTCATTCATCCTATTTAATCATTGTAGTCATATTGACTACTAATTTTATTAATCATTATTTAGTTCTTTTTATCCGTATTTCTAATTTATGTTTAGAATGAATTAGTAATTATAGAACATACACTTAAAAATCTGCTAATATTCATATATTGGATAGTAATGGATCGTTTTATTAGGTTATTTTTTCCAAAATTATTATAGTTATTAATGTAGTCTTAATTAACTGTTCGATAATAGGCCAATACTAATATAAGGAGGTTTCACGAATGCAAAAGCTTGAGTTTGAAGCATCATGGGATAAGTCCTTATCCAGTAAGGATCGAAAAGAAATCGAAGAAATTTTCCTCCAAACATACAAAACGGAGTCTCAAGATATTCTTCTAACACCAATTTGGCAAGCAGTGAATCATAAGAGTGAATTATTGATTACTGTACTTGTACATAATTTTTCTGAAGAAGAGATTACTTTTTATAATAAAAAATTAGCTTATATGGAAAATGAAAATTTTCTTGCTGAGCATACTTTTACACTACAAACATTGAAAATTAAACCCAAAGTTAGTATGCCATGGACTTTCATATTTCCCGTTGAGAGCCTAAAGAATTATGCTACATTTCAAAACGGTCATTTAGTCATTATTAATAATTAGTCCATATTTGATATACATCTTTTACTCCTATTGAACCAAGTTAAAGAGGTATGAAAAATTTTAAAGGAGGTTACTTTATGAGTGAAAATCGCAGGGGCGCTAGCAACAATAAAGGTTCTATGGCAAAAAATCCAAGTAGTAAGAAAGAAGAGATATCTCTAGAATTAGCTGAACTCGGAAACTTAAAACCAAAGCATGAACCAATGACCCCAAATCAACGTGAAAAAAGCGAGAGAGAAAAATCATACTAACTACAACATGCAAAGCAGTCCTATAAGAATGGGCTGCTTTGTGTTATGTAGAAAGAGCTAAACTTTGTGTATAATACTTCTTAACATGTGTTTGAAACAAAGGCGGGTGCGTATGGATCCAAATGAAAAACATAAGGATGATTGGAAAGAGGAAGAGCTAAGCGAAGAAGAGTTTCTCGAACTTGTATTAGAGGCACAGAGGGAAGCACTTCAGAAAGAAGCTCTTGAAAAAAAGAGTAATAGACCAAAGAGACCTTTTCCAAAATGGGTATTCTATTTGATGGCTTCTATTCTGTTTGTCAGTACATTTGCATCAATCTTTCAAATTTACTCTATTCCAGCTATTGAATTTATTAAAACGTCTGCAAAATTGTCTGCTCAGGAAGAGATAGCAGTTTATAAAAAGTCTGTCGTAGTCATCTTAACAGATGATAGCAAAGGAACCGGCTTTTCTATATCAAGCGATGGTATGATTTTGACTAACTATCATGTTGTGGAAGGTAATGAAACTGTAACAGTTGGTTTTCCTGATGACAGGCGTTTTCGTGCTAAAGTAATAGATACATATCCTTCTGTCGATCTTGCTGTATTAGATATTAAGGAGGAGGATCTTCCATTTTTGGAGCTTGCGGAGAGAACTACTTTTGAAGCTGATGAATCTATATACTTTATTGGTAATCCACTAGGTTTTACTGGTATTGCAAATGAAGGAACAATTATTGATTATACTCAGTTAAGTGATTGGGACGTACCTGTAGTCATGATGAAAGCACCAGTTTATCGAGGGAATAGCGGAAGCCCTGTTTTGAATAAAGATGGTAAAGTAATTGGGGTTATTTTCGCCACATTAGATCATGATGAACATGGCAGGGTCGGATTATTTGTGCCTATAGATGAGTATCTTAATACAAAATAATACAAAGAGACCCCTTAGTGCAGGAAACTAAAGGGTCTCGGTTGTGTGAGAATTGGTCTCGATTTTTGAAATTTGGTCTCGGTTACCGGAAAACTTGTCTCGCTTACATTTACATTCGTCTCTTTCTGCCACTTAATGTAAAATACTATTCTAAATAAGTTTTCCGCCAATCCAAGCGTTCTTTCTCATTCAGTTGGTTTTCGAGTTTTTCATCCCACCGCTCTAATAATGTATTCCATACTCGTGCATATATGATGTCTTGTTTTTTATCATACAAAATAAATTCTATACAAGGAATATCATCGATATATAAATCCGTCGATGAGACAATTTCAGATAGTACCGTCTGAACGTCTCCTTCTCCTGATTCAGCACCGTTTATACGGAGTGCATTTATCAATGTCTCATCCTCAAAAGACAATTCTTCATCCAGATATCCTTCTTTTACATATCTATAAACTTCTAATTCTTCTTCACCCGTTGCTTCCTTAAGTTCACCTTCCAAGAATGCCTCATGAGAAGGGCTATATAGTATATTGTTAGTCTCAGGCTTCTGTTCCTCTTCAAATATGCCATTTGCTAATTGTTGGTTTCCTTTATCTGTAAGCCTATATCCGCTCTCTATCTTCTCTAGCAGAAGTGTTCTTTGCATTAAATCAATTAAATCCTGTATAAAAAGTTGCTCTACAAGTAATAATTCACTTAATTCTTCCGCATTTATCTTTGTAGTCTTTTGAAAAGCAATGAGCATCATCTTCATAAGCACGTCCATTTTTGTTCGCTTCACACATATAAATTCAGCCTCAATCGAATGAACTGGTATGCTCCACATAGATGAATGCATAATTTTGACGTTCAAATTCTGTTGCAGTTCTCTTTTTAATCGGTTTTCCAACTCACGCATTTTCTAGAACTCCTATTACATTTCCTTTTATATCTTTTAGTCCATCTTTATTTTTTACAACCTCTAGCAAGCCACTGTACATTTCTCTAGCATCTTTTCTTTTAGCACGTTGAGTGAACATTTCAGTACTTCCTACTAGAACTAGTAATTCCCTAGCTCTAGAAAGGGCTACATTCAAACGTCTATAATCATTCGCAAACCCTATATCGGCATTATTATCTTTGTTATTACGTACCATACTTAAAATGATAACATCCATTTCCATCCCTTGAAATTTATCTACCGTCCCTGTTCGGAAAGTCAAATTTTTAAAGTTTGTCTCTTGTTGAATTAATCGATCAATTCTTTTCACTTGCTCTCCATAAAAACTAATTACCCCGATACTCTTTCTTTCATCTAAGCCCATTCTTCCTTCACTTTTCGCAGACTCTGTAGCTTTGTCTAAATCCATCAAAACGTCACGTATAGTATTCAATTCGCCTTGGTTAAAACGACTTTTTCCGTCCTTTACTTTTTCTTCAAAGTAGGATCTTTCGTTAGGTATATCCATCCAAATTAAATGATCACTTCTTTTAACGTAGTGTGAATCTAGTAAATGATCACGTACTGTATCAGAATCGACTAATCCACATTGCAATCGATAATTCTCCTCTGCGTAAAAGGGAGTAATCGTATCCATAATGCTTTCGTGCATGCGATACTGAATGGCAAGCATCGTTTTATTACTCTTAGGTAGATTTTTAAATAGTCTTTCGAATAAAGACTCCTTCAAGAGTTTCTTCAGTTCGTCCTTTTCCTCAAAACTATCACTTTCTTCTAGAATCGCCTTTAAAGTCTCATCCAGCGTATCTTCCCCAACAAGTGGAGGTAACTGATGATGATCTCCAACTAAAATTATTTTTTTACCTTTTAGCATTGGTAATAACAATTCTGGAGGTGTAGCTTTTGATACTTCATCGATTATCACAACATCAAAGACAGGATAGTTGTCTATAAACTCTTTTCTTGCGGAAGCTACACAAGTTGTTCCAATTACATTTGCATGTCTGACATAAAGCTTTCGAATTTCATCTAAATCATGGTCATTTGCTTCACTTAGTAGAGAAAACCATTCGTTTTGAAGTTCCTGTGTAATAGGTAAACGTTCTTTTTCACGTGTTAAAGAGAGCTTCTTTTCAGATAGTTTTTCAATTTCAACTACCACTAGCTCGCGCTCTTCCTCTAAATTTTGCCTTAATAATTCATCTAAAGCTTTAAGCTTTCTTTCCTGTTCTAATCCTTCGGAATTAATTCGTTTACCTTCTATCTCTGTTTCTAATAGAGTCTCTTTATAGGACTCCAATTGATCGGAGCTAACCCGCTCTTCATTCTTTTTAAGTTCTAGTCGATTTAAATACTGTTTTAAAGTTTCTTCTGTTTTCTTTAAGTCATTAAATAAAAATTCTTTTTGTTGTAGTTCTTCTTCTAGTTTTTGTGGTGACTGTATATTTTCTACATCTCCAAGTTTTATTTTAATATTTTTACTTTTGTCCATTAATAAATTTAACTTTTCGCTATTAGCTGTACCATTGTTTTTTAATTCATATATATCTCGTTCTGCTTGAATGATTGCTCTTTTAAGTTGCTCTTCCAATTCTAATTTAATCGTTTGAAAACGTTTAGTTGAGTCTGATTTTGAGTTGTTTAAAATTGTTCCTTGCTTCCAAACAAATTTTTTCCTTACGTTCAATCCTTCCCAATACACTTTTAGCTTCTCTAAATCGATTTCTCCTGACGTAAGCATTCGTTTCATGATATCTATGAATTGATGAATTTCTTTTACTGAGTAAGATGAATCAAAAAACACTCCGCTACTACCTACATTTTGTAATGATATATTGTTTTTTTTGAATATACTCTCTATGTAAACAATAGCTGATTGTAACCTGTTGTTTAGTTCTTCCCAGTCTTCAAATGACTGTATTTTTTCTATTAATTTGTCCAATTCTTCTATTTGCTTCTCTAACATAGAAAGTGGTGTAAACTCATAGTGTTTTATCAAACTCTTTAACTGTTCGAATTTACGCGTAGAAGGTATCTCCGTCAAAAACTGTTTGAAACTGTCTATTTTAAGCTGCCGCATTTTAAACTTTTGTCTTGTGTCATTTACTAATTTTTCGGCTTCACTAACTTCTTGCATTATTTGCTGATAATAAAGCTGATTTTTAATAATCTCTAATTCAGCTTCTAAAAGTTTTAGTTTTTCTTTTAATTGTTCACCAGATGGATTTGCATGAATAAATTCTTCCATCTTGGTAATTTCCATCTGCAGTCCTTGTAGCGTTTTTTCTAAAGTGGTTTTAGTTTTTTCTAATTCTTCTTGTTCTTTCTTTAAAAGTATCAAACTTCTTTTAAGCCCTTTTATCTCTTCCATTATTGACGTATGCTCAATCTTGGCATTTTCTTTTTGTGTTATCTTTTCTTTTAATAAAACCAATTGAGTTTGAAGAGAATCAATTTGTTGTTCAAGGGTAGTAATTTCACTTGATAATTGTTCTTTTTTTACGGGATGAGAGTTTAACTCTCTTTGTAGTGCACTAAGTGTCTGGTCTTTCCAATATTGCCCTACATTTTCCTCTATGAACTTCTTACCTTCTTCTTCAATGCTTTCAGTACGGCCGAAGCGCAAAATACGAATGTCTTTATTTGAGAGTAATCTACTAAGTGCGTTATCAACAGCTAAATTGGACTGAGAAGCAACTAAAGTTCTGAGTCCCGCCTTTGCATTTTGTTGACAGATTTCGGAAATAACGGTGGTCTTTCCTGTTCCTGGTGGACCTTGTATTACATATAAATCTTTCGCTGACATAGCACCTGTAACAGCTTCTTGTTGAAACTCATTCAATTGATTATGAAATTTCAGTTTCTCTGTCTTATTTGTAATACGTATAGCGGGTCTATCTTCAAATAATATTTTTTCAAGATTAGCATTTGCTGCAAGCCCGTTTTGTAAATCTTCAAATCCTTTGCGAAGTCTTCTAATTTGGCTCAGTGTAGCAAAATTACTAAATACAGCTTCTTTTGCTTTGGGGTTCAATTGATTTCTTCTTGCCATATCTCTGATCTTTGGCTTTAAATCAATTTCTATCGTTTTCTTAGAACGATCGACCTTCAAAACGTCACCAATATCATATTGATATCCCTTCAACGCAACGCTAAGACCTTTTATTTTATTCCACTCATTTCCGTTTAAGGTAGTACCAATGAGTGTCATTCTAGAAAAATCTTCATTTAACATTATTTTAGAAAATTCTGTAGTAATATCTGCAATATCAGCATTTCGTTCTTGTATTTTTAAATATCCTTCCCAACTTGTAATTCGTTTTTTTACATATTCTGATCTTTCCTCAGCAATAGGCAATTCACGAATTTTAGTGTGGAGTTGAATTGGTAGGCCCGCTCCATTATTTCGAGCTGTAACAAACTTCAAATTTACAGCTAAACGGCGATTTGTTCTGACTCTAGTTTTCTCTCCTCTTACATGAAAACCAGTAGCTAGAAACCCATCATTCTGAAGTACACATTCCATTACAGCAACCTTACCATTTAACTTATCTGATAGAATTCTATTCATTTCATTATCAAAGTAAAGAGAAAGCGACGTGTTTCCATGAGAATTGACCGGTCTCTTCTCCATATATATAGCAAACGATTCCTGCATTTTAAAAAAGGCATGTTCATCTGTAGACCATTCTAGAATACCTTTACGTGCATTATTCGTCACAATAAGATTGCTTCGGAACGTTTCTATTCTAGTTAATTCCTTCTCCATGCACATGCCTCCTTACAAATTAATCAACCTATCTATGTTAGCACTTTTTGAGCAAATCTTGAATGGAGAAGGTTGGATTTTAATTTTCATCATTAAGTTTTTGTTAAAATTGAATATTTTGTGAACTTTTATTTGATATTTTTTTAATAGTTTCATATTATTAAATTACAGTTTAGGACAGAATTTTCCAAAAACTGATTCGGAATTAATGGAGGTATGGAAAATGGCAAAGAATTTAGAAAGCGTTTACATTTCAGATGACCACAGAAACAGTAAAACTCTTTCAAAAGATGATGCTCAAAAAACATCAACAAATTACACAGCTATTGCACAAAGTCCAGAATTCAAAGAATTAAAAAGAAAAAAGAACAGATTCATATTACCAATGTCATTATTCTTTTTTGTATGTTATATCACCCTACCAATTTTGACTTCCTACACAACAATTTTAAACGTTAATGCTTTTGGAGACGTTTCTTGGGTATGGGTTTATTCGATTGCACTATTCATTATGACTTGGACGTTATGTATGATCTATGTTAGAAAGGCAAACACGTTCGATCAAGAAGCAAATGACATTTTAGAGAAGGAAAAGGCTGGTGGATATAAATGAGTCTAATTGGTTTATCATTCTTTGTAGGTATTGTGGCATTAACTTTATACGTCACGTATATCGCTTCTAAACGTACTAATTCAGCTAGTGAGTTTTACACTGCTGGTGGTGGTTTGTCTGGATGGCAAAACGGAATCGCAATTGCTGGAGATTATTTATCAGCCGCATCCTTCCTTGGAATTGCTGGTGCCATTGCACTTTTCGGATTTGATGGTTTCTTCTATAGTATTGGTTATTTAGTAGCTTATTTAGTTGTTTTATATATTGTTGCCGAGCCTTTACGTAACTTGGGTCGATATACGCTCGCAGATATGATTACTGCCCGTTTTAATCAAAAGAAAATCCGTGGGGCTGCAGCAATTAGTACTTTAACAATTGTTTTATTTTATATGATCGCTCAACTTGTTGGGGCTGGCGCACTTATTCAATTATTATTAGGTATTGATTATTGGATTGCTGTTCTAATCGTTGGAGTTATGATGACTGTCTATGTTTTATGGGGAGGAATGGCAGCTACCAGTTGGGTTCAAATTATCAAAGCTGTTCTATTAATGGTTGGTACTGTCATTATTTCTTTCTTAGTTTTATGGCATTTCAATTTCAATATATTTGGTATGTTTACAGAAATGAAAGGCGCAACATCTCACGGAGAAGCATACTTACATCCTGGGGTAAAATATACAAATGGTTTAGACACGATATCTATGATGATTGCATTAGTGTTAGGTACTGCAGGATTGCCTCATATATTAATGCGTTTCTTTACAGTAAAAGATGCGAAGACTGCTCGTAGCTCAGTTATATACGCTACTTGGATCGTAGGAATCTTTTACATTTTAACGATTTTCCTAGGTTTTGGTGCAGCAGCTTTAGTAGGTTCTGAAAAAATAATGGGAGCAAATGCAGCTGGAAATATGGCCGCCCCGCTTCTAGCACAAGCCTTAGGTGGCGACATTTTAATGTCTTTTGTCTCTGCGGTAGCATTTGCAACTATTTTAGCAGTAGTTGCAGGACTAGTATTATCAGGCGCTTCTGCTTTTGCCCATGATTTATATGGACAAATCTTCAAAAAAGGTAAAGTAACAGAAAAAGAACAAATGAAAGCAGCACGTTTAGCTTCAGTTAGTGTTTCTGTAATTTCCATTATATTAGCATTAGGTGCACAAAACATGAATGTAGCTTTCCTAGTTTCACTTGCTTTCTGTATTGCAGCAAGTGCAAATTTACCTGTAATTATTTATACAATCTATTGGAAAAATTTCAATACGACAGGTGCATTGACAGCAATTGTTACTGGACTTGTCGTTGCCCTTATCTTAGTAGCATTAAGCCCTAACTTATGGGCAGCGGATGGTTCTATGACTTTTACAGGTGAAGCATTATTTCCATTAACAAATCCTGCGATTATATCTGTTCCAGCCGGTTTTATCGGCGGTTGGGTTGGTTCTCTAGTCGGTGCTCGTGCTGATCAAAAGAAATATGCAGAAGTTGATGTTAAAGCAAACATTGGTTTAAAATAATTACTGAATAGTTTTATGTAATTAAGAATGAAAGTGGCGTTAAACTTGTTCCCTATAATCTAAAACATAAAATAAAAAGAAGCAAAGAGCAATTCGGCTCTTTGCTTCTTTTATTGTTATTGAAAAAGATTTATAGTCGTGATAATGATTGGCATTGCAAAAACGTCAATTAGGAATGCACCTACAATCGGTACAACCAAATATGCTTTTTTAGAAGGACCAAACCTTTCCGTTACAGCTGCCATATTTGCCATTGCATTTGGTGTTGCACCAAGTCCATGTCCAGTAAAACCAGCAACCATTACAGCTGCATCGTAATTTTTTCCCAATAAGCGAAACAATACGAATATACCAAAAAGGACGATGAAAACAACTTGTACAAAAACAATAGCTAAAATAGGTAAAGCTAAATCAGCTACCTCCCATAGTTTGATGCTCATCAAAGCCATCGAAAGAAAAATACCTAATGTAATATCTCCTACTAAACCTATACTTTGCATATCTACTATTTTAGGATTTACTTTGTCTACTATATTTCTGACTATTACTGCCACAAACATTGCACCCACATATCCTGGAAGTACAAATCCAGTTGCCGAAGAGAACAAGCTACCTAAATAAGTTCCTAATGCCATACAAAAAGTGATGAGGAATAATTGTGTAAAAAACGTATTCGTTTGTATTGGCTTGTTACTTTCCAATGGGTTTACTTCCTCAACTTCCTCAAGTTCTGTAGATTTCAAACCATACTTAGAAACGAGGAACTTCACCACAGGTCCTCCTACCAGCCCTCCAGCAACTAGCCCAAATGTTGCTGCAGCTACCCCGATAGATAACGCTGAGTTTATACCGAGATCTTCCACAGTTTGGCCAAACGCTGTAGCCGCTCCATGACCACCTTCCATTGAAACTGCTCCTGCCATCATACCGATAAGCGGATGAATATCAAATAAATAGGCCATCGAAACTCCAATTGTATTTTGGGCAAGGGCTAAAAAACCACATGCCAGCCAATAAATAACGAGTAATTTCCCTCCTAATTTTACTAGCTTAAAGCTTGCACCTAGCCCAACTGTTGTGAAAAATGTGAGCATAAATATTCCTTGTAATGATGTATCCAAAGTAATTTCTAATAACCCTAGAGCTTTCGCTATGGTTGCAACTAAAGCAAAAAGTAATCCTCCTACTACCGGAGCAGGTATACAAAACTTATTTAAGAAACCAATATTTTTTACTAAAAACGTACCTAGCACTAATAGAGCTATGGCAAGAAAGATAGTAGTAACTTGATCTAATGCTAGTGTCATTTAATATCCCTCCTAAGAAAACTTGTGATTGCTTCATTTACTAAATACGCACCTAGTTTTACAGTACGGTTATGTTCGTCTAAAAGAGGATTCACCTCTGAAATATCAAAGGATAATGTTTTTTTATGTGCTGTTACATTCCTTATAATAGATCGCACAATACTTGGATCTAAACCAAATGGTGATGGAGCACTTACACCTGGGGCAAAAGCAGCGTTCAGAACGTCTGCGCACAAAGTAAGAATGATATAATCATTTTCTTCTATAAAATCGTTTAGTGTTTCATTTACTTTGTCTATTTGACTTACATTCATACTTTCCTCAAGGATATACTGAACGTTCAATTCATCCGCTCGGTCAAAAAGCTCCTGCGTATTCCCAAAACGCTGAATGCCAACAACACAATAACTACTGTTTGAATCTTGATCCAATATTTGCTTAAACATAGTACCAGAAGAGGGTTGCTCATCATATGATCTTAAATCAAAGTGAGCATCGATATTTATAATTCCTAGCTTTGCTTGTGAGCCAATATAGTTACGTGCACCGAGATAATGTCCGTAAGCGGTTTCATGTCCGCCACCTAAAATAATTGGAGTCATTTGTTTGTTTAAAACTTTTGTAATTGTTTCTCCAAGTTGACATTGAGCATCTTCTAAGTTTTCTTCAATACACGTAACTGACCCGATATCCGCAAGTTGCTTGTGTGAGGGAAATAACCACGGTAAGTTTGCTAGTTCAGATCGAAGAGCGTCTGGAGCTTTTGCTGCACCAACTTTACCTTTATTTCGTCTAACCCCTTCCTCACTTTCAAATCCGATAATGACACAAGTTTCTTTGTTAGGTTTATAATCATCCATCTGAGGTAACTCTATGATTTGGTGATATCGAAAGCTAGATCTATTTTCACGATGATCGGTCCGACCAGACCAAATACCGTCCTTCACTTTATTTAACATGCTGCACGTCCCTTCTTAATTCTTTCTATTTATATTTTCTAAATTATATAAGAACTCATTTATTATTTCTAATATATAATTGTTATAAATCTATAGCTTTAAACTATATATGTACGGAGGAAATCCAAATGGACTTAAAACAACTCTCTTATTTTGTAACAATAGTAGATCAAATGAGCTTTTCCAAAGCTGCTCAAATACTTCATATTTCACAACCTTCTCTAAGTAATGCAATTAAAAGCTTAGAAGGTGAATTAGGATTTCAAATACTTGAACGGAGTACTAGGAATATAGGAATAACTGAAGCGGGACATATTTTATATAAAAGGGCCGTGCATCTTTTATCCGAGATGGAAATTGCAAAAAAAGAAATGGGAGAAGTCAAACTTATCGGGAGTGGAGAACTTCAAATAGGAATGATAGAATCCGCAAAACATTGGATACCAAAAGTGATTCGGCCATATATAAAAGAGTTTCCAGATATTCGAATTAAATTAACGGAAGTATTAAGTGGAGCTGATGTAAAAAGCTCCTTACGAAACTATGAAACACACCTTATTATTACCAATCAATTTATCGAGGAAGACGATATTACAACCATTCCTTTATATCACGAAAAGCTTGTTTTATTACTTCATACTAACCACCCACTTGCAAAGCTTGAATATATAGAGCTAAAAGACTTGGTAGGAGAACCATTTATAATAAGTAGCGAGGGGTTTCAAACTAGGCATGATGTTTTAAATTTCTTTAAAACTGAAAATATTATACCTACCATAAAATATGAGATTGAACGTTTTGAAACTGCATTAATTTTAGTTCGTGAAAACTTAGGCATTACACTAATACCTGAAAACTATTTGCAAGGACCTTATGATTACTCAATAGTTAAAAGAACCATTGATTCTATAGAAATAGATCGGACCGTTTATTTGACCTATTTAAAAAATCGTTATGTATCCCCTGCTATACATGATTTTATTAACCGAACTAACTCTTATTTTAATTAGATTTATGAGTCTTAAATGTTATTACTTCCACTTAAACTGCTTCAGTGTGTAAAATTGCACCACTTTAAGGAAGTATCCAAGATATGCGCATTACACGCCGCAAGAGTGCGACGAATGGACTCGCGCTGACTGCACGTCCTTGTGTTTGGCATGCAAGGAGCAAATACAAAATAAAAAGCCGGTCCCAAAAAGGAACCGGTTTTTATAATGGAAATTTAATTAGCTTGGACTTCTTTTAGCTTTTCTAACTTTCTTTCTGAAGCTAATTTTAATGACATTAATGTTACTCCTCCTATTGCAAGCAGCCCTGCAATAATAAACATACCTGAAGTAAACGCTACAGCTCCTAGAATCATCGGACCAACAAATCCTCCTAAAGCTGCAAATGAATTAACTAAAGCAATTCCAACAGGTGCGGTAGATTCTGTAAAGAAGAAAGTTAAGTATGCAAAGAAACAACCAGTAAATCCATATAGCCCAGCAGAAGTTATGGCTAACATAAGGACCATCATAAATACACTATTGGAAAATCCGCAACCTATAAATCCTATGATCGAAATAAGGAAACATACAAGTAAATGTGATTTATGTGCATTCGTTCTATCAGCACTCCAACCAACAAATAGAATAGCAGGTATACCGACAACAGCAGGAATCATAGCCAACCAACCTATTTCTAAGTTAGTAGTCGCTGTTGCAGATAGAGATTTAATAATAGTTGGCATCCAGAAAGACAATCCATATATTCCTGTATATGCTGCGAAATAAAGTAACGACAGCTTCCAAACTTTTGAGTCTTTTAACATTTCTCGTTTTGAAACTTTGTTTACCATTAAGCTTTGTTGTCTTTCAGACTCTAGTTCTCCTTCTAACCAATCCTTTTCTTCTTGAGACAACCATTTAGCATTTGCTGGTCTGTTTGTTAAATAGAATATAACAATGAATCCTAGAATAACTGCTGGAATACCTTCTAAAATAAACATCCATCTCCATCCAGACATAGATAGCCAAGAGATATTATCTAGAATCCATGTCGATACAGGTGCTCCAATGAGTCCCCCAACTGGTAAAGCGAGTAATAATACGGCCGTTGCTTTTCCTCTTTCACGGGCTCTAAACCAATAAGTTAAATACAATATAATACCTGGGAAGAACCCAGCTTCAGCAACACCTAATAAAAAACGAAGAATGTACAAATGAGTTGTTGTTTGTGCAAAACCAGTTAAGACAACTATAATACCCCATGAAAACATAATACGTGCAATCCAAACCTTTGCGCCAATTTTGTGCATAATCATATTACTTGGAACTTCAAAGAAGAAATAACCAATAAAGAAAATACCTGAAAGAAGTCCGAAAACTTCCGCTGTTAATGCTAATTCCGCGTTCATTTGCAACGCTGCATAACCTAAATTCACTCGGTCTAAGTAAGCTACAATATACAAAACTAATATAAATGGTAAAATGCGAAGCATTGTTTTATTTATCGTTCTTTTTTCAAGTGCATTAACTGTTTGAGTCATTTTTTTCTCCCCTTTGTGTGATCTTTTACTACATTCTCAATCCCCGTCGCAGCTTTTTAGTTCACGTTTTCCAAAATCATCGCAATACCTTGTCCCCCACCAATGCAAAGCGAAGCTAGCCCATAACGGACATTTCTTTTCTTCATTTCAATTGCTAATGAATAAGTAATTCTCGTACCACTAGCACCTACAGGATGTCCAAGCGCAACTGCGCCACCATTCACGTTTACTTTTGATGTATCCAAGCCTAGTTCTTTAATCACCGCTAATGATTGTGCAGCAAATGCCTCATTTAATTCAAACAATCCTATATCATCCAAAGTTAAACCAGCTTTTTCTAATGCTTTTTTGCTTGCTGGAACAGGACCAATACCCATAATTTTTGGATCAACACCTGCCACTCCCCAAGAAACAATCTTTGCTAATGGTTTTAAGTTATGCTCTTTTACATATTGCTCTGAAGCAAGTAATACAGCTGCAGCTCCATCATTAATTCCACTTGCATTCCCAGGAGTTACCGTGCCATCCTTCTTAAATGCTGGCTTTAACTTCGCCAATCCATCTATTGTTGCACCTTCTCGAATATGCTCATCGGTATCAAATGTTACTTCTCCTTTTTTACCTTTTATCGTAATCGGCACTATTTCTTCCGCGAAGCGGCCACTATCTCTCGCTTGTATTGCTCTCTCCTGGGATTGAACTGCAAAAGCATCTTGTTCTTCACGGGAAATATCATATTGTACTGCTAAGTTTTCAGCTGTCATCCCCATCCCGCAACCAACATATTTATCTGTTAAAGTATCCCAAAGCATATCTTCTACTAACGGCGCTTTGTTAGGCGAGCCGAATCGGGTTCCCCTTAATACATGCGGAGCTAAGCTCATGCTTTCAGTTCCTCCAGCAACTATTACATTTGCATCCCCGACCGCAATTGCCTGTGCTCCTGAGACAATGGCTTGTAAGCTCGATCCACAAAGTCTATTTAGTGTTAGTGCACTAGAGGATTCTTTCATTCCGCTTTTTAGTCCAATATGTCTTGCTAGGTAAGCAGAGCTACCACTTGTTTGGATAATATTTCCGAAGATGATTTCATCTATATCAGAAGCTGGTATTCCACTTCTTTTAATAGCTTCTCCTGTAGCTGCTACACCTAAATCGATATCACTCACATCTTTTAGTGAACCTCCAAAAGTTCCAAAAGCTGTTCTTGCACCATCAATAATATAAGTTGTCATTTAATATCCCCCTTTGTCTTTACATTCCACCTGAAACACTTAAATGTTCACCTGTAATTCCACTTGCCTCATTTGCTGCAAGATACGCCACACCTGAAGCAACCTCTTCAGGGGAGATAAAGCGTTTCATCGCTTGTCTTGGATACATAATAGTCTCTAATGCTTCTTGTTCTGTTTTTCCAACACTTTTTAAATCGTTTAACTGTCTTTCAAGTAAAGGAGTAAGTACTGGACCTGGTAATATGGAGTTAGCGGTAATATTAAATGGTGCACCTTCTAATGCTGTCACACTTGTTACGCCTATCACACCATGTTTTGCTGCAACATATGCTACTTTTTCAGGACTCGCCAACCTTCCATGAATAGAGGATATATTGACAATCCTTCCAAATTGATTTTTCTTCATGTAAGGAAAAACATGTTTCGTCATTAAAAATACTCCGGTTAACATAACGTTGATAAGTAGATTCCACTTATCTAACGGAAACTCCTCAATTGCTGATCTATACTGTAGTCCAGCATTATTTATTAGAACATCGACGGAGCCTTTTTCCTCTACAATTGCTTGTATAACAGCTTGAACGTTTTCTTCATTTGTTACATCTAGTGCTATCCCTTTCGTGTTTTCTCCTAATTCTTTCGCTACTTTTTCTGCTGCTTCTTGATTTAGATCGGCAACGTATACGAAGTCATTCTGAGTAACAAATTTTTGGGCGATGGCATATCCCATTCCCCCGGCACCACCCGTCACGATAACTACTCGTTGCTTACTCATAAGTTGACCTCCTCTTTTGCCTTCAACTCGGATTGGGTGTTAAGAAGATGTTTAATCAGTTGAGAGTCCCTTTCTTTTACATATCCATCAAAACTTTTACCAGGATATTCATAAAATCCTTTACCTGCTTTAACACCAATTGCTCCTGATTCAACCCTTTCCTCAATTGCTTTAAACTCTCTAACATTCGATTCAATTTTCGATTGAAGGCCATCTAACACAGCCTTCCAAATGTCCAATCCTCCAAAGTCTAAAATCTTCAACAGACCGCTAGAGGAAAAACGGAACCCAGGTCCTTGGAAGATTGCTGTATCTAAATCTTCTTCACTTACAACCCCATCTTCAATTAAAGCCAGTGCCTCTCTTACAATAGCTACTTGGATTCTATTTGCTACAAGGCCATCGATCTCTTTTTTCACTTCAATCGTCACCTTATTGTTTGATTCTAAAAAATCTTTTACTTCATTAAACACATGATCACTTGTCTCATTTGACCTTAGAAGTTCCACAAGCGGAACAATATGGGCAGGGTTGAAGAAATGAGTCAATATTGTTCTATCCTTATGTTTCTTAACGTCAACCGTAATGTCTGAAAGTTTTAAACTTGACGTATTGGATGCTAAAATTGTATGTTCTGCGCAAATGTCATCTAATTGTTTAAAAAGCTTTTGTTTCAAAGTTAAATTTTCCGATACACTTTCTATTATTAAATCGACATCCGCTAAATCATTAATGTTCGTTGTAAAAGAAATATGAGATAACACTTCCTGATCGCTGTATCTAATGTCATATCCTTCAGCACGAAATAAATCTAAGTAAATGTGAAATTTCCCCTTTGCTGTTTCAAGCATTTCTTCAGAAATATCCGTTAGCGTTGTTTGCACCCCATTAATAGCAAATTGAAAAGCAATTCCAAACCCCATCGTTCCAGCACCAATAACTCCTAATTGATTTATCAACCGTATATCCCCCTTATTGAATATTTTGCTGACTATTAAATCTCTATTGGACTATTTAAATACTCTAATGGAATACCTACCTTTTCACTCAATTGTTCTAAAGACATATCTCCCAATAACTCTACTACTCTAGGACCTTCTAACGTGAATTTAATAACAGCATATTCACATACAAACAAATCTACTTTTCGAATCCCACTTGTTTTATACGTAAGTTCCTTCACTAATTTTGAAGTTCCATCCTTCGCAAACAATGTCGCCGCTACTATTACCTTTTTTGCACCTGTCACTAAATCCATCGCTCCCCCAACACCTAAAATGGGTTGGTTGGGTACTGCCCAGTTAGCAATTTCTCCATGGACATCAACTTGGAGAATACCAAGTACTGCAACATCCACATGACCGCCTCTAATTAATGCAAATGAATCTGCACTACTGAAAAAAGAGGCACTTTTTAAATACGTTACAGGCTCTTTTCCTGCATTAATCAAATCAATGTCCAAATTATCTTCTGTTGCAGGTGGTCCCATTCCTAATAATCCATTTTCAGTTTGTAAAAATACCTCTTTATCTTCTAAATACTCGGATACGATTGTAGGAATACCAATTCCTAAATTCACGATTTGACCATCTTCTAGCTCTTCCGCAATTCTCTTTGCAATGATATGTTTTTTATCTAGACTCAACATACTCACTCCCTACTTTGGAATATTTACTTTGGATGACATAATCTACATAAGCATGAGGGGTCACAATGTATTCAGGATCCAATTCCCCTACTTCTACAATTTCATCAACTTCTGCAATGACAATCTTGCCAGCAGTTGCCATCATCGGATTAAAGTTTCTTGCAGTGGTGTAATATACTAAGTTTCCAAGTCGATCTGCTTTTGCTGCTTTAATAATGGCAACATCGCCTTTAATAGCCTTCTCAAAAATATATCTTTCTCCATCAATTACACGTTCCTCTTTACCTTCACTTAATTCAGTTCCTACTGCCGTTTTTGTGTAGAACCCCCCGATGCCGGCCCCGCCACAACGAATTGCCTCAGCAAGTGTACCTTGTGGTAATAACTCAATATCTAATTCACCTTTAGACCAAGCAATTACTGCCTCTCTATTAATAGAAAAAAAGGAACCGATTGCTTTTTTTATCTTTCCTTGCATGAACAACTTATGAAGTCCTTGCCCCAAGTCTCCTAAATTATTACTGACAACTGTCAAATCTTTTATATCTGTTTCTAATAATTCATCGATAATCGTAAGAGGTGTTCCTGATAAACCAAATCCACCAGTTAAAATTTGATCGCCACTTTTAAATAACTTTCGAATTTCCTTTGAATCAATTATTTTGTTCAATGTTATCCCTCCACTTTATAGTTCAACTAATAGAAAGCGCTTTCTTTTTTTAGAAAACTAAAATAGAATTAAATAAGTTTTAACTGTACAAAAAATTTAATCGGATTGTTTTAGTATATAATGAGATACATAAAATTAGACTGCAGTCTAATATTAAAATATTTGTGAGTATTCTGTCAATAATAGTTGGAGGTAATTTATGATTGAACGTGTAAAAAAACAGCGTAGAGGGGAAGAAACAAAGGAAAAAATTCTAAGAGTTGCACTAAAACTTTTTGCGGAAAAAGGGTTCACCAAGGTAACAGTAGATGATATTGTGAAAAAAAGTGGAACATCTAAAGGCTCTTTTTATCAGCATTTCCGTTCAAAATCCGATATTTTTTTAGTACGTTTTACCGAAGTGGATCATTATTATGAGGAAGTTTATAAATCCTTTCCCGACGACATGGATCCGATGGAAAAGTTGTCTATTTTCTCGCAAAAGTTAATGCGCTTTCTAGACGAAGAAATGGGAAAAGACTTGATGAAAGTAATTTATAGTGCAGCATTAGAAAACAACGAGCATAAATATTTTCTAGATTCAAATCGTTCACTCTTTAAAATCATCCGCTCATTATTAGAAGAAGCTATTACAAAGGGAAAACTCCATCCTGAGCTTTCCTTAGATGATGTTTCGACAATAATCACCCAATCCTATATGGGCACAATTTATCATTGGGGTTTACAAAATACCGATCGTAGCTTAGAATCGTTTTCCATCCCAATTACTAAAGCAGTTCTTGACGGATTAACAAAGAAAAGTTAGAAAGATGAATCTCTTGATTGCCAATCATAAAGAAATGGAAAGATCCATAGAACAATACAAAAAGACCGGCTCCCATGGGAACCGGTCATTACTATTTATAATTAGTCAGCCGCCTTTGCCGTACTTACATAAGAAAGTTTTAAACCACCACTCCTCAAAGTGGGTGTTCGCAAAAACTATCCTGCATGTCCTCATTGTCTTAAGAGAATGAAGCCTGTCATTCCAGTTTTTATATAAAACTCCCTGTTACAGCATAAAGGTTAAAACTTAATATTTATACGTGCAATGCAGCTTGTATACATATAATAAACCTATTCTCAACTATTTTCAACGGTAATTGCTACCAACACATTATGCTAGCCTTCTGAGTCCCTAAGTCATTAAAACAAAAAACACCATCCGTTAAGATGGTGTTTGAAATGTACATTTAAGGAAGCCGCCTTTGCCGTACTTACATAAGAAAGTTTTAAACCACCACTCCTCAAAGTGGGTGTTCGCAAAAACTATCCTGCATGTCCTCATTGTCTAAAGAGAATGAGGCCTGTCATTCCAGTTTCTATATAAAACTCCCTGTTACAGCATAAAGGTTAAAACTTAATATCCATACGTACAACGCAGCTTGTATTTATATACTAAACCTATTTATTACTTTTTTCAACGGTAATGCATTCCAGTAATTACTTTGCTTCTGGGAACACTCTGTTAATTGTATCTGTAAATCCTTCCATCAATCCCTCTACAGGCTCATTTGCTCTAATTTTATCTCCATATTCAGTGATTTCTTGAGCAAAGTCTGGGTTTGTTGACACATATACATTATCGAAGTTTCCATTTGTTGCTTTTGCTTGATCGGCAATTTTACTTTTAAGATCGTCATTTTCATTGACTCCTTCTTTTAAAAGGACCCCAACATAGGCATTGTTATTTGTCACAATAACATTGGCGCTTTCCACTTCTTCCATCTCTGCAATTTTACTCGCAACATCATCTGCTAATTCTAGCTGTTGATCTCCATTATTTCCATTTGTTCCGTTATCCTCATTAGTATCAGTACCTGTTTCATCGTTAGCAGTATTTGTATCTACCGTTTCGTTAGTTGTTACATCATTATTATCATTATTTGCATTATTGTCGTCATTATTAGCCGTTCCACACCCCACTAAAGAACTAATTAAAAGCAAAGTCATCGATACTTGTAATATTTTATTCATTTTTAAATCCTCCTTCATCATGTCATAACGATAGGATGAGTATTTTTAACCGAGATATTCTTAGGAGAATAAAATATTTTTATAAAGTGCTTATTTACGTTTTCGCTAATCGTCTTTAGTTATTTTTCTCATTATGATTAAATAATAATATAATCTAAATCTCTTTTTTATCCCTGAAATTACTCTAATACTTTTAAGAAAGGAGATTCAACTAATTGAAAAACGAACTAACTATACTATTTCCATCCATTCAAATTCTGTCCGAATATCCTACTGAATTAGAAGAAGAAGTATATATTTTCCACAATCCGTATTTGAATAATTGGTTACAAATAAACAAATCGGAAGTCTCCCATCGTGAATATTCATTACTTGCATCTCTCTATTCAGAAGTAAGTTTAGATCTATCAACTAATCAAACTGTTTCCATGAAGTGGATGAATTTTCTACGTGGAGATGGTCTTGCTCCTATAAAAACTGAAACTGATATTCGAGTCATTCAAATTCATTTTAAGAAAAATGTTAATGAAGCTGATTTAGAAGAAGCTGTTCATGTATTTTTTGGTGATGCTATGCAATTTGTTTTTGTTTCTTCTCAAAATGCGTTACTCATTGAGGAAAAGTCTTCATATGTTCAAACAACGGAGGATTTTGCTTCTTTTATTGCTGCACTTGAAAGTGATTTCTTTATAAAAGCAAAGTTATATATCGGGAAGTTTCACCAAACCAATATGCTATTTTCTGTTCATTTCTCTACAGAAAAAGAATGGTTTCAAAAAGGCATCTCCGCCAACCATACGGAAAGAATTTATACATTGGAAAATGTTTTTCCCTTCAACTTGATTGAACAAATGTCAGAAGAAATGAAACATATTATTCGCAAAGAGATTCTCAATCCAATTGAATATGATATGGAGTTACTACAAACAGTCCACCAATTTTTTGAAAACGGCTTTAATGCATCTGTCACAGCCAAGAAATTACATATTCACCGAAACACGTTCCATTACCGTCTAACTAAATTTCAAGATATTACAGGAATATCCGTTCGTAGTTTTGACGGTGCCCTTATTGCTTACTGTGCAAGCTTAATTGCTAACAATCGTTAAATCAAAGTTGCACAATTTTCTATATTAATAATTGTGCATATCGTCCATACCATCCATCTGTCTCTATTGGTAACCTTAATGTATAGATTAAATACTAAAGGGGTGCTTATATGGAGAAGTTAGTTCTTGATAATATTTTTAAAGTTTATGATGACGGTTCTACTGCAGTTTCCAATTTTAATTTACGTGTTCAGGATCAAGAGTTTATCGTTTTGGTTGGACCATCCGGCTGCGGAAAATCTACAACACTCCGGATGATTGCCGGTCTTGAAGAAATTACGACTGGTGAATTGCGAATCGAAGGCAAATTAATGAATGATGTCCCTCCAAAAGATCGTGATATCGCAATGGTATTTCAAAACTATGCACTGTATCCGCATATGAATGTCTACGATAATATGGCTTTCGGATTAAAACTTAGAAAGTTTTCAAAAGCTGAAATTGATCAGCGTGTAAAAAATGCAGCTGACATTCTTGGCCTGCAGCAACTATTAGATAAGAAGCCAAAAGCTCTATCTGGTGGTCAACGTCAGCGGGTAGCACTTGGTCGCGCAATTGTGCGTGATGCAAAATTATTCCTAATGGATGAACCATTATCTAACCTTGATGCAAAACTGCGTGTTCAAATGCGTGCTGAAATTGCAAAATTACACCTTCGCCTGAAAACAACTACAGTTTATGTAACACATGACCAAACAGAAGCAATGACTATGGCATCACGTCTTGTCGTTATGAAAGATGGTTTCATACAACAAATCGGATCACCGAAAGAAGTGTATGAGAACCCAGAAAATGTCTTTGTAGGTGGATTTATTGGTTCACCAGCAATGAACTTTTTTGAAGGAAAAGTTAATAATGGTTATTTCAAGATTGGTGATTTTAATCTGAGAATTCCTGCGGAGAAATGGAACTTGCTTAATTCCCAAGGATTTGATGGGAAAATAGTTATATTAGGTGTAAGACCTGAACATATCTCTGGAGATACTGAAGCTCTCGCTCTATTTCCTGACTCTATAGTAGATGCTGATATAGAAGTTTCCGAATTAACAGGGGCTGAACTTATGGTGTATTCATCTATTACAAACCAACAATATGTAGCTAGAATAAATGCTGATGCTACAATGGAACCTGGTCAAAAAGTTAAACTCGCATTCGACTTAACTAGAGCCCACTTCTTCGATAAGGAAACAGAAAGTCGCATTAGATAGAAGTAAAGAAGGAGCCCTCATCTTGGATGTGGACTCCTTCTTTTTTTATGGACTTTAAATCTTCCAACGTTTTTCACGAAATAAAATTGCCACACAAAACATAGTAGCAGTAATCATGGAAGTACTTATAAGGGGTTTCTGTAAAACTAAATGTAACACGCAAAATAGGAATAAAAATAGAATTGCCAATCGAATAGATTCTTTATATTTGTACATTAACAATGCTATGAAGAAAACAAGGGTTAATGGGAACCCAATTTGAAGAAGAGAAGAATTATTCAGAATAACTACTAAAACCGCGAAACTACTATAAAACGAGATAAAAGTAAAAATTAGAGCATTATTCAACGGAAACGGCTTTTGCTTCTTAAGAAGATAAAACATATAGAGAATTATCCACGCTACTCCTATGTATACGCCTGTTCTAGCCCCTGAAAAATATAATATCATCCAAGGATGTTGGATAATCGTGGAGAAATCTGTTAATACAATGCTAAGTTTCCATACAACAATAAAAAGGAAAATCATATCACTAAATTGATTGGAAATTGCTTTACCGAATTTAACATATAGTATTAAAGCTGTAAGTATAGCTGCGAATACAAAGGCTAACCATGTCGAAGGAACTGTCATGGAAAAAACCCTATACCATTCCGTTGCAACCAAATGCTCTAACCTCCTTTTTTATATTTATTTTCATAGCAAAACTTGAAGCAATTTCTGCTTCAAGTTGCCCCTTTACAGTATATCCATCCAAATTTTAATAGCAGTCGCTAAAATAAGTACCGCTAAAATCATTTGAAGTATCTTTGTGTTCAAACGTTTCCCAAATTTTGCTCCTAGTGGCGCTGCAATAAGACTTGCAATGATCATAATGACTGCCGGAAAGTATTCTACTTGCCCCGTAGTAACTTTACCAATTGTAGCTCCAATCGATGAAATAAAAGTAATCGCAAGACTTGTTGCAATGGTCATACGTGTAGGAATTTTTAGAACTACGAGCATGATCGGCACTAACAAAAATCCACCAGCCGCTCCTACAATCCCTGATCCAATACCTACAATAAATGAAAGGATAGCTGCTAATGATTTATTAAATGTTACTTGATCAAGCGGAATATCATCCACTTGTTTATTTGGGATGAACATCATAATTGCTGCAATTAATGCGAGTATTCCATATACAATATTCACACTTGCTTCCGATAAAGATTGGGAACTAAAACTACCAACAAAGCTCCCTACTAAAATAGCTCCTCCCATATAGACGATAAGAGATTTATTTAAATAACCGCCTTTACGATATGCCCATACACCAGCTATCGATGCAAAAAGTACCTGGACTGCGCTAATACCAGAAACTTCGTGCGCTGTAAAAGCTACAAATCCGAACATTGGGGGAATATATAATAGCATTGGGTATTTAATAATCGATCCACCAATACCTAGCATCCCTGAAATATATGAACCGATAAAGCCTATTAAAAAGATAGTAATAATCCATGCTATATCCATTATTCTTACACTCCTATCTAAAAAAGGGAAGCTCTTTTTTGGCCTCCCTCTCCATTTTTACGCTTTTTGAATCCAGAATTTCAAAACGTCATCCTCTTCTTTTTGCTCTATAATCGTGTGGCCGCCTGAAGCCGCCCATGCTGGAATGTCTGCAACGGCTCCTTTGTCGGTAACATGTACTTCTAATATTTCGCCTGGTTCAATAGTGTCTATAGCCTTTTTCGTACGAACGATTGGCATCGGGCAAGCTAATCCTTTTGCATCTAATAGTTTAGTAGAATACATATTCATCTCTCCCTTCATAATTTATTTTTACCGTACTGCACAACGGTTTGGACCGATTTCCATTTCTGTTTGTTCGTCACCTGAAGGGACAATTTTCCCCATATTAACTTGACGAATTTCTTCGTATGCATTTGGCTGAGGAGGTAAATTATCCGTAACAATACTACGGAATTCTGTTTCATCCGTTATATTTAAACCATGGTTTTCTTCAAACAAATCGCCTAAACGTTTTGCCACTGTACCATCCTCGTTTAACTCATCGATAATCATAAAGTGTGCAGGTAATACGATTAACTCATTTGAAAGCTCACGATAACGACTATATAGAGTTTCACGGAGATCACCTACCCAGTCCTCTGCAAGACCCGCCAAATCAGGTCTTCCTATGGAATCAATAAATAAAATATCTCCTGTTAATAAAAACTTATTATCTACAACAAATGATGTTGACCCAATTGTGTGTCCAGGTGAATACACGGATTGAATGGCAATCGTACTATCGCCAATTCTCACCTCTACTCCGTTTTCTAAAGGTGTGTAATCAAATACAACTTCCTCTGCATCCTTTGGTGGCAAGTAATAAGTTGCACCAGTCTTTTCTGCAATATGACGTCCCCCAGAAATATGATCCGCATGTAAGTGAGTGTCAAATACATTTGTTATCTTCACGTTTTTACTTGCTGCAAAATCTGTAAATACATCTATCATCCGTGTTGCGTCAACAATTGCAGCTTCTCCATTTGAAATAATCATATAAGAAAGACACCCTTTACCTAATCTTACGAATTGGTAAAGCTCTCCCCCATTTTCAAGATTACTTACTTTTACTGGTTCTAGATATTCGCTCCACGTTTTCATACCACCTTCTAAGTATGCTGCATCACGCCCAGCATCAGAAAGCATTTCTGCTACCATTATAGATGAGCCTTCCTTTGCACAAACAACTAATAAAGGTGTATCTGAAGGAATTTGCTGTAAGATATCTTCTACTCCATCCAATAATTCAAAGTATGGAATATTTAAATACTCAAATTTGTGACCTTCAATTTTCCAGTCAGCAAAAGCATCAGCATTCCGAACATCTAAAATAAATAATCTTTCGTTCTTCATTACTTTCTTTGCTACTTGTTCTGCTGTCCATTTATTCAAAGTCATTTAATTACCCCCATAGGTATTATTTTCGGTAAAAATTTTTAAAGGGCTCTCCCTTTTAAAAAGTTAGTGTTGGTGACGCGTCTTTTGCGAACTCTAAAAAGGTCACTGCTCCGCCAACATCCATTCCATCTACAAAATCTTCTTTCGTTAATCCCATAACATCCATTGTCATTTGACAACCAATAAATTTCACTCCAAGTTCTTGAGCCATTTCAACTAATTGCGGAATGCTTGGCACATTGGACTTGGCAAATCCTTCTGCAATAGCTTCACGACCTTCCGGCATAGGTAGTGCCTGCATACCTTTCTTGTGAATTAAGTTCAATCCTTCAAACGTGAAGAAGATGGTAACTTCCTTTTCTGTGGCAGCTGCAGCTGTCGCTATATTAAATACTTTATATGCGTCGAATAGACCACCATTACTTGCGATAATCGCTACTTTATTTGACATTGTTTATTCCTCCAAATTTAAATTGATTTTTTAATAGCGCCTTTCCATTGGGTCATACCAGGTATTACGTTCCAGACATTTGTAAAACCATTGTCCGCTAATTTTTGTGCCGCTAAATCACTACGCTTACCTGTACGGCAAATAACATATATGGATTTATCTTTTTCTAGCTCGTTCATTTGTCTCTCCAATTCGCCCATTGGAATCGATTTCGCGCCTTCGATATGCCCAAAAGCATATTCTGCTTCTTCTCGGACATCTAAAAGTAAAGCTCCCTCTGAAACTTTTTTTAAAAGTTCGTCTAAATGAATAATTTGTCCATGTAACTTTTCCACAACTGTTTCGTTGGAACACTTACGGATATAATGCTTTAATACATCCCCATCCTCAACTGTCCCAAGATATTGGTGACCGACCGTTTCAGACCATGCTGCAATATCCGCTGTTGACCCTCGATCCGTTGCTACTACCTCTATTATTTGACCATCTATCAAATCATTCATCGCTTTTTTGGTTTTAACAATAGGCATCGGACAAGCCAAGCCCTTAGCGTCTAAAGAATAGTCTACTTTCATCTTTTTCACTCCTTAAATACCTGTAAGGGTATTATTTTTGATAAAAAATTTTTAGCGAACTTCCCCTTCCCAAGCTAGCATTCCTCCACTCATATTTGTCGCATCGTATCCCTGACTTTCTAAGAACTGTGTAGCTCGACCACTTCTTCCACCAGAACGGCAAACTACAATATATTGTTTTGATTTAGATAATTCTTGCAAACGAAATTCTAACAAACCAAGTGGAATATGAATGATATTAGCTATTTTACCAGCCTCTACTTCATCTACTTCACGGACATCAATTATATGAAGGTCTTCGCCACTTTTAAGTTTTTGCTCTACTTCTTTTGCTGTAATCTCTTTCATCTGATTTCCTCCTCTTAACGCCATGCACTCATGCCCCCACGGACATTTGTCACGCGCTCGTATCCTAGCTTCTTTAATTTTTTGCAAGCATTATTGCTCCGCATACCACTCTGACAAATAACAACAATTTCTTTATCCTTTGGCAACTTTTCAAACGATGATCCAAGTGGGATGTTTTTGAATTGTCGTATGTTTTGTGCTTTATACTCAGAAGGAGTTCTCACATCAACAAATACTTTATCTTGATCGTTCAACATACTTTTAAGCTCCGCTGTAGAGATTGTTTTTACGCCTTTAGAAGGCATCAGTCTCCATGCAAAAAAACCAACAATTACAACAATAAAAACCCATTCCATTTTCTTCACCTCCTTTAAAGCTTTCGATACTAAAATACCAACCGGGGTATAATTTCATTTAAAAATAAAAGCCGTATTTTATCGGCTCTTAACTACTAGGTTCATCGCTTCTTGAATTGCTGAATTTACTTTATCAGAATTACCTTCTGCGTTTTGTACACATTCTAATAGATTGTTACTTACTATTACACCGATGGTTCGGTCTGCTGCAGAACGAACTGCTGAAAGCTGAGTAACTACTTCTTTACAGTCTTTCCCCTCTTCCATCATACGTAATATTCCTCGCAGCTGTCCTTCTATACGCTTAATCCTATTAATCGTTTTGGCATCATAAGACGACATATTAGAATTACCTCCTTCCAAAAAGGTGATCACTTTCTTTTTTTGTTCTTAAGACGATAATATACCCCATTAGGTATATTGTCAACATATAAACTTCATTTTATATACTCTGTCTTTTTTTGTTGCATGAAGTGCCAGTTAGCCGTATCATGAACAATTGTTAGCCTTCATAGGACAGTCACAGAAAGTTAGGTGTGAAAAATTGAATAAAAAAGCATTTCTCTTAGCAATATTTACAGTATTTATATGGGGCTCAACATTTGCTTCGATAAGCGCCAGCCTTCAAGGAGGCTACTCTGCTGGCCACTTGATATTATTTCGTTTTATTATTGCTTCCTTTATATTTATTATTCTTGCTTTTATACCTCAAATGAGATTTAGTTTACCTAAAAAAGAAGATGTGTTACCCATTTTTGCTCTAAGTTGGATTGGAATTAGTATTTACCATGTCTGTGTAACATTCGGTCAATTGACTATCACTGCTGGTACAGCTGGTATGCTCATTGGTTCAGCACCTATTTTCACTACGATCATTGCTGTAGTTGTGTTAAAAGAACGAATCGGGACATTTGGATGGATAGGATTAGGATTCGGGTTTATCGGTATTACAATTATTGGCTTAGGAACTGGAGAATCATCTTTTGACATTTCTCCTGGTGTATTTTTAGTGATTATAGCTGCTTTAGCTACTTCCATCTTTTTTGTTTTCCAAAAATCTTTATTAACAAAATATACCCCGATCGAATTAACTGCGTATTTTACGTGGGCAGGGACTTTACCTTTTCTAGTTTTTGCTCCTGGACTTATAGAAGATATACAGCATGCATCGCTTGAAGCTAACTTGTCAGCCATTTATATAGGCATTTTCCCTACGGCAATCGCATATCTTATGTGGGCATATGCATTGTCTCAAAGCAAAGCAAGTTCAGTTTCCAGCTTGCTCTATGCAGAACCCGTAATATCCATTTTCATAGCTTGGATTTGGTTGCACGAATTACCGTCACCTCTATCTATTAGCGGAGGAATAATTGCCATTTCAGGCGTTCTAATCGTTCAATTGTTCGGTAGAAGGAATAAGAAAAAATAAATTAAATAAAAAAGTACCAGGATTATTATTCACTGGTACTTTTTTTACTTTTATCAATTCTATGATATTCAGAAATTTGAATGACTCGTACATCACTTGTATTCAACTCGTGGTAAATTCCCCTGCTATCTCGAAAGGATATATATTGATCTCGCTCACTTTGAATCAATTCCTCTGCCTGATCTTGTGATTCTATATGGATGAACCTTCTAATATAATGGTCTTCCTCAAAGAAGTAAGTCACTTTAAATTCTTTCACAGTTTTTCTCCTAACGTTTGGTAAGTTTAAATTCTTTCAACGTTTGTTAATATCATTTTACTATGAGGAATGCTAGGCATACTCACCATGCTATAGCTTAAGTCTTGTTCTGGAAGATCATATTTCAACTTGTTAACTAAATAATCTAAACTAACTTTCATTACCTCAATCGTAACAAACTCACCTGCGCAACGATGTCCTAACAAATAGTCACCGCCGCCTTGTGGAATAAAGTTAAATGGGCTTCCTTTCCAGTCACTAAAACGTTCAGGATTAAAAACCTCCGCATTATCCCAAAGTTCAGCGTCATGATTTGTTCCATACAAATCGAGCAGAGTCAATGTTCCTTTTTCGAATGTGTAACCATTCCACACAAATTCATTTTTCACCTTGGCAGCTACTAAAGGAAAAAAAGGGTAATATCGTCGAACTTCCTGAACAAACATTTGCGCATATTGATTATTTGCTACCTTCAACTTACCTCTTTCCTCGGGATGATGATGAATGGCTAACGCCGTAAAATTAATATAAATAGCAATTGCCACAATTGGCCTAATAATATTTACTACTTCCACTGCAGCTATTTCTATATCTAATAGCTCGCCTTTTAAATCTTGATGAATGGAAATGGTATGGAGAGCAGAACCCCCCTTGGGCTTCAACTGTCCTTCTCTTACCTGTTCAATCAATCCCGCAACCCATTCCTCTAGATTTTTGCGGGCATGCCGACCTTTCCAATGCTTTGGCCCAATTGCAGTTGGTGATTCGAATAATAATCCTAATTGTATTGTTCGTTCCTTTACTTCCTCTTCCTTTAAAGGCACTCCAGCCCACTCACAAGCAGTTCTACACAGGATTTCTTTACTTTCCTCGTAAAGTATTACTTCGTCTGTTAGTTCCCACTTATTGACTGCATTTTCCCATTGCTTTTTAGTGATATTCTTTAACTCCTCCAGCTTATCTGGTGTCATCAGTGACATAAACATTTCTTTACGGTGTCTATGAGCCTCGTTATCTAAAGACTGAACTCCCCCAACGCCAAATAAAGTCTTTTGAACACGCTTTGGAGCAACCCCATTTCGCAAAAACTTTTCGTCATCATAAAAAATCTCCGCTGCTTCCTTTCCCCCTATACAAATTGCCTTTTGACCTAATAAACGGGTTTCATAAACATTGGAAGAGAAACTTTTTCTCCTATTAGGAATATACAAATAACCCTCTCTCAAAAAACTTAGGCTATGATCTATACCCTCTTCACGAGGCATCTGATTTGAATTCATTATTTAATCCATCTCCTTAAAGGTCATCCTCACAATACTTTTTTAATTAGTGTTCCCCTGTTTATTTTTATTAAAACTTACGATTACATAACCTCTTTTTTTAATGACAGGAAAATTATTATTCGCAAGTTATTGACACACTTCAATATTTATTATATTGTTTACTTTGTCTTTATAATACGAAATACCTAATTATCGGAATATTGTAGTAAAAAGGTAATGTTCACTTGCATTTTTTAAGTAATTCAATAGAGACAGAAGCCAATACATAACTTCAAAGAAATAGAATCGAAAGGTGTTTTAAAATGAACTTTAAAAATATTATAAAAAGGATGTCTTCCATTAAATCTAAACTTATTAGTATTTCCATTCTGCTTTTAGTAATTCCTTTAATTGTTCTTGGAATCGCTAGTTATGAAAGGAGTGCTTCCAGCTTAGATGAAATCGGAGAACAGAACTTAAAAAATAGCGTAGAAATGACCCTTGAAATGATACGTGTATTAAATGAAAGCGTAGAAAAAGGCGATTTGTCATTAATTGAAGCACAGGAAAAAGTTAAGAAAGCTATACTAGGCGATGTTAATCCAGATGGAACACGTCCAATAAATAAAAATATTGGCTTAGGTGAACATGGATACATGTATGTTTTGGATAGTGAAGGACTAGAACTTGCTCATCCAACTGCTGAAGGTGAAAATCTTTGGGACTCAGAAGATTCTAACGGAGTTAAATTTGTTCAAGAAATAATTAAAATGGGGAATGATGGTGGTGGATTCGTTTATTATGAATGGCCTCATCCAACAAACAACAAAGTGATAGAGACAAAGGTGTCTTATTCTGAAACCGATCCTTATTGGGGTTGGGTAGTCAATGCAAGTACTTATATGATGGATTTCAATCAACCCGCAAATGAAATTTTACAGATGATTTCTATAGTAATTGGAATTACATTAATTGTTGGTATCTTGATCATATGGTTGTTTGCTAATAGTATTGCTAAACCGATTAAGAAAGTGTCTGAACATATGAACCATCTTGCTCATGGTGATTTGACTCAAGGACATATACAAGTGAAATCAAAAGATGAGACTGGCCAGCTTGCAGACGCAATGAATAAAATGCAAAGTAGTATAATAAATGCAATGAAAAGTATATCTAGTAGCTCAGAAACATTGTCGAGCCATAGTGAAGAGCTAACTCAATCTGCTAATGAAATGAAAGCAGGTACTGAACAAATAGCTACAACCATGCAGGAGTTGGCTTTTGGAACAGAATCACAAGCCAATAGCACTGGAGAATTGTCTTCCATAATGGATTCGTTTGTTTCTAGAGTGATAGAAGCTAATGAAAACGGAGAAAAAATCCAACATTCAACAAGCGAAGTTCTACAGATGACTAACAAGGGCAAGCATTTGATGGAATCCTCTAATAAACAGATGGAAAGAGTAAATCAGATTATAAGAGAATCCGTTCAACAATTCCAAGGTTTCGAGGAACGCACGAAAGAAATAGCTAATCTCGTTACCGTGATACGTGATATTGCAGGGCAAACCAACCTTTTAGCATTAAATGCTTCGATTGAAGCGGCACGCGCAGGAGAACACGGAAAAGGATTTGCTGTAGTTGCAGACGAAGTAAGGAAGCTTGCAGAGCAAGTAAATGATTCTGTCACTGACATTACGGCCATTGTAAATAATACACAAGAAGAGTTTATTGAAGTAAAAAGTTTCTTACAGAGTGGATATAATGAGGTCGAAGAAGGCGCAGGTCAAATTAAATCTACAGGCGAAGCGATTAACAATATCAATGTTTTAGTATTAGAAATGGTTGAAAATGTCCAAACAATCTCTAATAACTTATCTGAAATCGCAGCTAATAGCCAAGAGATGAATGGTTCAATAGAAGAAATAGCAGCTATATCGGAAGAATCAGCAGCGGGAGTAGAACAAACTGCCGCAACAGCGGAAGAAGCTAGTAGTTCGATGGAAGAAGTAGCTGAAAGCGCAGAACAACTTGCGAAGTTAGCTGAAGATTTAAATGGAGTTGTACAACACTTTAAACTTTAAAGGATATATTTTACACTTTGTATAATGTCGAATGACTTATACAAAGTGTTTTATTTTTGTTAAAATGGATTTACTTTAGCCTGAAGGGACGAAAAATAAATGAACTCACCTTTTACATACAAATATACCGCTCCACAGGTAGCAGAAAAAAATCAACCAACTTTGTTTTTATTACACGGCATGGGAAGTAATGAAGAGGATTTGCCTCAGCTAGTGAAAGGCTTTGAAAAGACACATCATATTTTTAGCTTGCGCGGTCCAATCGTTTTCAACCCAGGATATGCGTTTTTTACAATAGAAGAAGAAGGCAAACCAAATCGAGAAGTATTTGATAAAGTGCTTGTCTATATTCAATCTTTTATTCGCGAGGCAATTGTAGAATTTGAGTTGGATTCTAACCAAATTTCTGTACTTGGCTTTAGTCAAGGAGCTGTGCTAGCACAATCACTAGCTTTAACTATGGGAAATGAATTGAATAGTGTTGTTGCTTTGAGTGGCTATATACCGGACTTTGTAAAAAATGAATATAGCAAAAGATCTGTAGATCATTTAGATATTTTTATTTCTCATGGGGATTATGATTACATTATTCCTTCCCAATGGGGTGCTGAAAGTAAGGATTATTTCGAAAATCTCGGTGCTAAGGTTACCTTTAAAACATATAATGATGGTCACGGTGTACCACCGCAAAATCAACAGGATCTTGTGGAGTTTTTGAAGAACAATTAATGTTTGATTATAGGAATTCAGATTGCTCTTTCATCCATTAAATGAATAAGAGGAAAAACCATATAGAAAAGAAGAAGCTCAGAAATAGGATACTTATTTCTGAGCTTCTTTCAAGGTAAATTTTAGAAGGAAGGATAAGATTACTGAAATTAGAAGGAAACTTGCTATTAAACCTATGACTCCGTTCCAGCCAAACTTGGACCAAAAAATCCCGCCCGCAGTACCTCCAATACTAGAGCCAACATAATAGAAAAATAAATAAAGCGAAGAAGCTTGTGCCTTATCATGTTCCGCTCTTTTACTCACCCATCCACTCGTGATGGAATGCGCTCCAAAAAATCCAAAAGTAAATATAATAATTCCAACAATTTTCAGTGTTAATGCAACATTAATCGTTAGGATAGCACCAGCAAACATAATGCCTATTCCAACAAATAACATTTTTTGTCTACCATATCGATCCGCTAGGCTACCAAGCCATGTGGAGCTGAATGTTCCTACCAAATAAATAATAAAAATCCACCCGACAATCGTTGTACTAAGTGAATAAGGAGGACCTAGCAATTTAAAACTGATGTAGTTATATAATGATACAAAACTCGCCATCAGTGTAAAACCTATACCAAAAAGACAAAGCATACTTGAATCTTTTAAATGTGCTATAAGCGAATTAGTTAAAGCTCTAAATTGTAACTTTCTTGGCTCAAAATGTCGAGAATTTGGTAAAGAAATGACAAAATAAATGCTAATCGCTAGACTTAATAAACCAAGAAAAACCATTCCAATTTTCCAGCTAAATAAATCTGTCATCGTCCCCATAATAATACGACCTGCTAGCCCGCCAATCGAATTTCCACTTATATAAAGTCCCATCGCAACTCCTAGACTAGCCGGCTCTACTTCTTCCCCCAAATAAGCCATTGCAATTGCCGGAAGACCGGCAAAAGCAACCCCTTGAATCACTCGTAATACAAGTAGCACTTCAAAATTTGGAGAAAACGCAATTATTAATGTCAAAATAGAAGCCGCAAGGATGGAAATCGTCATCAATCGTTTACGTCCCCATGCTTCTGAAAGAGATCCGAAGATGACAAGGCATATAGCTAAAGCAAATGTAGTAAATGAAAGGGACAAACTAGCCACAGCTGGTGACACCTGAAATTCTCTTGAAAATTCAGGAAGAATCGGTTGTGTGATGTATAAATTAGCAAACGTTATAAACCCTGCTGCAAATAATGCAAAGTTAACTTTTTTATATTCTTTCGTTCCTTTTTGTATATATTCCATCAGTATATCGCCTCAATATGTTTTGTAACTAGTTTTCAAAACCTAAATAAGTTGTGGATAACTTCTCTTCTTTGTTCTTATCCACACGATATCCACTAGCATGTGGACGAGAACTTACAACAGAGTATAATTTTTCATCTATAAAATGCAGAGCAACCCCATCGTCCGCTGCATATCCTGCACCAATAACTCCTTCATTAATAAACTTTTGATAAACAGGACGTCTATCTTCTTCCCCATCATAATGTGGACAATTACTACCAGAAATCAAACCCAGACATGAGATAGGTTCAAGCTCGTCCCCGAAGGAATCCGTTGTACCTTCTTCAAACCAACAAAGTGACCCCGCACTGATCCCAGCTAAAATAATTCCATTGTTGTATGCTTCTCGAATAATTATATCCAATTCCCACTCTTTCCAAAGAGCCATGAGGTTTTTCGTGTTACCTCCCCCTACATAGAGAATGTCCTGGTCGAGAATGAATTTCTTAATATCACGGGTATGTGGTTTAAACAACGATAAATGGGAAGGCTCACATGCCTCATTTTGAAAAAAACTATAAAAACGTTCAATATAACTATCTGCATCTCCGCTAGCCGTACCAATAAAACAAATTTTTGGCCTATCCTTTTTGGATTGCTTCAAAATATATCGATCTAATAATGGATTTTCAGGCTCCATGGAGAAACCTCCACCACCCATTGCAATAATTTGTTTCATTTACTATTCCCCCATCCTATTTTCTTTTTACTAATAGTAACATGAAAAAAAGAACTTGCACTTCAACTATTTTGAATAGTTAAAATGCAAGTCTTTGAAAAATATTAAGAGAGAAAGAAAAACTAGTGAACGCACGTTAAAGACTAGAACACGGATGTGCGCTTGCCGCACGTTACACTTGAGCCTCCGCAGGATGAGTCGCTCCTTAGTCGCTCCTTAGTCGCTCGCACATCCTTTCTCATTCTTCGCGCTCTTGCGGAGTGTGAGGCGCACATCCTAGAAACATCCGATGAAATAGAAACAATTCGATTAAAATAAGTAAGTCTACATCCTGTATTCAGGATTGTTCATTAACAATCCTATAATAGCATCTACTTACCTTCTCAAGAGAGTACAGCCTTCCTAGCCGCATGACGTGCCGTATGAGACAGCGATATGCGCTAGCGCATACAGCGGCTCATGCGGACGTGCGGCCAGCGCGAATGTCAATAGATAAGTAGTATTCCCATAACCTATAGCTTTTTTATCATAAATAAAAAATGACTGAATCCATTTTACCTATTTACCTGTTTATACCTTTTATTACTATTGATATATTCCCGCAAAAAATAAAAAGCTAAAACAAATAAAAAAGCTATGCCATCCCAAAAATCTTTACAAGATAATCGGATGTGCATGCTTTTTATAAATTTAGACTATAAACCAAGAGAAATGTACTTAATCTCTAAGTATTCGTCCATTCCATGGTGACCACCTTCACGGCCGAGTCCACTTTGTTTAAATCCTCCAAATGGCGCCTGTGGAGTAGATGGTAAACCGTCATTTAAACCAATAATACCGTACTCTAATTTTTCTGTAATACGGATACCTCTCGAAATATTCTCAGTAAAAACATACGCGGCAAGTCCATATATAGAGTCATTCGCGCGTCGGATTGCTTCTTCTTCATCCTTAAATGTACTAATAGGAATTACCGGTCCGAATGTTTCTTCCTGCATACAAAGCATGTCATCAGTGACATTCGTTAAAATGGTCGGTTCAAAGAAAAGACCTTCTTTTCTTTTCCCACCAATTTTTACTTCTGCTCCTTTTGAGGCTGCATCATCTACATGCTCCTGAGCTTTTTCCACAGCAGAATCGTTAATAAGCGGACCGATTGTCACGCCATCTTCGAGACCATTACCAATCTTCAACTTCTTCGTTTTTTCTATTAATAACTCAGTAAACTTCTGTGCAATCGATTCCTGCACGTATACACGATTAATACATACACAGGTTTGACCAGCATTTCGAAATTTCGCGGCAAGAACATTTTCTGCAGCCTTTTCTAAATTACAATCTTCCATAATGATAGAAGGTGCATGTCCCCCCAATTCAAGCGAAACTTTTTTGACTGTATCCGCTGCACCTTTCATTAACCGCTTTCCTACCTCTGTAGAACCTGTAAAAGTCAGTTTTCTAACACGGGAGTCTTCTAACCAAGCATTTCCAATAGAATTAGAATCGCCTGTTACTATATTTACAACCCCATCTGGTATTCCTGCTGCTTTTGCAAGTTGCACCAACTTGATTGCCGTGAGAGGTGTCTGTCCAGCAGGTTTTATTACTACAGTACAGCCAGAAGCGAGAGCCGGACCAACCTTTCTTGTAATCATTGCTGCTGGAAAGTTCCAAGGAGTAATAACTGCTACAACGCCCACCGGTTGTTTATGCACAAAAATACGTTTATTTTGTTGAGTTGCGGGAATCATTTCTCCATAAATACGTTTCCCTTCTTCTGCATACCAGGAAATAAAGCCATTTGCATAATTGATTTCCCCTCTTGCTTCTGTAAGAGGTTTCCCTTGCTCCTCTGTCATCGTTTTGGCAAGGTCTTCCGTATTATCCTTAATCAGATTATGCCAATTTTGTATTAGTTCACTTCGTTCATATGCAGATAAAGCAGACCATTTTTTAAATGCTTCATAAGCTACATCGACTGCTTGTATCGCTTCTTCCTTACCTCCTTTTGGAACAGTCGCAAAAACTTCTCCTGTTGCAGGGTTACTAACTTCAATAACAGGTAATTCTTTTCCAACTTCCGCTCCATTAATGATCATGTAATATTGTCTAGACATCCGTCTCCACTCCATTTCATATATTCTTTCTATGTTATCTACATTATAAAGATACCCCTCACAACATATTAATAAAACGATTTTATATTGTAATGACACAAGAGAACTAGGAAATAAATTATCAGAATGTTCGAGTTCCTGGCAAAATTAAGTAGTGTAGAATAGAATAAAGACGTCAAATGCTTACATAAGGTGGTATCGCTTTTGTTAAAAGAATCTATTTTAATAGTAGAAGATGAAGAAAAAATTTTAAGATTGCTGGAAATAGAATTAGAATTTGAAGGTTATGAAATTGGAAAGGCTACAAATGGTTTAGATGCCTTAGAATCCTACCGCGCAAGAAATTGGGATTTGATATTACTTGATGTTATGTTGCCAGAAATGAGCGGAATAGAACTTCTCCGACGCATTCGTTTAAAGGACTCATTCATTCCAGTAATTTTATTAACAGCCAAGGACTCCATAGAAGATAAAGTATCCGGTCTTGACCTGGGAGCCAATGACTATATTACAAAGCCTTTTCGTATGGAAGAATTACTAGCAAGAATACGAGCTGTTTTAAGGATAAAGCAGGCCACAGCACCAAAATTGGAAGAGAATGACGAGTGGATATATGTAAGTGACTTAAAGATAAATGAAAAAACGAGAGAAGTCATTCGAAGCAAAAACGATATAACTCTAACACCAAAGGAATACGATCTACTTTTATATTTACTTAAAAATAAGCGTCAAGTTTTAGACCGTGAGCAAATTTTAGAGGCGGTTTGGGGCTATGATTATTTTGGAGAAACAAAAATTGTTGATGTTTATATTCGTTATCTCCGAAAAAAAATCGACGCTGACTTTGATTATCCATTAATTCATACAGTAAGGGGCGTAGGCTACGTCTTAAAGGAAGTTACATGAAACTACGAAATAAAATAAATTTATATACTTCGGTGTTATTTATCGTTTTATTAATTCTAATGAATACTTCTATCTACCTTCTTTTCAGTCATCTTATGATGTCAAATGAACTTGATCGCGCTAAAGCTGAAGTGGAAAAAATCGCTTCAGATGTGCGGCGTGAAATTGATCGAATTGCACCTAACAAGCTTCTCCTAGCCTATGTGCCAGTGAATGGGATGATCCAAGTATTAAACGAGGATTTGACAACTGAAGCAAAAATAACATCTGCCTCAGAGACAGCCTTAAAGTCACGAAAAAGCAACTTTTCTGCGGGCGAAGTAAGCAAAATAATTTCGTTTGGAAACAAGCAGTATGTTTTTGTTTCCTATCCAGTCGTTTGGAATGACGGGCGAGTTGTTAACCTTCAAGTGATTAGTAGTATACATGCAACAGATGAGATGATTAAGATTCTGGGTATTGTGTTAATTGGTGTAACGATTATCGCGATGATACCTGTATTTATCTCTAGCAGAATTCTTAGTAATTTAATCATAAAGCCGATCAGACTAATGATAAATACGATGAAAGAAATACAGAAAAGTGGTCACTTTAAGAGTCTTAAGCTTGAAGAGACTTCTGAGGAAGAGCTAGTGGAAATGGGTGAAACCTTTAACCATATGATTGATTTGCTACAAACTAACTTTGAAAAGCAAGAACAATTCGTATCGAACGCTTCTCACGAACTAAGAACTCCCTTAACTATTATTGAGAACTACTCGGACCTTTTAAAACGAAGAGGCCTAGAGCGACCCGACCTATTTGAAGAATCTATAGAAGCGATACACTCAGAGGCTGTTCGAATGAGAGAAATGACGGAACAGCTCTTACAATTAGCAAAACCTCAGGAACAATGGAATATCCAAATGGAACAAATAAATGTAACAGAGCTCGTCTTGGAAACTGCTAATACGTTTCAAAACACCTACCAAAGAGAGATTTCCGTCGAAAGCAATGAAATGTTTACTGGTTATACCGATCATCAAAAGCTAAAACAACTTCTTTTTATATTTTTAGATAACGCAAGAAAGTACAGCGAAGAACGCATTACTATATATGTTAGTGCTACCTCCAATGAAACATTTATACAAATTAAAGATAGTGGAATTGGAATCCCAAAGGAAGACTTACCAAAAATATATGATCGATTTTACCGTGTCGATCAAGCTAGAAGTAGAAAGCAAGGAGGGATAGGTTTAGGACTTACTATGGCAAGAGAAATAGCCAAAGCAATCGGGGCAAGAATTGAACTGAATAGCTTAGAAAACCGCGGTACAACGGTTACACTTTTTTTCAAAACGAAAAATGCTAAGTAAAATAACAATTTATTTCTCACCATTTTTTAACTTTCCCGTTATATACTATTGCCACAAACTGTTACAAGGGGGATTGCACAATGAAGACAAAGAAATGGGTATGGGTATCTGGAGCTATACTCCTCGTTTCCCTACTTTTAATCGTATGGTTTCAATGGTTATCTCCATCCATTTCTGCTCAAGAATTATCAGAGGAAGAAGCGAATGCTGTTGCAATAGACCAATATGCAGGAGACATTATCCGAACGACAAAAACTCATGATGAATACCAGATAGAAATGCAGCTTGAAAATGGTATATACAATATTAAGATAGATGCAAAGAGCGGAAATATTCTTTCCTTGAAACAACTGGGAAAGCCCAAAGAACAACCTGTTGAGCCTAAAGAGCCTCCAACAAATACTGAAGATGGATCCCAAAGTGAGAGTAACGATCCTAAAACACAAGATCCTGCACCAAAAGAAAACACGGTAATTACGGAACAGGAGGCACTCGATATCGCTGCAAAACATGTAAATGGTTTAGCAGATGATGATGCTGAATTACATCAACCACCAGACCAAGCCCCTTATTACTTGGTTGAAGTAGAAATTGAAAATGGCGAGGAAGATCGAGAAGCTATCGTTCAAGTCGATGCATACACAGGAGAAGTAAAATCCGTTAATTGGGAAGATTAATTTCTTTTATACTTTTTCTTACCGAATTTTAACCTTCTTATAACCGTCCTTTCTTTTTCTCTGTTTATTATATAAGTGTAAGCCAAATTAAACAGAGGAGGAAACAACATGAAAAAGATGGTAATAGGGACTTTGGCAACCGCCTTAGTTATAAGTGGTGCAGTCGGAATTAGTGCATTTGCAGAGGATGACGTAAAGATTTCTACCGAGCAAAGCAATAAAATCATCGGTATTGAAAAAGCAAAAGAAATTGCATTAAAGGAAGCTAGCGGTAAATTTGATAGTGTTGAATTAGAGACGGAGAACAAAAAAACATATTACGATGTAGACATTGATGTAGATAAAAATAAAGAAATTGAAGTAAAAGTTGATGCATATACAGCAAAGGTGTTAAGTGTTAAAGAAAGTGATAACGATGACGATATTGAAGCTAGCGTTAAAACTACATCTATCACATCGCTGATCTCAGAAAAAGATGCAATTGCCCTTGCTAAAGAAAAAGTGAACGGAGAAGTCATTAAAATCGAATTGGACTCAGATGACGAAAGATATGAGTATGAAATAGAATTACGCACTAAAAAAGGGGAAGCAGAAATTAAAATCGATGCAAGTACTGGAACTGTACTAGAGTTGGAATATGATGACGATCATGATGATGACGATGATGATGATAAATAAAATTAACTAAAAATGAGAAGGTTCTAAAACAATATCTAATTGCTTTAGAACCTTCTCTCATTGTATTGATTTCAACCTGTCATATTAAATATCTATTGAATGCTCGGTCTAAGATTATCAGGCAATGGATTTCGATAGGCACTTTTTGTGCTTGCAGCTAATTCTTGCTTCGCTAAATCTATTAAGTCTGGTTTTTCAAAAATCTCAATGGCACTTGCTGCAAGAACCTTTCCTGCATATAATAATCCCTTATGAGCCAGAGAGGTTTTTCCTTGAGAGACAAGTTGCCAAGTGTGAAGTGGAGTGCCTGCTACAAAGCAAGTAGTAAAAAATTGAGCGGTTGGCACGATCCAACTAACATCTCCTACGTCTGTCGAACCTTGCATCACTTCTCTATTTTTCACATAGGGTATAATCTCTTCAAAAAAAGGATAGCCTTCTCTATAAAATTGATCTGTGATTTGGTAGCTCGATAATTTCTCTGCATCTAGAATAGCCGTTTCAACCTCTTCAGATGTAATAGTTTTGGCCATTTTATGAGCATAATTCAATTCTTCCCCATTATATTCCGGCAAACCAAAATGCTGTAATTTTTCATTTATTATCATATTTAATGTATGGTTCGGTATGTAATTTGAACATGCCTTATCAAAACGAACGGATACTTTGGTTTCCGTCATTAAAGCAGCTCCATTTGCAATGTTAATAACACGCTGATAGATTTCTTCTACGTCTTTTAAATGAGGGGCACGAATGAGATACAATACCTCTGCATCTGATTGTACAACATTGGGAGAAGAGCCTCCCGTGTTTGTAACAGCATAATGGATTTTGGCATCTGAGATAATGTGTTCGCGTAAATAATTGACACCAACATTCATCAGCTCAACTGCATCTAATGCACTCCGTCCAAGATGGGGAGAATTTGCTGCATGCGAGGCTTTTCCTTCAAAAGAGAAATATACTTGATAATTTGCGAGTGAGGAGAATGAAAAAACACCCGTGTAAGAATTAGGATGCCATGTAAGCGCAACATCAATGTCTTTAAAAACACCATCTCTCACCATAAAAGTTTTACCAGATCCCCCTTCTTCTCCAGGACATCCAAAGTATTTGATAGAACCCGTTACTTTCTTTTGTTGAATTAGTTCCTTTATTGCAAGAACTCCTGCGATTCCTGCTGTACCCAATAGATTATGTCCGCATCCATGCCCGTTTGCACCTTCTTGTAAAGGTTCTCGTATATCTGATGCTTCTCTTTGACTAAGACCTGACAAAGCATCGAATTCCCCGAGTACACCAATGACAGGCTTTTCTTCTCCAAAGGTAGCTGTAAAGGCTGTTTCAATTCCGCCTACTCCACGTTCAACAATAAAGCCCTTTTGTTCTAAAAAATCACTCAATATTTTGGATGATTGATATTCTTGAAATCTAGTCTCTGGTATGTCCCAAATTCGATCACTTAACGCTATTATTTCCTCTCGTTGCTCTTCTATTAACAACTCTATTAAATCTGCTAGATTATCCATTTAAAGTTTCCCACTTTCATATACATAAATTTGTTCAATTGTGGCCAACCAAGTTTCCAAAACAATTGGAAACACGTCCTCATCGATATCAAATTTCTCATGATGATGTCCAGCTGATAGTGTTGTTCCAAAGATGGAATACGTTGCAAGTCCACCTTGATTTTGAACATGATTCATCATATAAGTAGCATCTTCTGAACCGGCGGCAAATTTAGTAAGAGGTATTACTTCCACTAATTTATTTACAGTTTTTGCTGCATCCGTAACTAGTTCTATTAATTTATCAGAAGATGAACAAGTTTTGGCCGATCCCACAACTCTACAAGAAAGCTCAGTCCCATACATTTTGGAAGCTCCTTCTAGCACAGTTAAAGCTTGTTGATGGACATAGGAATGGACTTCACTATTTTCACCACGAGTTTCAAGCTGTAAGGAAGCATGGGCTGGAACAATATTCCGTCCATCACCCGCAATACAGGTTCCGACATTTATCCGAGAAGCCCCTCCACTATGCGGGGATATTCCATGAAGGCCTAGAATAGCAGATGCCGCAGCTAATAAAGCATTTCTTCCCTTTTCTGGCTCAGCTCCTGCATGTGCTGCCTTCCCTTTAAACGTTGCATCTATTTTAGTTGTAGCTAAAAATCCATTTGTTCCAGCAATTACGGTTCCTAATGGCACCCCAGTTCCGACATGCATACTTAAAAAATAATCCACTCCATCTACTACACCAGCATCTACCATGGATTTTGCCCCACGCACTCCTTCTTCCGCTGGTTGGAAAATTATTTTAATCGTCCCTCCTATGTACTCCAAGCTTTCTGCAAGTATTGTTGCTAAGCCTAAACCAAGAGCACTGTGGGCATCATGTCCACACGCGTGCATAACTCCCTCATTTAAAGAACGAAAACCTTTTTCTGTAGGTATATGCGATGCACTATTTGTTTCTAAAATTTCCAAAGCATCCATATCAAATCGAAAAGCAATAGTAGGTCCAGGCTTGTATCCTTTAATTGTCCCAACCACACCTGTATATCCTCCTACCATTTTTTCAAGATATTCTTGGTATGCTCCAGTATTTTTTGCACGCTCATAACAAGCTTCTAACTGTTCATCAGAAGGAACACCCATACGTTCCTCTGTTAACACTTCTTTACCGATCTGTACTTCAAATCCTAAATGATTTAACTCATGCGCAATAATGGAGGCAGTGCGAAATTCTGTCCAGCCTGTTTCTGGATAACGATGAAAATCCCTTCTCCATTCACATATCTGCTCCATTAAATTAGGAGTTATAGTAAACCCATTCATCTTATTCACTCCTTAGATTTATAAACTAGAGATATAAAGATACCCCTGGACCAATAGGAATACCAAGTAATGCAAATACGAGCATTAAAATAATCCAAATAATCAGAAAACCGATTGTATATGGAATCATAAGAGACATGAGTGTACCTATTCCCGCTTTTTTATCATACACGTGCATGAATGATAGAATAATAGCGAAATAAGGATTTAATGGCGTTACCATATTGGTAGAAGACTCCCCAATACGGTACGCTAGTTGTATAAACGCCGGGTGATAACCAAGCACCATAAAGAGCGGAATAAAAACGGGACCAACTAGTGACCATAATGCAGAACCACTAATGATGAACAAGCTCAAAAATGCGGTTAATAATACAAATAGCACGATAACGAATATATTTGTCATATTTAAGTGCGTTAATATTGCTGCACTATGCACCGCTAACCAAATAGCAATATTGCTCCAGTTAAAATATGCAACAAATTGAGCAATCATAAAAATTAATACAATATATCCAGATAAAGTTCCAATTGCCTCTGTCATCAATTTAGGAACGTCTGCAGATGATTGGATTTTTTTCGTGCTTACCCCATAAACAATCCCTACGACTAAAAAGAATAGAAACAAAACTGGCACTATCCCTGACAAAAATGGTGATCGCAATAAGGTTCCATCTTCGTTTAGCAAAGGAGAATTAGGTATAAGCATAGCTCCAACAACAGCAGCGATGAATATTAGTGCAGCAATCAGTGAATTACGTAAACCTCTTTTTTCTAGGGCACTTATCTCATTGGAAAGAGATTGTTGCTCTCCGGTATAAACTCCTAATCTCGGTTCTACATACTTCTCAGTAATGAGTGTACCTAGTCCAGCCAAAACAAATGTAGAAACACTCATAAAAAACCAGTTATCGAGTGGTGTCACAATAATATCGGGATTAATACCTTGTGATATTTCTGTAGATATTCCAGACAATAACGCATCTGTACCAGCAATTAATACATTTGCCGTAAAACCAATTCCGGTACTCGCTAAGCCAACTGCCAATCCAGCAATTGGATGACGACCGACCGATAAGAATACCAGTGCAGCTAATGGTGGAATTACAACAAATGCTGCATCGGAAGCAATATTCCCTAAGATTCCAATAAAGAAAACGGTAAATGTAATAATCTTTCTAGGTGTATTGAGTATTGCTCTTTTCATAAGCATTTCTAGCAACCCGACTTTTTCAGCTAAACCTATTCCTAACATGACAGTTAGTACTAAACCTAACGGTGCAAAGTCTGTAAAGTTCTTTAGAGTATCGGATAATATAAACTGAATACCTTCATAAGACAAAATACTTTTTACCGCTACAGTTTCCTGCGTATTCGGATGAACTACAGCAGCTTTAAATAAACTTAATATCCATGATAGAATAACGAGAAGAACTGTTAGATAAAAGAATAAAATAAACGGATGTGGTAACTTATTTCCCACTTTCTCCACGAAAGATAAAAATCTTGAAAACCTATTTTCACTATTAATCTCTTCGTTATTTTCAATTGTGCTATTCAATAAAACCACCCCTTCGATTAATTAAAGACCCCTTTGTCCAATGTCTTTAAATAACAGGGTAAACTAAATTTATTACGGAAGTCAATATATTTTTAGAAAAAGGAGAAAAATTGAAAAATGCCGAGAATTCTTATTTTTACAACAGAAAATTCTTTAAAATGGGTTAAAAAGGCTGAGGCATTACAACTAGAAAATTGTGAATTTGTTTACACAATTTATGATAGTCTCGCACATTTACACGCAATTTTTTTAGATAAAATACAGTTGGTGGATGGGATATTATTTAGTGGACAAATACCTTATTTTTTCGTTAAACAACATTTTTCAGATGTACTCATTCCGATGTTACATTTCGATGTCACCCAAGCTGATTTTTATCGGACACTTTCTGAATATATCTATAAGAACAAAGACTTCGAGATGAAAAGATGTTTAGTAGATTTCTTATACGAGGAAAATAATTATCTGGGGATAAAGGAATGGACTTCAGAGGAAGATTTACCCTATATCTTTGACCCTAGCATCCGCGCATATGCGGATCTTGATGTATATGATAAAATTCGAGATCTCCACGTTGATTTGTGGCAACAAAACAAAGTGGATGTATGCATGACTAGATTAAGTAGGCTACCAGAAATATTAAAACCATATAATATTAACTTGTTATTAGTAGTTCCTTCTGACCGAAGTATGATTATGAAAATAGAAGCATTGTTAAAAGAAATACAACTTCTTCAATTAATAGAGAATCAAGTTGTTATTGGTCATTTAGAGATAGCTATTAATAGGAATAACGTAACGGAATTAGAATATCGACAAATGTCCTTATATAAAGCAATACTGGATTTTAGCAAACAAAATCATATGTCTTTTATTATTCATAAAAATGTTTTGTATTATGAAATTATCACGAATTACACTGACTTTAAATTGATTACAAACGATAAGACTAGCTGTCAGCTAGTACCCTTTCTCTCCCACGAATTACAGTTTCCTGTTCATATCGGCTGGGGGATAGGTCATTCGATTCAAGAAGCACGATCAAACGCTGAAAAAGCTTCACAAATGTGTGCAGCACTGGAAACTCAGGCTTACATTTTGTCTAAAGAAGAGAAGTTGATTGGACCATTAGGCGATAAAAATTGGATACAGGTAATCACACAGTATGATTCTGGTATTGAACAATTAAGCGGGAAATTAAACACATCTCCTCTACAAATTCAAAAAATCATTGCCGTTATGGACAAGCTTCAATCTAACATACTAGCGTCAGAGGATTTAAGCAGTCATTTAGGTATCACGTCAAGAGCTGCTAATCGAATACTAAAAAAACTAGAAGAACACGGAGCTGCTACTGTTTTAATGCAGCAACAGAAAAAACTACGAGGACGTCCGAAGAAAGTGTATCAAATCCAATTTGACAAAATAGAATAAAGTTATCATAAAGACCGTTAGATGTATCAACCAACATCTAATGGTCTATTTTGTCGTGGTTACTTTTGCATTAACACATATTATTTAAAATGCATTAGTACTAGGGATTATCCACTAATTCATGGTGAAAATTATGATAGTTGAATGATTAAATCAGCACTATCTAGTCGAGTTTATGAAACATGTGAATATCATTGATCCGCTTCTTTATGAGGACTGGAGAAGCATTTTAGATTAATAGAAACGACTTCCCGTTTATATTTAAACGATAAGCCGCTTTTTTAAACTTATATTTTCTTAACGAATTCAGATTTTAATTTCATTGCACCAAAGCCGTCAATTTTGCAGTCTATATTATGGTCTCCATCTACTAATCGAATACTTTTAACTTTCGTGCCGATTTTTAACGTAGAAGAGGTACCCTTTACCTTTAAATCTTTAATAACAGTTACGGAGTCGCCATCATTCAATACGTTTCCATTTGCATCTTTAACAATCTTTTCATCTTCCTTTTTTTCACTCTCAGTATCTATACTCCACTCATGCGCACACTCTGGACAAACAAAAAGATTTCCATCTTCATATGTATATTCTGAGTTACATTTCGGACAATTTGGTAAAGCTGGCATATTGTATTTCCCCCATTTCATATACTGCATCCTATTATACAAGAATTATTTATTATTTCATCCTACATCCATGAAAAAGGAATGTTTACGATACAATAATTTACGTAGAAAGTACTTCATAGAGAAGGCGGCAACTAAGTCAAAAATAGAAATAATGGATAAATACATTAGTACTTTTGGCGGTGCTAAGAGCCTTAAAATTATATTTAAGGTAGTTCAATTTCAACACTTTCCTACTAAAAAAGCCGTTTGATAAAAATATCAAACAGCCTAATAATAAGATTTAATTAGTATTGATACTTCACCTTAACAATTGCATTTATCAAAATTTGTCCGGGTTCAATTGGTGTAGAGAAAGTCTGGTCAGCCATAGCAACTGATTTATAAAGAATCGGTCCCGTTTCCCTTTCTTCTACAACTTCAATTGGTTGAGGGTGTAAAGTCAATTTCAAAGTCTCTGCAATTGTTTTTGCTTTTGTTTGAGCATTTTGAAGTGCTAAACGAAGTGCTTGTTGGTAATACGGATCAGCATTTTCTATTTTAAATTGTATTCCAGAGACACGGTTTGCCCCATTTTGAATAGCAGTATCAATGACACTTCCTATTTTGCTTGTATCTCTCACCTTGACAGTCAATGCATTTGTAACCTCGTACCCTCTAAATATTTGTTTTCCTTCCACATAATCATATTGAGGAAGAACATTAAATGCAGCTGTCTGAATATCTTCTCTCGGAATATTCAGCTGTAAAAGGGATTGTATTACTTGGTTCATAATATTTGCGTTTTCCTGTTGTGCTCCTCTTACATCTTTTCCTTCCGTACTTACCTCTATTTGGATTTGGGCATAGTTAGGTTTTACAAAAACCTCACCGTCCCCCCTTACCGTTATGACCCGTAAAGGAGAAAATAAATGGCCTCGCATAGATTGATAATACATCAATTGCCACCTTCCGAATAATTCATACTAACTATCCTATGCACTATGTATAAAAAACTTGTCATTTATCGCTAGGTGATTTGCTCACAAAAATCGATTTCGTTCATAGACTAAACAATGATGACAACACGTTTTATTTATAAAGGAGTTGTATATATGAATGAATCGAAGGTACGTTTATTTCCACTTACCCTTTCCACGGAAAATAACCAAAGTACTTTTAACCTCAATCCTTGGTTAGATTTTATAGAAGAACAGATATCATTAAACATCCATTTAATTGAAAGTGTTGCTGAGCTGGAGAAGTCATGTAAAAAAATTTTAGAGGGCGTGCAAAGACAAGAAGAAGTATTAAATATACAAGGAAAAATCCACAGAAGGCAGTATGAACATCTGAAGAAAAATGTAATCGAAATCAAACATGCCTCAAAAAGCTACAAAACCTCTATGAATGAGCATTTGAGTAAGCAAACTGCATTTAACAAGATGATGATTAGACGATCTAGTATTCAAAATGAGGTATTAAATCGGATTCAACGAAACAACAATAGACAAGAGAGTATTCTAAAGAGGTATTTTGAGACAGCCTTAGAGAAGCTTGATAAAAATGAGGTCAATACGAATCAATCAGTGGAAAGATTAGAAGCTCTTGAATCAATAATAGAAAAAATAATTGCAAAAATAGAACTGGAAGAAAAGATAAAATAGGAATGATTGAATGAATAAAAATGTTCGCTGCGTATATTGTAGGATTTTTAAATCACTTCTATAATTTTAAGAGTATACACTCTTGTCGCACGCTACACCATCGAGTCTTCGCGGGATGAGTCGCTTCATTCCCCATCCTTTGCGGGGTCTCATTCTTCGTGCTCTTTAGGCATGTAAGGTAAACATCCTGAAAAAATTCATTAAATGGTACCCATTCCGTACAAATCCTAAAGCCTCTCTTTGAGACTAGCACCCTTAAAATATCCGTTGAAACATTACAATTTCAATGAAAGAAGTTCCCCAGGAATTACTATAGCTTTACATATTAACAAACCAATAGATATCCAGCATTTGCCGGATATCTATTTTATGTTTAATCTAAAATCTTTACTTTAACTGTTTTGCGTCCCCAATTGATTGCATCTTGTTTATCTGGCATAAAAATATCTATTTTGTTTCCTTTAATTGATCCGCCAGTATCTCCAGCAATTGCTTCACCATAGCCTTCTACCCATACTCGGGAGCCTAATGGAATAACCGATGGATCTACAGAGATAACTTTTTGGTTCGGATTAGCAATTAAGTCGATTCCAGTAGCTGTCACACCAGAGCATCCTTCACAAGAAGCTGTGTAAGCAGTCGAAGTAACAGTAAGCTCTTTTGCTGTAGATTCTGCAGGAGCTGAAGTTTTAACAGCTGCTGGTTCTGTTGTTTTTGCAGCTGGTGCTGGTGCTGTAGTTTTTGCCGTAGCTGGTGCTGGTGCTGCAGTTTTTTCTGTAGCTGGTGCTGGCGCTGCAGTTTTTTCTGTAGCTGGTGCCGGAGCTTCAGTTTTTTCTGTAGCTGGTTCTGATGTATTTTCAGTTGTATTAGTTACGGGTGCTTTATGTAAGGAAGCCGAATCTACTTTATGCTCAACCTTTTTCGTTCCTTCGATAACTAATTCATCTCCAGGAAAAATTAAATCGCTTGTAAGCTGATTACTTTCCATTAACTCATCCACCGACAGACCATGTAAAAGTGCAATTTGGAAAAGTGTTTCACCTTGAACGACAACATGGGTTTCTTGTACCTTTAACTGCTGTAATGGATATATTAACGTTGAATCTAGTTCGTTCCATTCTTGTAAATCTTGTACACTTACGTTATTTTCTCTAGAAATAGCCCAAAGTGTATCTCCTTTTTCTACCGTATGAACGGTTGATGCGGAAGCTTGTCCCGCCGCTCCTACTGATAGTGCTGCGATTGCGGTTAGTGCAACAATGTGTTTTTTCATAAAATGAATTTCCTCCCTTTCACTAACGAGACTTATCTTACCACGCAAAGATGTCAGTAGCATTTCAAAATGGTTAGAGAGATTTATCAATTAAATGACAAGTTTTTGCTCATTGTTATATTTGTAATATAAATAAGAAAATCGTTGAAACGGCTCCCTATCCGCGGACGTTGCCTTAGCCTCCTAGGCCAACACGATGTTGGTCATGCAATCGTTGCCGCAAAAGTTCTTTTGCGACGAGCTTTGCGCAGGAGCAGGATGCGGCGAACTTAGATTGCCTTCCCCTCAACTGATGGACCGAGCGAAGCGAAGGAAGCGGCTGAAGCCATGCCGGCAGAACGCGTCCGCATGGAACGGAAATGAACGGGTCTTGCATTAATAAAAAATTTCTAAAAGCATTTAAATGGAACAGGGACTATTCCTTCAAACTAAAGAACGATTGCACGTTACACATGCAATCGTTCTTATAAATTACCAAACTACTCTTTGACGACGTTTATATACTTTATTTTCTTTGTAATTTTTCTCTCCTTCTTTTCCAATTCCTAAATAATGCTCTCGTACTTCTTCGTTAGATAATAGATAATCTGCATTCCCCTGCAGAACAACTCTACCATTCTCCATTATATATCCGTAATCGGAGATGGAAAGCGCAACATTAGCATTCTGCTCTACTACTAATATTGAAGTACCTTCCTCTTCATTAATCTGTTTAATGTTCTGAAATATCTCTTTCACGAGTAACGGTGCAATGCCTAAGGAAGGCTCATCAAGAAGCAATAATTTGGGTTTAGCCATGATACCCCTACCTATTGCTAGCATTTGTTGCTCTCCTCCTGATAGGAAACCCGCTTTTCGTGATTGTAAGGCTTTTAGTTTAGGAAAATAAACAAATATTTTCTCCATATCTTCTTTTATATTCGTACGATCCTTAAGCGAATAAGCCCCGGCCAGTAGATTTTCTTCAACTGTTAAGTCTCTAAATACGCGCCTGCCCTCCATGCAAAGAAATATTCCATTCCTTACAATCACATCCGGTGTAATATCATTTATATTCTTTCCTTCAAATTGGATTGTACCATCTGTTATTTGCCCTCCATCACCGTTAAGCAATCCAGAAATAGCTTTTAAGGTAGTGGATTTTCCCGCTCCATTGCTACCAAGTAAAGCAACAATCTTACCCTCGGGTACTTGAAGTGACATCCCTTTCAAGGCTAAAATGATTTTCGAATAGACCACTTCTATATTATTGACCTGGAGCATAAATATCCTCCTTTCAAGAAAAATATCTACATATTAGTCTTTATGGCTAAAATAATCCGTTAACGGCTCCCATTTTCCGTCTTTTACAATACCTAGTCGTGTTTGCTCAGTACCAGTATGATTATCTGCACTAAAGCTAACAGGAGCCCCTAACCCACCAAGATCTAAATCTTGTAAAGACTCAAGACCTGAACGAATTTCTTCTCCGGTTAATTCGCCATCAGGATGTTTTTTTGCAGCTTCTTCAATACCTGCAACTAAAATTTTCGCAGTAGTCCAACCTTGAATAAATTTTTGATTAATATCATCTATTGTCTTACCTTCAGCTTCTAAATATTCTTTAATCTCTGCCATTCCTGGAAGATCCTCATAAGGCATTGCATGAGAAAGAATACCAATATACCCTTCTGCAACATCTTCTCCTACTATAGAAATTACACCTTCACCTGAAGCCCAGTTCAACCCAATGAATTGCGTGTCAATTCCAAGCGTTTTAGCATCTCTTAAAATTGTAGCTGTTGCTCCCCATGTTTCTTGAATAATAGCATAGTCAGGATTTTTCTTTTCCATATTTAATAATTGAGATTGGGCTTCTGTCGCTCGAACATCAACAATTTGTTCATCGACGACTTCAATTCCAATTTCTGCGGCATATGCTTTTATATCTTCAATTGGAGAACGACCAAACGCTGTGTCGTTATACAATAGCGCTAAGGTTGGATTAGAACCTTTATGGTTTTCTTTAATCCATTTTAAAACGGAACGTCCTTGGTCTGAATAAGATGCTGCAGCTAAGAAGTTATATGGGCTTTCATCTAAATTCTTCAAACTCTCTGAGTATGAAGCCGAGAAGAATGGAAGCTTATCATTCGCAACTTGCTGACGCAAAGCTTCCGTATCCCCAGTACCCCAACCAAGTACTGCAGAAACCTTTTCTTTATCTCTAAGTTCCTGATAGATTTTCTGTGCTTCCGGAATTTCATAAGCATAATCTTTTCCTGTTAACTCTAAACTAATCCCCTCTACTCCACCTTTACTTGCTAAATACTTGAAATATGCTTGTTCTCCCTCGGCATATGGTGTTCCTACATCGCCAGTACCACCAGTAATATCGTAAAGTCCACCAATGACAACCGTTCTTTCAGAAACATTACCATTTACCGCCACTTTATCATCCGAACATGCACCAAGTATTAATGCGGCAGACAATATTCCGATTAATGCACTAGTAAACTTTCTTCTGCTTTTCATTCATAATCCCCCTCATATTCATATATAAAGAAGCACACATTTTTTTAAATACGGCTTCTGCAATCCCTTTGTTTAATAAGAAAATGGCCATAACCTAAAATACTTTTTAATGTTAAGCCAAATATGAGCTAATCCTCCTGGTTCAAAAATTAAAAACAAGATAATTGCCGCTCCAAACACAAAATCTTTAAAAGCTGAAAACAATTGATACAGGTCAGGCATGAAACCTGCTAGTACATCAATGAGTGAACCAAGGCCTATCGGTAAGAGCGTAATAAAGGCAGCACCTAAAATAGAACCAAATACACTACCTAGTCCTCCAATTAATATCATCGCTAAATATTCAATAGAAACATGGAAATTATAAAGTTCTGGGCTTACAATCATCGTATAATGTGCGAGCAATGCACCTGCTATTCCTACAAAAAAGGAGCTGATCGCGAAAGCCATAACTTTATATTTGAATAAGTTGATACCCATTATTTGAGCTGCTATATCTCGATCGCGAACTGCCAAGAAAGCTCGTCCAGTGCGGGTCCTTAATAAGTTAGTTGCATACATTACCGTCAACAACAAAATGATCACGCATAAGTAGTAATAGCCAGTATTACTCGATAAAGAAAACTCCCCAATAGTCGGACGACTAAGAACCATCCCTGCTGTGCCACCTGTCAAACCGTCCCACCTACTAATGACAAAGAGAATAATGACCTGTGCCGCTAGGGTTGCGATAGCTAAATACAAACCATTTAAGCGTAAGGATGGAATTCCAAAAAGACCTCCTATAATTGCTGTAACAATTCCAGCTAGTGGTAGTGAAATCCAAAAACTTAAACCTAATGTAGATGTTAAGATTGCTGATGTATAACCACCAACACCTAGAAAAGCACCCACACCTATTGATATTTGACCAGTAAACCCTGTTAAAATGTTTAATCCAATTGCTCCAACAGATGATATTGCACATAACGTTATTAGTCCAATCCAGTAATTGGACACAAATAGAGGAAGTGAAAGTACCATGAGAACGATAAGTAGTGCTTTTATTTTTGAACCGGTAGTTCCAAACATTTTCATATCATCACTATAAGAAGTTTTATAGTTACCGCTTTCCCTCACGAACAAATTTCGCACAATCTCACACCCTCTCGATTCTTCTACTGCCAAATAAGCCATGCGGTTTTAACATCAAAATGAGCAAGACAATAATAAATGGAACAACGTCTTTTAAGCCCCCTCCTACAAGGGGATCTAAATAACCTCCAGCCATGTTTTGAATAATACCGATTACAAAGCCACCAACTATTGCGCCTAATACACTATCAAGGCCACCTAGAATAACAACTGGCAAAACAGTTAAACCTATTGCGGACATTGTTGGGCTAAGACCATTTATATTACCAAGAAGTACCCCACCAACAGCAGCCACTACTGCTGCAATTGTCCATGTTGCGGCATAGACATATTTCACACTCATTCCCATTGATAATGCTGCCTGTCGATCGTCTGCAACTGCACGCATGGCAATCCCCATTTTGGAGAACTTGAAGAAAAGTGAAAATAAAACGAGTAGGACGATTACTACGATAAATGACCACAAATAAACAGGCGTTACGATAACTCCCGCAATATTTATTGGGGTTAAAGGGAAAACAGGTGGAAATGTTCTTGTCTGGTGACCCCATATCATATGCACTGCACCACCTAATAAACTCGATAACCCAATAGTAGCCATGATGACAGACACAACAGGAGCATTCTGTATTGGTCTAATCACAAGCCTTTCGACAACGAGGCCAAGAACTGCACTAAAAACGAGTGTTATGAGTAATGCAAGAATGAATGGTATTTTATAAGCCGTCATTAAGATTAGACAGATATAGGGACCAATTATAACGAATTCCCCGTTCGCTAAATTCAACGCTCCACTAGCTCTATATATTAAGACAAATCCTAATGCAACCAGTCCATAAATACTTCCAACTACTATCCCGGTTACAAGCATTTGAAGAAAAAACGTCATGACTATGCCACCTCCTGTTTAATGTTCAACTGAATGACCTGCAAACTTATCTCCTCAATAGATTCCATTTCCGAACTACCCATTGTCACTTTAGAAAAATTAGAATACATTCCATTGATTAGCATCTGATATTTTTCCTCAATATATTTTCTTCTTACCTTTAATGTTCTTGTGAGCTCACCGTCATCTGCGGTAAATTGTTTGTGTAGTATGGAAAACTTCTTCACTCTCGCATATGCTGGTATTTGACTCATTAACTCCGTAACTTGTTGTTCTATAAACTCAACAACTTGAGGATTCCTCGCAAGATCTGAGTATTCTGTATAGACAAGCCTTTGCTTATCTGCCCAACGTCCAACACTGTTTAAATCGATATTCACAATAGCTGTCATATAGGGTTTTTCCTTGCCGAAGCATACAGCCTCCTGTATATAAGGACTGGATTTTAATTTGTTTTCGACAATCCTCGGATAAATGTATTTCCCACTTTGATCTGTAATAATGTCTTCTTTTCTATCAAGAATATAGAGATGCCCATCTTGCCCCAAACGTCCACAATCTCCCAGCGTGATCCAACCATCCGTCATTGATTTGTGGTCTTCTTCATGTAGATACTTTGCGAAAGTGGCTGAATTTCTTACAAATATAGATCCACCCTCCCCAACTCTTACTTCCGTACCAGGTAGAGGAACGCCCGAGCTCTCCACATTGATGTCTTCATCTCGTTGAACAAATGCGATTCCTGCAAGCTCTGTTCCACCATAAGTTTGCTTTAAATTTACTCCGATACTATGAAAGAAATGGAAGGCATCTGATTGAAGTGCCGCTCCAGCAATATACGCTCGTTTTATTCTTGGGAATCCCAAATGATCACGAATCGCACTGAAAACTAACAAATCGCCAATTTTATACATCAGCTTTACTTTAAAAGAAACTTCTTGCTTGTGGAGCTTGGCCTGCGCCATTATATCTCCGTATTTCTTGAAAGTTTGATAGACTTTTTTCTTAAACCAGCTTGCCCCTTCCATACGTATAGTGAAGTTCGACAAAATAGTTTGATAGACTCTTGGAGGCGCAAGCAGTGTATGTGGACCTATCTCACGCATATCACCTATTACTGTATGCGGTTTTTCAGGAAAGTTAATAACGATTCCAGTTGTTAATGGTATAACTCCACTCATCACCTGCTCATGAATCCAAGATAATGGCAAGAAAGAAAAGTAGTCATCTTTAGGTTCCATGTTATCTACTAATAAAAGGCTTTTAGCAGCTTCCATTAAATTTTCATGTGTAAGAATTACACCTTTTGGATTTCCAGAAGTAGCTGCACTATACGCAATAGCAGCATAGTCGTCTCCGAGCAATCGCTCAGTTTGTTCACGGAAGAATGTGGGTTTTTTTTCTATCAAGGATGTCCCTGCAATTAATACATCATCAAAATCGACTAATTTAGAATGCTTATAATGACGCATTCCTTGTTTATTGTAAAAAATGATATATTCCACCATTGGAATCTGATCTTCAATTTCAAGCAATTTATCTACTTGCTCTTGATCTTCCACCACCACGATTCGCGCTTGGCAATCATTTAAATAATAGACAATTTGTTCTGGCAGTGATTCTTGATATATACCAACTGCCATCCCACCTAAACTTTGAGCTGCCATATATGAATAAAGCCATTGCGGTCTATTTTCTCCAATAATAGCCAGTTTTTCATCCTGCTTGAAACCGTAATTTTCAGAAAGGGATATCGTCAACTGCTCCACTGTTTTTAAATAGTCACCCCAAGTTATTTCATTCCAAATACCATGGTATTTTTGTCTAAGTGCAACCTCGTCTCTATGGTTGTTTGCTCGTTCCGCTAAAAGATTAGGTAATGTTTTCACTGCGCTCATTGTTTTTCCCCTTTCTAAATAACGGTTTCTTCCCCGATGTAAGCTTTTATAACTTCTGGATTATTTTGTATTTCATCTGGTGTACCAAATCCAATGCGTTTACCAAAGTCCAAAACCGCAATATGATCAGACAAATTCATGACAATTCCTAAATCATGCTCAATTAATACGACAGTTATTTCCATTACTTCATGCATATCCAATATAAAACGGGCCATCAAATCCTTTTCAGAGTTGTTCATTCCCGCCATCGGCTCATCCAATAAGATTAACTCCGGTCCCAGTGCCAACGCCCTTCCTACCTCCACACGTTTTTGTAGTCCATACGGAAGGGTTCCTACCGGCGTGTGTCGAATGTCTTGCAACTCTAAAAACTCAATAACCTCTTCTACTTTTTTTCTATGCTCAATTTCTTCATTGGCAGCTTTTCCTACATATAGACCTCCGCTAATTGCACTAGAGTTCATCAAAGTATGTCTTCCGAGCTTTAGATTATCTAGTACAGACATATGAGCAAACAACGCTATATTTTGAAATGCACGGGCAATACCAAGGGACGTTCGATTATAAGGTTTCATATTAATAATTTCCTGTCCTTTATAACGAATTGATCCGCTGGTAGGTTGATATAAGCCACTTATGCAATTGAGCATACTAGTTTTCCCAGCTCCATTTGGACCAATAAGTGAGAATATCTCTCCTTTTTTTATATGATAGCTGACATCATCTAATGCTTTTACCCCACCAAATTGTAATGACACATTCTCTATTTCTAATATAGGTTGCACTCGAACCACCCCTTCTGTTTGTAAGCGCTTAACCTTTTAGCTTTTTCTGAATATTACTTTACTGATTATCATCTTGTCAATGTATTTTATGATACATAAGAACTACTTTTTTGTCGTATTATGTAATGGACGTTTTTGTATTTTTATGTGATAAAAGTCATAAAAATGAGATTATTTTTTCAAATTTAAGGGCTCTTCACCACAAGTTGTACTTGAGATTTTAAGATAGGTATGCATAGGGAAAATAGAGGATACAAAAAATGCGAATTTTCCTGTATGGTAAAGGTGACCAAACCAAACCATTGGAGGAAAATTCGCATGTACGCTCAGTTTATCAAAGAACTCATCGATTTACCAGATGTTTTGATTCAAAAGGTGCGAAAAGAAGAAGAACGTTGGATTTTCGAACTTTCTCTACCCGAACAATGCCCATTATGTCCTGTCTGCTTGAAGCGTACAATCAAAATGACAGGCAAAAAGAAGCAATGGATGCATGGGTATGCTCAACGGATCGGCATCTTTTGGGTGGAACTCCCTGTGGAGCGTAGACGTTGTGGTACATGTGGCATGACATTCAGCACGTCTTATCCCGGAATTTCCCCTCGAAGTGTAGCGACGGATGCGTTTCAGCAATGGGTGGCGCAATCTTGCATCGGAACATCCATTCAGGCGGTGGCTCGTATGCTCAAGCTTCCTTACACGACCGTGGAACGTTGGTTTTATACCCATGCCCCTTCCTTCCTATCGAATGACATCCAACCAAAGGCAGTTTGTGTCGATGAGTTTGCGTTTCGAAAAGGGCATGATTACGGAGTGGCGATCATGGATGCCGAAACGGGAGAAGTGTATGCCGTTGAAGCAGGAAAGAACGAGGAAGCCATTGGACGTGTGTTGGCTCCTGTGTCTGATTCTGTTCAGTATGTCGTGAGCGATTTGGCTCCAGCGATGAAAAAAGCGATTCAAGGGGCGTGTCCGGAAGCGAAGCATGTGGTCGATTATTTTCATGTGATTCAATTGTTTACGGAAGCGTTGGATCGATGCCGCAAATCCTTCGGAAAAGGGAACAAGAAACATGGGCATGTCCGGTATGTTTGCCGCTTATTGACCCAGCGCCCCGAGAAGCTCACCGAGGAGGAACGCCAAACGGTGCGGGAGTGGCAGAAAGAGAGCGATTCCTTGCAGGCTGTCTATCAATCCCTTCAACATTTTCGTTATGTATCCAAAAGCCAAAACGAGCGACAAGCGAAACGTCGTTTGAACGCCTGGGTTCATCGGTATTTGTTTTGTCCTTGTTCTGCTGTTCGCGCCATCGCAAAATCACTCGTCAAACGAACAGACGAAATCATATCGTGCATTTTATCCCCTTATTCAAATGGGAAAATGGAGGGAACAAATAACAAGATCAAGCTGATGAAACGTCGGGGATACGGATACAGAAATATCCAGCGTTTTGCATTGCGGGTTCGGCTAGAAACAGCTAACATACTTTCATGACAGGTGCAAGTACAACTTTTGGTGATGAACCAATTTAAGCGTGTTTTACCTATTATTAACTTTTCACTATTCATTTTCCTAATTATTCAACGTAAAAAAACTCCTTTCCTGACGAATTGCAGGAGAAGGAGTTACTCTATTTATTCTGTTTTCGACAAATTCATCTTAATTTAACCTTTTTTCATCATGCATAAATGATGAATTTTTCTTTATTTTTTTTAATAATTTGTCATGCAACCTTGAAAGAATAATATATGCCAGGAGAGAACCAACTAAAGCTAAAAACATATCCCATTGGGCATCCCATTTATCTCCTTGCATTCCTAAAAAGTCTTTAGAAACTTTTCCTCCTTTGGAAATTTTGGTGCTCATCCATTCAATGATTTCATATAAAGCAGCAATGGCAAGTGATATACTCATAGTAATTCCAAACAACCAAACTCCTTTCGTCAAAGCCGTTTTGCGGAGTAATAATTCTCTAATTACTATAACTATCATTCCCTTAAGCAAATGACCAAATCGATCATAATTATTTCTCTTCAAATTAAATTCTTCTTTAATCCAATTAAAAAATGGTACCTCTGAGTAAGTATAGTGGCCTCCTATAAATGTCAAGATAGATAATATTGCAATGATGAAATAAGAGAGAGTTGTAAAGCGAAACTTTTTATATGTCGCTAAAAGAATGATTATTACAACTACACTAGGACTAACTTCCGCTAGCCAATCCAAATAGGTTGCAGGCTTAATTACTGACCAAATGAAAAAACCAGAAACAACTATGAGTAGAAATAAATGTACCTTCGAACTTTTATGCACATCCACGTGTATACACTCCTCCATCCCACGCAAAAATACTTCTCAATAAGTATAGTTTATCCAAAAATCCCGATTCGAATCCGTGCGTTTGATTTGGTAGAAATAAGGGAAAATGCAAGCAAAGGAGGCGATAGCAATGCCATGGGACAAAAAGGATTATCCAGACTCAATGAAAAATTTAGACCCTGATGTAAGAGAGAAAGCGATTGAAATTGCCAATGCTTTGTTACGAGACAATTATGATGAAGGTCGAGCAATCGCCATAGCAACCGCACAAGCACGTAAAGCGATTAATGGAGATGATACCGACCGTCCAACGTATGAAGTAAAAGCAAGAAAAGATGAGTGGACACTTATGAAATCAGGCGGAGAACGGGCAATTTTCGTGGAAGAAACGAAGGAAAAACTGTTGGAAAAAGCAAAGCCATATGTTAATGACCATAATGGAGTCCTTGAAATCTATCAAGAGAATGGATCCCTTGATGATACTTTATATGAATAGATAAAAAAGTATGACCCATCCTACAGGAGTCTCCAGGATGGGTCAACACGTTAAAAGATAAAAAATGTAATTCATCTATTAAACTACTATACTTGATTTTTGTTTTTTTATTAAAATGACAAACAAACTAGCCATAACACAAAAGATTCCCGCAAGTAAGAATGCCCAAGTGTATGAGTCAAATACTTTATACATATAACCCCCACCGTATGCAGCTACTGCAGCTCCAGCTTGATGAGCGGCAAAAATCCATCCATAAATAATACCACTTCTCTCAATTCCAAAGATTTGTCTTGAAATGCTAATTGTTGGCGGTACTGTCGCAATCCAATCCAATCCGTAAAATATAGAGAATAAGACTAATAACGAAAGTGAGCCTTCTTGGAGTGCAAATGGAAGCAAAACGAGAGAAGCTCCTCTTAAAATATAATACCAAAACAACAACCATCGATTATCAAAACGATCGGATAACCAACCAGATATTGTCGTACCGACTAAATCAAAAACCCCCATAAAAGAAAGCATGGAAGCGGCTGCAACGACCGGAATTCCATAACTTATGCAATAGGATATAAAATGGGTTCCAATTAGACCACTTGTAGAAAGCCCGCATATAAAAAAGCTTCCTGCTAACAACCAAAATTCCTTTACTTTTATAGCTTCGAGTAATGATTCGAACGCCATGGCAACTGGATTTTTCTTTTTCACAGCATTAGACTCTGGAAACTCCTTTTCTAGTCCAAAAGGTAAAATGCCAATTTCCTTCGGGGAGTTTCTCATAAATAAAAGAATAACTACTAGCATGATAGAGCTAAGGACTAGTATTAAACCAATTGCAGTGCGCCATGAATAATTTTCTACAAGAATTGCTAGAACAGGAAGTAATACTAACTGTCCTGTTGCGGTGCTCGCTGTTAAAATCCCTACTGCAAGTCCTCTTCTTTTCTCAAACCAACGATTCGCAACATATGTACTCAATACGGTTAAAAACACACTAGATCCTAATCCTATGATGATTCCCCAAATGAGAATGAGCTGCCAGGCACGGTCCATAAAATAGGTGAGCATGAGACCTACAAGTAGAGTGGACATCGCATAAACCATCATCTTTTTTAATCCTAGTACTTCAATCAATGCTGCCATGAATGGGCCAGATAGTCCATAAAGAAAAAGACCAACTGCAAAAGCTAAAGAAATAATGGACCTATCCCATCCAAACTCATTTTCAAAAGGTACAATAAATACCCCAGAAGATGATCGAATAATTCCCGCTACAATTATCGAGAAAAAAGCGATGGTTAACACAAACCAGCTATAATGTATGCGTTTCAATATCACACCCACCTCCTTAACGACTAACGAAATAAATTAAAAGATTCTATCAATTCGATATATTGTACGCTAAAAATAAGTAATATACAATACAAGAAAAGCGCAGGCGAACCGTGAAAAAGAAATACCAGGTTTCAAACGTTTCCAGAGAGCTTTGGACATACTCTGGCTATATCGTTACCGTTTGAATTTTTGGAGTGGAGGGTCGGTAATCCTGCGGCAATAGCTGCCATCCTATTCATATTGGAAGCTCCCGAAGATGCAATTTCGGTCGCTGTACATCCGCTCTATTAGAAGAACGCTTGCTATTTTTTTCGGTATATCGCTGATAAAAATAGATTCAACAGGATGATAATACCCTTCTTCATAGTATTAATTAGATACCGATGAATACGGGCTTTAAGTAAATCAAATTTCATATCTTTCTTATCTTTTGAAAAAACCGTTCGATGCTAGAGCATCAAACGGCAGAATATTTTTTATTTCATTATTTATCTATAGGCATGCGTTTACCGATTTTAAAGATGTAGAAGCTTGCTACAACAATCGCTAAGAAAATGATCCCTACAATAAGAGAAATACGTGTTTCATCGTTAAACCACATACCTACTAATACCATAATTAAAAATGCAATGGTTAAGTAGTTTGTGACTGGTGCAAAAGGCATTTTAAAAGGGTGGTTTTTAAGTTCTCCCTCTTTAGCTTTTCTAAATCTTATTTGACTAATAAGAATAACAAACCAAGGTACCATACCTGGTAGCACACTTGCACTGTATACATATACGAACAAATTGGCTGGTGCAATATAGCTTAATATAACCCCAAGTGCTAAACCTACTAAAACACCGACCGTACCGAATAGAGGCACACCATTATGAGATATTTTCGCAAAGAATTTTGGTGCTTGTCCATTGATTCCTAATGTATAAAGCATACGTCCCGCACTGTAAATACCACTATTACATCCTGACATTGCAGCTGTGATGACGACAAAGTTAATAATTCCAGCTGCTGCTGTAATTCCTACCTTTGCAAAAGTAGCAACAAACGGACTTCCAAGTGAATCAAGTTGATCCCAAGGATAAACCGTAACGATAACAAAAATTGCACCAATATAGAAAATTAATATACGCCAAATAATACTATTAATCGCTTTTGTTAATGTTTTTTGTGGATTCTTCGCTTCTCCGGCTGTTATCCCGATTAGTTCTACTCCTTGATAAGCTGCAATAACAAGCGACAGTGCAAAGAAAAATCCTGTCCAACCACCTGCAAAGAAACCACCATTTTCCCAAAGGTTTGATAATCCGATTGCGTCTCCTCCATTACCAAATCCAAAGAAAATAAGACCTAACCCTGCAATAATCATCAATACGATTGTCACGATTTTAATCATCGCAAACCAAAATTCAATTTCACCAAAAGATTTAACAGAAATCAAGTTTGCAGCACCAAGAATCACCATTGCAATGAGCCCAGGAATCCATGCAGGTAGATCGGGAAACCAATATTGCATATATGTCCCAACTGCAATAATTTCTGCCATCCCAACAATTACCCATTGAAACCAGTTACTCCACGCTGTGATATAGCCTGCTAACGGATGAATATACTTATGGCCAAATGTCGCAAATGAACCTGTACTTGGCTCTACATAAAGCATTTCTCCCATTGCACGCATGATAAAATATATAAAAATCCCACATATAGCATATGCAAGTAATACAGATGGGCCTGTCCATTTAATCGTACTAGCAGAACCCATAAATAGACCAACACCAATTGTACCCCCTAAAGCAATCATTTGAATATGACGTGCCTCAAGTCCTCTCTTCAATTCATTATTGGACATGTTAGCTCCCCCAGACGCAATATTTACAACTAATTTATTCGGTATACATCAACCGAAATATACATACGGTTTTATAAAGTTTATAGAAAGCTGAATAATCTTTCTTATCATAGAATAATAAGAACTGACTTAAAATACAAATGTATTTTTAGGAAAAACACCTTAATCCCTTCATATACCTATGTTTTGAACTTAATAGAAATAATTATTAAAATATTCAAATATAATATTTTAGCGTAAAAAATTAAAAACCTTCCAACATTTAGTATGTTGGAAGGTATTAAAGGTTAACTTATATTGTTCCTTTTGCAGCACGCTCTACTAGTTCATGCTGTGGAATTTTCCAAAGCTGTAACCACTTACGAATGGAGGTCACAAGAATTACTAGACCAAGAACTAACATGATTACTGAAAGAGTCCCATTTAAAATGTTGTAGCCTGGGCTTTCTGCATTCCAATAAACATTTTTCACCATCCAGTAGCCAGCTACATTAACTGTTACATACAGATAAGATAGAGGAATCAAACAAGTAAGCATATAGCTTCGTTTTTGCGCAATCTTCAATACTATCGTTGCCCCAATGATCAATCCTATCGAAGCCATTAACTGATTTGACACCCCAAACAATGCCCAAACGGAGCTAATATCTCCGGAATACAGTAAATATCCCCACATAAAGCAAGCTAACGCACTTGCGAAAATAGTTGCACCTATTGAATTAGTTCGTTTTAACGGTTTAAAGAATGTTCCACCGAAATCTTGAATGAGATAACGAGCAACTCGTGTCCCCGAGTCAATTGCTGTTAGGATAAAGACTGCTTCAAATAGAATAACAAACTGATAGAAATAGGAAGCCATTTTTTCGAAAATCGGAATCTCCGTAAAGATATAAGTCATTCCAACAGCAAGAGTAACAGCCCCTCCTGTTCTTCCTTCCAAATCCATTCCAATCTCATCACTTAGCTCATCTAAATGCACTGTTTCCATCCCTAATGTCGCAAATTTCTCTGGTGTGGAATTTATTGCAAAATAATCTCCCGGCATTAAAGATACAGCAGCAATTAAAGCCATGATTGCAACTAAACATTCCACAAGCATCGCACCAAAAGCTACCCCTTTAATATCACTCCAACGATTGATCATCTTTGGAGTTGTCCCTGAACCAACGAATGCATGGAATCCTGATATAGCTCCACAAGCAATGGTGATGGAAACAAATGGCCAAACCGGTCCCGCGATAATCGGACCCCCACCATTTATGAACTCTGTTAAAGCAGGGAATTGAACTGCTGGATTTACATAGAATACCCCTATTATTAAAGCTACGAATACACCAATTTTCATAAAAGTACTTAAATAATCACGAGGTGCTAGCAATAACCAAACTGGTAACGCCGCAGCAAAAAACGCATAAATAGGTAATGCTATAGCGATAGTACTCTTTTCTAATGTTAAGAAATCACCTAATGCTGTTCCTTGAATATTAGGTCCCCAAAGAATAGCAGCCATAATAAGTCCAAAACCGACGATTGTAGCAGCTTTTAAATTTCCTGTTTTCTTATGGTACAACCCAACTCCCATTGCAATCGGAATTGTAATCCCTACAGCAAAGGTTCCCCATGGGTTTCTCTCTAATGCGCTCAATACTACTAAAGAAAGACCTGCCATCGTAATAGTAATAATGAATAGCATCGCCAACCCAGCACAGAATCCTGCCACTGGACCGAGCTCTTTTTTCGCTATTTCAGATAGAGATTTTCCCTCTTGACGCATGGATGCAAATAGTACAACCATGTCGTGAACCGCTCCACCGATTACCGCCCCTATTAGAAGCCAAAGTAAGCCGGGTAAATAACCAAACTGTGCTGCTAATATTGGTCCAACTAATGGTCCCGCCGCAGCAATCGCCGCAAAATGGTGACCAAACGTAACCCATTTGTTCGTGGGTACATAATCTTTACCATCTTCCAGTTCATGAGCTGGAGTGGGTTTTGAATCGTCTAGTTTCAAAACTTTTGCAGCCATGAATGTACCATATAAACGATAAGCAATTAATAGTATACAAATAGAGCCAATAACAATTGTAACCGCATTCATTTTCTTTTACCCCCATCCCTTATGTATTTATTAATCATACTAAAATTAAGATTGATAAATTCATATTCTAGTTGAGTTACAAAATTTCAAGGATGAGCTGCAAAAATGGGGAAATGAAATACAATTTGACCTATTTAAAACCCAATGTACATTTTAAAATCTTTTACATATGTTCGACTAACAGGAACTTTTGATCGATCTTTTAATATGACATTATATGTAGAGTTAAACCATGGATGAATTTCTACAATATGATCCATGTTCACTATAAAGCTTCGATGGACGCGCATAAAATTGGTATTGCTTAATTTTTTCTCTAACACAGTTAGTGAATCACTAACAATATATTCATCACTCATCGTTTTGACCTTACATTTGCCTTCAAAAGATTCCAAATAAATGATGGAATCATTTTCAAGCAAAACAATTCTTTCCTCTACTAAAACAGCAATTTTTCCCGAATTAACATTCTTAGCAGAAGAAATGAATCGTCGTTCCTCACTTCCGATTTTCCCCACATGAATTATCTTTTCCAGCGTTTTTCGGATACGCTCCTCATCAAATGGTTTCAAAATATAGTCAAGTGCATTTAATTCAAACGCTTGTAAGGCATACTCATCGTACGCGGTTGCAAATACAATGGCAGGAGTTGGTTTAAGCTGGATCAATTGCTTAGCTAAGTCTAATCCGTTATCTTCCTCTAAATCTATATCTAAGAAAACCAGATCAGGGTGTTGTTTGGATATATCCTTCACAGCATTTATAAGACAATCTGCTTCACCAATAACTTCAATTTGTTTACTTTCTGTGAGAAGATATTTTAATTCCTCCCTTGCCAATGGTTCATCTTCAACTATATACGCCTTCAACATTTTGATGTAAAACTCCTTTACTATCGAGTGGAATAGAAATTAATATAGATGTGCCCCTGTTTAATTCACTAGTTATCTCTAACTTTGCTTGGCCATTATAAATTCCAGATAGTCTCTTACTTATATTAAAAATCGCTGTACCCGTACCCTTTTTAGAAACCATCGTTTGTTTACCTAATAATTCTATCTTGTTCATTGGAATGCCTTTTCCGTTATCTGATACAACAATTCGCAGGTTGTTATTTAAGGAGTAAATTTGGATTTTTATCTTTCCTATACCTACTAGACTTGTGAATGCGTAATTGATGGCGTTCTCTACTAGCGGTTGTAACGTAAACGGAGGTATCAGTATCTCTTCTAAACTATTTTCTATTTCAAACTCTATTTCGTATTTGTCTGGAAAACGCGTTTGTTCAAGGGATAAGTATGACTTCACATTCTCTATTTCCTTTTCTAAAGGAATAAGCATTTGTTTAGCTCCCTGAATATTACCACGTAGAAATGAACTTAACTCCAACAATAGCTTTCTAGCTTTTTGTGCATCTGTGCGGCATAAGATAGAAATGGAATTGAGACTATTAAACAGAAAATGCGGATGGATTTGGGCTTGTAATGCTTTTATTTCTGCATCTTTTAATAATTTTGTTTGTCTTTCAGCTTCTGCTAGCTCAAATTGAGTAGAAAATAAATTGGCAAGTCCTTCTGCTAGCTGCTGCTGAACATCATCTAACTTACTCGGCTTAATATAATACATTTTTAATGTTCCTGCAGTTTTGTTTTGTATCTTTAAAGGTAATACGATGGCTGCTTCTAACGAACAATCACTATGGGAACAAAAAATTTCTTCCTTTGATTTGGCGACTGCTATCCTGCCGGTTTCTAACACTTTTTTTGTTAATCCAGTCGTTAGGCCTCTCTTTGGAATATGGTGATCTGCTTCTGCTCCAACATGCGCTAACACTCGATGTTCATCTGTCATCGCAACCGCATCGGCATCCGTCAACCGCAACATAATTTCTGCAATCTCTTTACAAGAATTTGTATTTAATCCTTGTCGAAAGAAAGGCAAGGTTTGATCTGCAATATAAAATGCTTGGCTCGTTTGGTTTGCTCGAGCACGCTCTTCATCTCGTACGATTGACTGGATAATATACATGAATAAAAACATTCCTAATCCGTTAACAACAATCATTGGAATCCCAATGACTTGCACGAGAGCCCATGCTTCTTCAAATGGTTTTGCCAAAGCCAAAATTATAATCATTTGTACAGCTTCTAATGTCATTCCTAACTTTGCAGCATAGATTGGTGTAATTTTCTTATCACGTTTTAATTGTTTTCTAGAAAAATACCCAGAACAAATTCCAGCTACAACAACTGCCAATGAACATGCTATTGCCGTAAAACCCCCAAGTGAATACCTGTGGATACCAGCAATTAGACCAGCACCTAGCCCAACAACTGGCCCACCTAATATTCCACCAATCACAACTCCCATTACTCTTGTGTTTGCTATCGCATTATCCGGGTCAATTCCTACAAGCCAGCCACTATTTACAATAGTCCCTCGCTCCATTTCAATTCCTGTGTAATTACTAATCAATCCGAAAGCACCAAAAATTAAAATAAGAATTACTTTTTCGCTCCAATTGTGTTCATTGTGAATAACCTGTCGAAATGATTTTATTTGAGAAAGTAAGAATGCAACAATAACGATGATCCCAACTTTTTCTATCATTAATGCAGCCAAAACTAATATCATCGTTAAGTTCTCCTTCTTTCGAAATATTCTAATATGTTTATCATACTTGAAAAATCTAAAGAAAAAAACCTCTAGTAAAAACGCCATTTTATTTTTGTTTAGAAGCAACTTCATATCTCAGAAACTATAGTATTCAGAAAATTATTGTAACTTTTCCCACTAAACAACTGTCTAAATACATTAAAGAGGAACGTATCATCTGACAATTAATGTTATCAACATACTTCTCATTATGTAGAACCTACTCATTAAAAGGAGGAAAGATAATGATGTCTAAACCTAAGTCTAGGAGAACTTATTTTTATTTCTTATTATTTATTTTGTTTCTTATTATAGGTATTACCTTTTGGTTCATATCAAAAAATAATTTGGAACCTAAAACGTTAGTTTTACATAAGACGTTTAAAGTAACAAATGAATTAAGTGAAATGGTCCAGGAATCAGATGTCGTTGTTCTAGGTGAATATAAAGGTTTAGACTCTAAATGGAATATGGAAAAGGCACCATTTGAACAAAATGAAAATGTAGAGGGACATTTATTTAATTTCCAAGTAAATGAAACTTTAAAAGGAAAACCTGTAGAAAAAGAAATATTAATAAATCATAGATATTCTGAAATCATTACAATAGAGGAAAGTGATGAAGTGGTTGATGAAACTGGAGTAATTGTTCAAGAAGCTAAGAACATCTTTACAAAAGAAGTAGAAAACAAAGATCCGCTCTATATAAAACCAGCATACGGTGAGAAATATATGATTTTCTTAAAAGAAAACTCCGAGCTTGGTCATTATTATCCCGCTATTGAACCCTTTATGATTCAATTCGATTCTAATGATGTAGCACAGTTAAAAAGTAATTTAATCAACCTTGATAAAAGTAAGCTTAAATTTAAAACAAAAGTAGAAGAGAGAACATTTTATGTAATTAATGAAATTCCTTACACCGTTGTTGATAATATTAGTGGAAAAAACATTGATGAAATAATGAATAGCGTTAAGAAAGCACAACAATAAGTAGTACAAAAAGACAGAGATTTAATGATCTCTGTCTTTTATATTGAAGTAATAGAGTTTATATCCATTTAACTGAATTTGAACTGAATGCAAAACAAAAAATTATCACAAATAACATTTTTCTGATATTTTGCAACCTTTTAATTTCTATAATTTATTATAAAAATTAGAGGAGGTTATCCCAGTTGGACAAGCTTTATAAGCCCCAAAAATAATGGGAGAGTAATCGTTTTGGAATTATAAGATTTTAATTTTTTCATAAAACATTGGAGGGATAATATGAAAATCAAAAAAGTAGTTACTTCACTTTTGTTAGGAATAACAATTATTTTAGCAAGTACGAGTGTTTCAGAAGCATACGTCTTACACGGATGGAAACTACCATCAAAATCATCGACATATAAGTGGGGAACTAATCTAGATGACGGCTCAAGTGTGATCAAATCTGGTTGGTCTGCTGCAGACTCAGCTTGGTATACTGCATCCAGCATTAACTTCACGGTTAATACTTCCTCTGTTAATACATTAAATTCTTGGTACGAATACTCTTCTACCTATTATGGAAGAATGACAACAACTCATTCAGATGGTAAAGTAACAAAATTTGCTGGAGATCTTAACTCCGGAAATACAAATATTACAAAATCAAATGTTGCTAAAAGTACTGGCGTTCATGAGTTTGGGCATGCAATTGGAATCGCCCATACTGGCGGGACTTCCATCATGAATAGCAGTCGTGATCGAACTACAATGCACACTCCACAAACAGATGACAAAAATGGCGTAAATGCAATTTACTAAGAAAAGGAGAGGATTTCTGATGTTAACAAAAAAAGCAAAAAAAATGGCAATAATAATTCCATTAGCTGTAGTTATCGGCTTTGGAGGATATATGACATTGAGTGGGCAGGTTCACAGCTTAGCGGGGATTGAAAAAGAACCTCAAACAGTTATACTCAGTAAGGACTTTCCTTCTACAAGTGATTTAAATGTGATGATTGATGAAGCAGATTTAGTTGTTATTGGTCATTATAATGGGCTCGATTCTAAATGGAATATGGCACGAAACCCAAATAATCCTTCACAGGAAGATACAGAGAATTACGTAGAAGGGCATTTATATAACTTCAAAATTTCAGAAACAATTAAAGGTTCTACGGATAGCAAACAAATCCATGTAAACCATCGTTTTGCAGAAACTGTAACCTTAGAAGTATCAGATGCAGTAGTATCCCCTGAAGGCATAGTTACTAAAGAAGCAACAAAAGTAGATATGAAAGAAATTGAGAATAAGGACCCCTTATATATAGAGCCAGCCAATGGCAAAAAATATATGCTTTTCTTGAAGAAAAATGAGGATTTAGGAAGCTATTACGGCGCAATTGAACCTTTCTCCATAAGCTTCGATAAAAATGATAAAGCAGAACTTCAAACAAACATTGAAACTATTGATGAAGATAGCCTAACCTCACAAACACAATTTGCAGAAGAAACATTTATAGTGAAAAATGAAATCCATGAGACTATCACTGATACAATTAGCGGTAAGAGTCTTAAAGAGTTGATTCAACAAGTACAAAATAGTAACTGATTCTATGATAAATCGAATTGGGTTTTCTGCTCCTGGCGGACGCCGCGGGCGGGGCCGAGTCGCTTCCGCTCCAATCAATATATTGGATAATTTTATAAGTTAAGATGTCCCCAAGTTAAATACAATAATAATGACAAAAGGTATCGAGTGGATGATTTATCGAAACCTTTTGTCGACAACTGAACAGTCCTGGAGAAATCTAGGGCTGTTTTTTGTTTGTTTATTATCTACTATGTAATTTCTATTCTAATAATCTTTTTGTAGAGCATATTTTTCATACTCATGTTGAATCATATTTAAAAAAAGTTTATCGTCATAGACTTCCAATAAATTAAATAATTTCATTTTATAATTATCTTCTTTCTCTCTATTTGAATAGGAATAGCAAATAGCAATTCTATTAAAACATACAGCTAAGGATTGATAGGGAAATGAATGTAAATTTTGTTGTAATAGTTTTTCTAATTTTACTAGAGCTTCAGAATACTTACCATTTTTGATAAGAATCATTGATAAGTTTAACGTTAGTGTTAAAGAGAGTCTAAGTGAATCTCCTAATCCCTTATAAGTTTTTAGCCTTTCTAATAACTTATCAGTTACTTGAATAGCTACATCATCATCGAAAAAATATAAAATTACATTAATGATTTTGATATCCATTAAATACCACTGGTCATAACGAGAAAGGCGTTCCCATACCGTAATTACTTTTTCTTTTGCCTTTGTTAAATCACCCGAAATCTCCAAAATTAATAAGGCCTCACAAATACACTTTAATTCTTCCAAAAACTTATTTTGATTAGTTTCTAGATACATATCTATTGAATTAATAACATGCTTGATTTCTTGCTTATTATTATATGGCAAACGAAAAAATTGTTGTTTAATCTCTGTCACTTTATCAAATTTATATTCATTAAAAATATATTCAAATTCGTCAGAAGATAATTGAAGTTGATTTAATAGGTATAAGAAACCAGCTGAATGGATATCCGACTTATTTGATTCGAAATTTGAATAAGTAGATTGGGCAAAACTATTACCAGCGACTTCTTTTTGAGAATATCCTTTATTTTTACGTATTTTTTTAAGTGTAGACCCGTAATTAATCAAGTTTACCTCCCCAATATTATTTTTCTGATATTTTGTAATTATACCATAATATTGAATTATTATTTAGAAAAAGGAGGTAATTTATATGGATATATTAATTATTATTATCCAAGATATTTGGTTAATTTCTGGTGGTTAATACTTTGAAATAGAAATAAATCTATACCTGTAGTTGGATTTATTTTAAAAGAACCATTGTGAAAAAAGTCACCATTTATTGTTTCCCCCAATTAATGGTGACTATATCTAGAAACCTTCATTAATTCCTACATATATCCCTTTTACAGTTACTACATAAGAAAATTACAAAAAAAAAGAAACCAACCTATTCTTAACGGCTGATTTCTTTCTAACATCCGCAACACTCCTTATTACAAGCGTCGCTGAAAATCTTCTTCAATATCTTTTTTCCAAGTTCGATCTATCTTTTTCCCTTTACGGAATGAAGTTACAGCTTCATTGAGTGTTTGGAAATTTAACTGAGTCCCCTCATTATCCGCGTGATATTCTACAGCAAACTCCTCCCTGATTCCGAACTTTGCAGCAGTGGAAATGGCATCAATATTTGCACCAAGAAAAATAAATTCCCATCCATGTTTTTCTTTTTGATGTGCAATCATTGATTTTATCTTGTCATAGGTATATTCGCAACTTGCATTTTCCATACCATCAGTCGTGATTACAAACAACACTTTATCAGCGCGTTCCCCTTCCATTGTTCTTTTTTGTGCGTTCCCTATTTTTTGAATTGCAGATCCAATTGCATCAAGCAAGGCTGTCGTTCCACCAACCTCATATTCCTTTTCCGTAATTGGGGAAATTCCTCCTACATTAATACGGTCATGGAGCAATTCATATTCGTGGTTAAACAATACAGTTGTCACCGTTGCTTCGCCTTCTTCTTTTTTTTGCTTGGCAAGCATCGCATTATACCCACCAATTGTATCTGCCTCTAGCCCAGCCATTGAGCCACTTTTATCAAGAATAAAAACTAACTCTGTTAAATTGTTTTTCATATTTGTCATCCTCCTAAGTTTTATTTACAAACTCAGCATAACAACTCCGACATACAATTAGGTCGCTTCCAAGGCGACAAATTAAGCACCTAACAGAACTTGATCAAAAGCAAACAATGCCTCATTAATTTCGTGAATATTATAATTCTCATCTTCTATAAAATATTCAATTATAAGATCAAACTTACTACTACGTGACAAAGTGTAGCCAGCTTTAGATAACAAATCCTTTGTTTCCTCAATATCTAATTCTAATGCTATAGCGAAGGCAATCACTGTTTTTTTGAGCGGAGTGTAATCAACAGAATTGCGGATTTTAGAAAAAAGACGGCGATCAATATTCGCTTTTTTATACGTCTCCACATCTGTCATCTCTTTTTCATCAATTAAACGTAAAAGTCTTTCTGAAAATGTTTCTTCCATATGTTTAAATACATCTTCCAAGCTCCTCTTTTTTATTGAAGCTTCCACTAATATAACTTGAGACTCCAGTTCAAATAGCTCTTCTTGTCGATTGCGAGAAAATTGTAGACCTAGTTCCTCAACATAATATTCATCAATGTATTCATGAATGGAAGTAAATAATTTTCCACTTAATCTGAATGCACTCTTATCAAAAACAACCATATACACATACATTTCATGTTCCATCAAATAGGCACTAATGGTTGAAATGGCAACCTGTAAAGCCTGTTCTTTCGGATAGCCATATATGCCAGAAGAAATGAGGGGAAAAGCGATAGATTTACAATTGTATTGTTTAGCCAAAGACAATGCATTTCCATAGCATGCTGTAAGTAGTGCTTCCTCGTTTTGTGAGCCTCCCCTCCAAATTGGACCGACTGTATGAATAATATGCTTTGCTTGTAACTGAAAGCCATCCGTAATGACTGCCTCCCCTACAGGACACTCTCCAATTTCATTACACGCTTTTTGCAATTGCTCTGCACCTGCTGCTTGAAAAATAGCTCCACATACTCCTCCACCCATTTGAAGGGAAACGTTAGCTGCATTAACAATAATATCTACCGGCATTTTAGTAATATCATTTCGTACGATTTCTAATGGCAAAATTTTCACGCTCCTTCTCAAAGTTGCTCTTTCTTAAATGATAGCCAATATAAAGCATGTTGGAAAGAATCTCTCTTCTCTTTTATACAAGCATTTACATATAGCAACTTTGTATAAAATAATGTATTATCAACGTAAAAAGGAGGTATCGTTTTGGTCTCATCTAAAGACGTGGCAAAGCACGCAGGAGTATCCCAAACGACAGTTTCTCGGGTATTAAATATGCCTCAAACTGTTAAAAAACCAACTCTTGATAAAGTAATGAAAGCAATCGACGAGTTAAACTACATACCAAATGGACATGCGCGTTCTCTTGTTCAAAATAAAACCAATACAATTGCCCTTTTATCAGGTCCACTACATAATCCTTTTTTCGTAGATACAACAACAGCAATCGTAAATTATGCCAATGAAAAGGGTTTTCGGGTGAATGTACAGTTCGTTAATGACAAAAACCTTTCCGAAGCATACGCAACTGCTATTGCCCATAAAGTTGACGGCGTTATTTTATCCTGCATATTAATTGATGATCCAATATTTGAAAAACTGAAGCGGATGGACATTCCATTTATCACCTATAACCGAAAACACAAAAATAATGAATACTTTGTTGAAATTGATAATTTTCATGCTGGTTATTTATCTGCAAAGCATATGATTGAACAAGGCCACGAAGCAATTGCTTGGGTTGGTGGAACTTTGAACGTTAGCACATTCAATAACCGTTATCTTGGATTTCTTCAAGCGATGGAAGATTGTAAAGTACCACTCCAAGAGCAATATATTATTAATACGGACACGTCTAAACAAGATATTACACGTGCTTTCCATGAGTTACTCCAACTAAAAAAACGCCCTTCTGCTATTTGTGCCGGAGCTGATTCGATTGCTTTAAACTTAATCGATGACGCTATACAGGAAAAATTACAGGTACCAGAGGATATTAGTATTATTGGAATCGATAACGTAGATTTAAGTCGCCATGGGTCCATTCAGCTTACTACGGTTGGTAGCGTCTCTGAGCAAAATCTAGGATATATAGCTATTCAGAAATTGATAGAAATGATTGAAAATAAAAAAAATGGTTGCATACAAATTACTGAATCTGTTAAAGTGTTTGGTAGAAACACAACACGGAAAATATAAAACAGCCTTTTGAAGGGTTTGTTTTATTTTTTCTCAAAAATGAATACGTAACCATTTTTAGTCTATATATTTTTCTCTAAAAATGGTTACGTATTCATGTAAGATTATTTTTTATTTATATCGTTTTGAAAGGGGTTTCATTATGTTAGGGGGAGGAATTTTTTTATGAAATGGAAAGACAGAAAGTTTGGGGAAGAATCTCCATACATACCAGCAGGACCTTTTAAAATACGTTTACCTTTTATTCATTATCGTTTTGAATGGCCTGACTATGTTCAAGGGTTACTTATGTGTGCAGTTGATTTATCTGCCATTCCACTATTAATTGAATTATTAGGAATGCCATTTGAAGTAGCTTTAGCAATTATAGTACTAAATGGTCTTTTCTATTTACTGCATCATTTACTTGGAGACCCGGCTGTTCCAGGATGGATTACACCGGCAATTCCATTAATCATGTTATATTGCCAACAGTTCCCTGAAGGACCTGAACGAGTACATTCGCTGATAGCTTTCCAGATGACGCTCGGGATTCTTTCTCTTTTCTTAGGCGCAACCGGTTTGGCTTCAAGAGTCGTACAATTAATTCCAGCAGCGATGAAATCTGGTGTTATTCTTGGCGCAGGATTTGCAGCTATCATCTCTGTTTTTCAAATCGGTGGGAAATTCGATGATTTTCCATGGACAATTACAATTGCAATAGGTATCGGATTCTATCTTTTATTTTCAAAACACTTTGCAACATTCCAGAATCGCAATCCATTTTGGGGAACGATTGCTAAACTAGGTATTTTCCCAGTGATTATTATAGCAGTTGTTATTGCTCCTTTATTCGGAGAAGCAGCTTGGCCAACAATTCAATGGGGCATCTCATCTCCAGACTTCATCACATTATGGAATGAATATACTGTTTTTGGGTTAGGCTTCCCACCACTTATGATGTTTATCACTGGTTTACCTACTGTACTTGCAGCTTACATTGTATTATTCGGTGATGTTTTACAAACAAAAGCTTTAGTTGAAGATGGTGCAGCAGTACGTCCAGATGAAAAAGTTGAATATAGCCCAAGTCGTGCACATTTAATATTCGGTATGCGTAACAGTGTAATGAGTATTTTAGGTCCGGACGTTACAATGAGCGGTCCATTATGGTCTGCGATGCAAGTAGTTATGATTGAACGATTTAAAAAAGGCCGTAAAGCTATGGATTCCATCTTCGGTGGTGTCGGTTCCTTCCGTTGGGGTACAAATACAGGTTTATTCTTATTACCAATAGTTAGTTTAGTAGAACCGATCTTAGGCGTTGCTTTAGCTTTAACGATGTTAATTCAAGGGTATGTAAGTGTGAAAGTTGGTATTCTTGAATCACGGAGCCAACGTGATTTAGGGATTGCTGGTATTATCGGTGCAGTTCTTTGTATTAAAGGAGCTGCATGGGGATTCGCAGTAGGGTTGTTACTTTGCTTTTTAATCTATGGTAAAGACTTCTTCAAAGGTGAAGTAGACGATACATTTATAAAAGATAAAATAACCGAAGAAGACATGAGTTAAATACGAGAGGATGATTATTTGATGGAAAAGCAATTTTACGTAAATGGTGAATGGAAGTCTTCAGAAAAACTAGCTGACCTCCACTCCCCACATACTAAAGAAGTGATTGCACAAATACCACAAGCAACACGTGAAGAAGTAGAACAAGCAATCGACTTTGCATACGATGCCAGAAAACAAATGGCTGAACTTACTGCTTACGAACGTGCTGCAATTTTAGAGCATATTACACAATTGTTTATTGATAACCGCAAAAAAGCAGCTGAGATTATTTCTTTTGAAGCGGCGAAGCCAATGAAATATGCATTAGCGGAGATTGACCGCACAATTGAAACTTATAAATTTGCAGCTGAAGAAGCAAAACGATTAACTGGTGAATTGATTCCGATGGATGCTGCAAAAAATGGTGTAAATCGTTTTGGCTACACAATTGAACAGCCAATTGGAGTGATCGGTGCCATTACACCTTTCAATTTCCCACAAAACTTAGTAGCACATAAAGTAGGACCTGCAATTGCTGCTGGCAATACAATTGTCCTAAAGCCAGCATCACAAACTCCCCTTTCTGCTCTATTTTTAGCTGAATTGATTGACCAAACAGCTTTACCTAAAGGTGCCTTCAACGTCGTAACAGGTGGTGGTAAAACAGTTGGAGACGCACTAGTGGAAAGTGACAAAGTGAAAATGATTACATTTACAGGTAGCCCTGCAGTCGGAAAAGGTATCCGTGATAAAGCAGGATTGAAAAAAGTAGCACTCGAACTAGGTTCCAACGCAGGATTGATCATAGACAAGAACGTGGATTTATCGCAGATCGTACCAAAATGTGTCATGGGCGCATTTTCAAACCAAGGGCAAGTATGTATTTCCTTGCAACGCACGTATGTAATGGATGAATTATTCGAAGAATTTATCCAACAATTTTCATCATCTACAAAAGAACTTGTGATTGGAAATCCGCTAGAAGAAACAACAGACATAGCTGCCATGATCAATCCAGGTGAGCAGGAAAGAGCATTGAGCTGGGTACAGGAAGCAGTAGAGCATGGCGCGGAAATAATTGCGGGAGGCACTACTGAAAATGGTGTTTTCATGCCAACCATTTTAACAAATGTATCCCCCACTTCAAAAGTTTCCTGTCAGGAAGTCTTTGCACCAATCGTTGTTGTAAACCGAATCTCTTCTATTGAAGAAGGTATTCACGCTATCAACGACTCAAACTATGGCCTACAAGCTGGTATTTTTACGAACGATATCCAAACAGCCTTTAAAGCTTCTAAAGAATTAGAAGTTGGAGGTGTAATGATTAACGATATCCCAACGTACCGTATCGACCAAATGCCTTATGGCGGAGTAAAAGAAAGCGGTACAGGTAAAGAGGGCTTAAAGTATGCGATTCATGAAATGACAGAAACCAAACTAGTAGTTTGGAATCAACAATAAGGAGTGTTAATATGTCTGAAAAAATTACATTACCTCCAGTTAGTTATACTGGATGGGGTTCACTTTCTTATCTATTAGAAGAAGTAAATCGCTTTAATTCAAAAAAAATTCTCGTTATTACGGACCCTTTTTTAAAGGAGATCGGCTTAACTAATCAAGTAGTTTCTCCACTTGAAGAAGCAGGTTACGTGATGGAAATCTACACAGAGGTTGTACCAGAACCACCTTTAGCTATTGGTGAAAAATTAGTCGCTTACACTCGTGACAATGAATTTGATATGGTTATCGGAATTGGCGGCGGAAGCGCACTAGACTTAACAAAGCTTGCAGGTGTGTTAGCAGCACATGACGGGAACGTTGCAGATTATTTAAATTTGACTGGCACAAAAAAAGTGACAAAAAAAGGGCTCCCTTCTATCTTAATCCCTACTACATCGGGGACTGGTTCAGAAGTGACTAATATTTCTGTTCTATCTTTGGAAACTACAAAAGACGTAGTAACACACGACTATTTGTTAGCAGACGTGGCAATTGTCGATCCTGCTTTAACTATTTCTTTACCACCAAAAGTTACTGCTGCAACTGGAGTAGATGCATTAACACATGCAGTAGAAGCGTATATTTCTAAAAACGCTAGTCCTATCTCGGATGCATTGGCTCTACAAGCAATTCGTTTAATCAGTAACTCAATTAGAACTGCTGTATCAAACGGCGAGGACAAGCAAGCTCGAACTGATATGAGCTATGGAAGTTACTTAGCAGGTCTCGCTTTCTTCAACGCAGGTGTTGCGGGTGTTCATGCATTAGCCTATCCAATCGGCGGACAATTCCATGTTGCACATGGGGACTCAAATGCCGTTTTACTTCCATATGTAATGGGCTATATTCGCCAAAGCTGTGAAAAACGAATGAAAGATATATTTGAAGCGATGGGCTTTAGCTCTACAAATCTATCTCAAGAAGAAGCATCTTATAAATGTGTAGCGGAGTTGAAACGTCTTGTAGAAGATGTGAACATTCCATCTACTTTAAAAGGCTTTAACATTACAGAAGATGCACTAGATAGCTTAACTAACGATGCCGTCGAGCAAAAACGCATCCTTGCTCGTAGCCCAATGCCTTTATTAAAAGAAGACATTTATACGATATATAAAGCAGCTTTTGATGGGGTAGTTGTAGAGAAATAATAAAAAACCTGGAGCGCTAATTGCTGCTCCAGGTTTTTTATTATTTTCGAGACTGTTATTGCTTTTGTATAGATGGAATAGTATCCGTTGGAGGAGCTACTATTACCTACAGTCTCCTAATAGTTATGTTTGTTTTATAAATTCTTCTACTATTCTAGTGTATATTTCTGGTTGTTCTGTTTGCACCAAATGGCCCGCAAAGGGAACGATTGCCACATGTACATTTTTATTAGCTTTTGGATATATTGTTGCACCAACCGTTTCGTGTGGGTTTCTTTCTCCAACGATGAATAGGACCGGAAAATCAAATTCGTGCATTGATTTAACATCATCGAATGGATACCAACCTTCATTTCTCCCCTTTAAAATGAATTGTTTCCAGTCGGAAGAATATAATTGGTTAAAATAATTATTTGCTTCTTCGCTCTTCATTACATTCTTTTGAGAATCCACATCTTCTTTATGAAGCTCTATCCAATTATCCGGTTTCACTGGAGTAATTCCCGAAACAGTTAATGTGTAAAGTCTCTCAGGATATAGCTGAGCAAACTTAATAGCAACTAAAGCCCCCAATGAACATCCTACTAAATGGATAGCTTTTAGTTTATAATGTTCAATCGTTTCGAATAGATCTCTCGCAGAATCCTCGAAAAAATTTTGTATATCATTCGAAATAGATTGCCCGTGTCCTCTTAAATCCGGTGATAAAACTTGAAAATCTTTACTGAAATACTCTCTTTGAGACTCAAAGTCTGTCAATCCTGTCTGTAGACCAGTATGTAAAAACACGATTGGTTCCCCATTACCTCTAGTATGTGTATGTAGTATCACTTTCCCACCCCTAATTTAACTTAAGTGCGCCTGATTATTTAAAAATCTAATAACTCTCACATTCTCTTTAATCTCCAATAAATGTATACCCGTATCTCCAGTAGCATATACAAAATTACTGGTATTTGACTGCTGAAGAAATGCTTTAAGAAATTGGGAGATTAGTCCACCATGAGAGACAATCGCCACCCGCTTGTACTCTTGGTATACATTTGTTATTTTATGAAATATCCTTTCTGCTCGAAAACGAAATTCCAACTCTGATTCTCCATTCTCAATCGGAATATGAGCAGGTCTTCCATTGGGAGGTAAGGGATATTTAATAGCAGCCACTTCTCTTGAAAGTCCAGCAAGTACACCATTATTAAATTCCATTAAGTCTTTATCCTCGATTAATACACATCCTACTTCTTCTTGAAGTGTTAAGGCTGTGCTTTTCGCTCTTTTTAATGGGCTTGATAAGATAATGTCTGGAGGAAAGTGTGTTGCTACAAAAGCGGCCATTTTCTTTGCTTGTTTCTCTCCTAGCTCGGTTAAAGAAAAATCCGCTCTTCCCTCATGCACACCTAACAAGTCTGCTTCTGATTGGCCGTGCCTTATTATTAGTAATTCCAAGTATTCCACTCCTGAGTAAGTGCCAACTTCACTAGCGACTCTTCTAAATAATATATAATAAAATTATACGCTAGCCCTAATTTAATTCCAATACTTGTTAAAAAATAATCTAGTTTCTCATATAAATGACCGTTTGATATGATTATCAAACGGCCTTAATATGTTGTATGAAATTTATTTAACGTAAAATAATCCGCCATTAATAATTTCTATTTTTATCCTAGGCTCGTATTGTTCTTGTAGTGCTTTTTTCTCCATCTCATAACATTCTGGTTTAACGTTAACCCCTTCATAGAAATATTCTAGTACTTCCAAGTCCTTTTGCCATCTTTGTTTCGCTTCTTCCGCCCAAGTGTGATCATCCTGTTGTATGAGATGATCAATAATCTCTTCTAATCGTTCAAGTGCACGGAGTGGTTTGATAATATAAGGTAGGTTAAATGTATTTTGAGACGAAGTTGTTTCTAATTCAAGTCCTGTTAGCGATTCCTGAAAATGATCGATAATACTACCGGTCATCAAGTTTATGCCTAAAGAATGAAGCATTTCCTTCGTTTGATCACAGTAATACGATATTTTATAATTTACTCCTAACCAAGGAGTTAATATCGTTCTTGCCTCTGTGTTATCTATTTTCTCATACATATGCACAAATGAACCCATCCGTCTGGTTGTTTGAAAAATTTGATTTAGTCTGGGAGAACCAAAGTGGACAACCTCCCCTTTAATCTTTTCAACAAGCTTATTTTGATCTGTAATTAAGGTTAGTTGAGCTGGACATGGCACCCCGTTTGTACTTTCTAGGTATTGCCAATAATAGGGGCGATTCATAATTTTTTTATCCATATCTACCGTTAATTGGACCGTCATGTAATAATCATGGTTTTGGATGATTTGACAGTTATTTTCCGTAAAAAATTTCTGTAAATAACGGTGAACTTCTTGTGGGTACATACACATCCTCCCCTCCTTCCTTATCAAGAATCAGCTTATATGGTTTTTTTAAAAGTAGATAAAATGTCATCTAACTCACCTACGGCTTTTTCAAATACATCAATTTTTACATACAACAAATCTAATATATTCTTCTCAATCGTGTTATCGATGGCTAAGTTATATATATGGACGTCGTGTTCCTGCCCTAAACGATGGACACGCCCAATTCGCTGCTCTAACTTCATCGGGTTCCAGGGAAGATCATAATTGATGACATGGTGACAGAACTGTAGGTTAATACCTTCTCCTCCAGATTCCGTCGCAATCAATACTTGTGCTTTTTCTTTAAATAAATGCTTCATCCAATCTCGCTTCGATTTGTTAAACTTTCCGTTAAAGGGAACGCTTGTAATGCCTTTAGATTGTAAGTACCATTGTAGATAAACCTGGCTCGCTCTATATTCTGTAAAGACGATGACCTTATCATTTGCCTTTGAAATGATTTCATACACCTTTTCTGCTTTCGAATTTATTTCCAATGCACTAAGTTTTTGAATGATTTCTTCTATATAACTAATCTCTTCTGGTTCCGTACATTTTTGAAGCATTTTATTTAACGTCAAATAGGTTGCTTCCTTACTGCTACACATTTCCTTTTGCAGCGTGATCATAGAAAAAGCACCTGAAAAAATTGGCGAAATATTTTTAAGCTCTAAAATCATGTCGTACACTTCTTTTTCTTCTTTGGAAAACTGAATAGGAATAATTTCAACTTTTCGATTTGTCCATTCAATTCCCGTATCATGTCTTCTATTTCGCACCATAACTTGATTGACCAATTCTCTTAAATATTCATCGTGCTCTAAGTTATGTTTGCTCGCAGAGAACTCCGATTGAAAGGTCTCATAATTACCAAGATGTCCTGGTTTCAGTAAAGAAATAAGATAAAAAAGTTCAAAGATATCATTTTGAATTGGTGTAGCAGTTAACAATAAGCAGAATTTTTTCTTTAAACCTTGGACAAATTCGTAAATTTTTGTTTTATGGTTTTTTAATTTGTGCGCCTCATCAATAATAATCATGTCATAATCCTGCTCATAGATAAGTTCTTTATGTGGGCTTTTCTTGGCGGTATCCATACTCATTACCACTACTTCATAATGATCTAATGAATAATTTTTTTTATAAGCAATAGCGGGGATGTAAAATTTATAATTTAACTCTTCAATCCATTGATTAATAAGTGACGCTGGAGCTAAGATCAACGCTTTTTTTACAAGTCCCCGTATAAGATACTCTTTTAATATCAAACCCGCTTCAATGGTTTTACCAAGTCCCACCTCGTCTGCAAGAATCGCTTTTCCATTCATCCTTTCGATGACCGTTTCCGCAACATCTAATTGATGATTAAGGGGTGTTAAATTAGGTAAGTACTTAGGAGATTGAAGACCTAAAAAATCTGTAATCAGATTAGCCTTCATCACTTCGTAACTCATATTGTATAATGTCCAATTATCCCAAGCTTCACGATTTTCCAATCTATCTATAAAGCCTTCTTTCCACTCAGACGACCTTTCTATTATCATGAATATCACCTCATGTAACTTTCTTCTTTCTGTTAGATTGTCCAAAAAAGAAGTACCTATGTTTTTTAAAGTGAAATAACTTCGAGAATTAAAAAAGATGGAGAATTTCTCCCCATCTTTTTACTAATATTATGAATAACCGTTTTTTCGTGCTTGAGCTTCATCTAAAATTTCTTTTCGAAAACCTTCAAGACTCTCTTCACGTCGTGCATTCTTCTGTTTAATTGCCTCTCGTTCATTGCCATCAAGATATGGCATTAATTCTTCAGCTGCTTCCATATTATCTTTTGTATTTTTCACCATATCTTGAAGCTTTTCTACATTATCTGAACGATCATCTGGCTTTGGAATGTTTTTACTCATTTTAGTTCCTCCTTCTTTTTAATAAGGTCATACAAAAATTATCGTCCCCAATCCTACTAAAACTATTCAGTAACATAATTAATACAAAAAATTGGTTATAAATAAAATGAATTAAATTAACAATTTGGGAGAAGATAGAAGAGGAAAAATACTAGAAAAAGAGGCGAAGACGACATGTCGATGGAATGGTTTAACAGAGTAACTAGTGAGCTTCAGGAACAATTGGAATCCATTTGTGAGGAATATGACAAAAATGGACATATGAGTGTAAATCAGGCTTCCAAACATCCACGAATTGAATTTTTTGTCGAAACAGATAAGGATGAAAGAGAATATTTCTATACTCTGCTTTTCGACCCTCATAATGAAGAATTTTACGAAGAAAGTTTTGATACAACAATCCAACAACCAACAAGAATTATTTTAGATGACATTACGGATATAATTGAAGCCGTTCATGAAAGCTTTCATGAATTTATAGACGATGATGACTATGACGATGACGATGAGGATTTTGATTTGGAAGAGGAATACGAAGTGCTTGATGGTGAAATTACTCTTGAAGAAATTGACGTTGAATGGGAAACTCCAGAAGTTACTGCTTTCCAAATTGAGGATAAGATTGAAGTTACTTATCAATTTGGTATAGACAGCGCTAACGGTGATGGTGTTTTGCGAAGAGTTAACCGAATCTGGACTGAAGACTCTGAGTTCTTTGAAGACGAAAGTAACTTTACATTTAAAAAAGAAGAGGGCAGCACGATTATTGCTATGATTGCCAGCCACTTGGATAAAATGGTTGGATATGAAGAAATTATTAACGAATAAACTTAAGGGCATCTCTTTATAGAGTTGCCTCAGACTGTAGACAAACTCAAAGAAATTTGAAACTGTCTATAGTTTTTTTATTTACAATACATAGTAAGAAATCGTCGATTTCCGTTTCAGGCGCTACGCTTTCCACGGGCACGGCCTCAGCCTTCTCCCTTGCTCCTGCGCAAGCTCGTCGCAAAAATTAATTTCGCTACGCTCAGTCCGGGTGCTTCGGCTCGCGCTGTTCCCGTAAGAGTCTTCGCGCCTTCCACTCCAATCGACTAGTGTTGGCTAATTTAAAAAGTGTTGAGTTTCTAAATCTTCTAAGAGGTAAATTGCGGTATTTCAGTATGAAAACCAAATCCTAAAAACCAGCGATACGCCATATTCGTTTCGATTCTCTTTTATTGTTTGGCGCATCGAATGGATGCCAAATGTATATGGAATAAAGCAATTAGTTTTCTCTTTTGTATTTATTTTAAAAAAACATTGCTTTTATTAGGAAAAATAAATTATAATATAATATGTCGCTAATAATTGATAGTAATACTTACCGACATTAATACGGAGGAATACCCAAGTCTGGCTGAAGGGATCGGTCTTGAAAACCGACAGGCGGGTCAAACCGCGCGGGGGTTCGAATCCCTCTTCCTCCTCCATTTTTAACTTATTATTAGTATTTGTGGTATACTTTAATAAGTAAGCATACTATTGTCGCGGGGTGGAGCAAATCGTCACACGAAGATGTCGATTAACACCGATGCAGACGAAGTCGAAGCAGGTGTCCTACTTTCTTCAGGCGTAGTATTAGTAAGGATAGCAAGTATATTATTATCGCGGGGTGGAGCAGTTCGGTAGCTCGTCGGGCTCATAACCCGAAGGTCACAGGTTCAAATCCTGTCCCCGCAACCAAATGGTCCCGTGGTGTAGCGGTTAACATGCCTGCCTGTCACGCAGGAGATCGCCGGTTCGATCCCGGTCGGGACCGCCATTTAATTTATTATAAGATTCATAGAAGCAAACAGAGATATCTGTAGCTTTGTACATATTAAATTGAAGCTTAGTACAAACTTAATAGAGATTTAGGATAAGCAAGCAAATCGAGGAAGCAATCGAACGAAAGAAGGAGCGTACTAAAGTATGTGACTGAATGAGTGAGTGAAGCTGACAAAGAGTTGCGCAGCTTAGCGTAAATCGATTAGAGATTTGGAATAAGCAAGTAGCTCGAGGAAGCAATTGAGTGAAGAAAGGCGCGTACTAAAGTACGTAACTGACTGAACGAATGAAGCTGACGAAGAGATACGTAGCTTAGTGCAAATCGAAGAGGCTCAGTAGCTCAGTCGGTAGAGCAAAGGACTGAAAATCCTTGTGTCGGCGGTTCGATTCCGTCCTGAGCCACCATAATTACGCGGGTGTAGTTTAGTGGTAAAACCTCAGCCTTCCAAGCTGATGATGAGAGTTCGATTCTCTTCACCCGCTCCAATATTATTATCTTTGAAAATAGTGAATAAAAAATACATATAATAACCCATCCGAGAATTAATCAAGGATGGGTTATTTTTTATAGTTATAAAATAGTCCTTCTAATGGGAGGGCACACACTCTCCAAGTTATCTCTTAGCAAGTATGTGCCCCGTTGATTTCCGTTCAAGGCGGACGCTTTCCGCCGGTATGAAACGAAAATCAACTATTGTATACTCCCTTCTAATGGAGGACTTTATTTAAAATAATTATTTTGAAGGGATACTTTTTTCCTTGCTTACATAAACTTGATTCAAAATTAGTGCACCTAACATTTGAATAATAGTCTTCACGATAATTTGGCCCAAAATAGCGGCTGGTACGGCTTCCCAAGGAAGTATATTAGCCCCTAGTGGACTCAGGCCAATAATAACGAAAATGACAGAATCTAGAAACCCACCAACGATTCCGCTATAGAACACACGCCAAGCCATTGGTAGTTTCAACCGAGAGTAAATCTCTGTATCAGCTGTTTCAGCGACAACAAATGAAAGTGCCGATGCTACCACAATCAATAGTGTATCACCAAGTATGAATGAAACTATTGCGGATAATGCTAAAGCTATAAAAATAAATAAATACGTCTTTGCTCTACCATATTTATTTTGCACAAGATCTCGGAAAATGAAGGTTGCTCCAATTAATAGAGTTCCCATAGGAACGATAAACATCCCAAATTGTAATGGTGCAAAAGCTGCCGTTACCACGTTAGCTGTGACAATAGATAATAAATAGAATAATATTCTCATGATGTTACTCCTCAAGTTAATTTTAATACAGTTTTTTTGCCGCCCACTATACCCCTCTTTTATTTCCCCATACAAGAGCATGTAACTGTGGCAGAACTTTGACGTCTTTTAATTCCGCATCTGCTATCACCCTATCAATCAGAGCTTGGTACTTCTCTAATAAATGGCTGATTAGTCGAGGGTTATCAGTCGTTGTGATATCGTCATTTCCTACTTGTAGGTAAAAAGGAATCGTCGGGTATCGACGGTGAACTTGCTTGGCATATTCATAATCCTCTTGATTGAAAACGACTATTTTAAGCGATATATGCTGCTCGCTATTTCGAATTTTAAGTTTTCCAATGATATCCGAGAGCACCGAAAAGTCCGTAGTCATTCCAGAGCTTGGCGGTTTTGGTGAAATCGTCAGTTCATCGATTTCGTATAACCATTCCTGCCATCTGCTTCCCTGTGTCTCTACTCCAATTTTTATGTCGTTTTCTTTTAATAGAGCAATGAGTGCATCCAAGTTACGAAGGAGTGCTGGGTTTCCTCCCGAAATCGTGACAAATGAAAAACCACTACTCCCAAGACGTTTCAATTCTGACCAAATCTCATCTGCTGTCATTTGGACAATAAGATGTTTGCCGCTTCCATCCCACGTAAAAGATGAATCACACCAGGAACAGGAATAGTCACATCCGGCAGTCCGTACAAACATGGACTTCTGTCCCACTACCATTCCTTCACCTTGAATAGTTGGTCCAAAAATCTCCATAACAGGTACCTTACTCAACTTCCATCCACTCCCGTCTCACTTCAGCATAGCTTGTCGGAGTTTCATACAATCTGATAAATTCTACACGCGCACCATTGTATCGCTCTACATCAAACAGTGCTTCAGCCAGCTTTTCGTAAATCCAAACAACGATGTTCTCTGCTGTCGTATTCATCGAAGGAAGAGTCTCATTCAAATAACGATGATCCAAATCAATCTCTATTTTTTGCTTCCATATTTCTTTTATATCGCCAAAATCAATCATCAAGCCGCGATCATCCGTGTATCCACTTACCCCTAAAACAGCTCGATATGTATGGCCATGTAGATTTTTACATTTCCCCTCATAGTTATGTAAATGATGGGCAGCATCGAAGGTAAATTCTTTACTTACGAGAACACGCTTTGAATGATACTTTAATTGGCTCATTTGGATATCTTCATTTATTTTTTGGAGCCTATCGACAATTCTAAAATTAGACATGCCTTAGGACTCCTTTTTTAAGCTTAAATACTCATCAAGCCCTTTTTTTCGCAGCTTACACGCCGGGCATTCACCACAGCCATCTGCTTTTATACCGTTATAGCATGTTAGCGTTCTTTCCCTAACAAACTCAAGTGCCCCCAGCTGATCCGCAAGCTCCCATGTCTGTGCCTTGTTCAACCACATCAAAGGTGTATCAATTACAAAAGATGCATCCATCGATAAATTCAACGATACGTTCAAGGATTTAATAAAAATATCTCGGCAATCAGGATATCCGCTAAAATCTGTTTCACAAACCCCAGTCACGATATGCTTCGCTCCTACTTGGCTTGCTAATACTCCGGCAAATGAAAGGAAGAGTAGATTTCGACCGGGCACAAAAGTGGATGGCAGCTCCCCTTTATCTCCGTCTTCTACCTTAATGTCATCTCGAGTCAAAGCATTTGGAGCAAGCTGATTTAAGAGCGACATATCAAGAATGTGGTGCTTGATACCAAGATCCTTTGCTATCTCCTTTGCACATTCTATTTCCAAACTATGCCTCTGTCCATAATCAAAAGTCACTGCTTCAATGTCTTTAAAACGTTCTTTTGCCCAGAACAGACAAGTGGTACTGTCCTGACCTCCACTAAACACAATGATTGCTTTTTCATGCATCATCTTCTGTAAAACTCCCTTTTAACGAAAAAACAGCACCCTAAAAAGAATGCTGTTTTCTTCTTAGTTTTTTAAAGAGGGTAGCTAAAAACCTCTTCCTTCATATGGAGGACTATACAATTCCTCGTTTATCGATTATCTATTTTTTCTGGGTACAAATCATGGTTCATCAAACGATAATTTGCCATCTCTTCGTATTTGGTACCCGGTTTCCCATAGTTGCACCATGGATCAATCGAGATTCCCCCACGAGGTGTGAATTTTCCCCAAACTTCAATATACCTAGGATCAAGTAATTTAATTAAATCGTTCATAATGATGTTGACGCAATCTTCATGAAAATCACCATGGTTTCTAAAACTAAATAAATATAATTTTAGTGACTTACTTTCCACAATCTTTTTATCCGGTACGTATGAAATATACATTGTCGCAAAATCCGGCTGATTTGTAATAGGGCATAAACTAGTGAACTCTGGGCAATTAAATTTTACAAAATAATCACGATTGGAATGTAAACTATCAACGGATTCCAATACTTCCGGTGCATATTGGAATGAATATTGTGTGCCTTGATTACCTAACAATGTTAAATCTTTTAAACCTTCTTCTTGGCTTCTGCCAGACATAATAAAAACCTCCTAATACAACTTTTTATAGAGGATCTCTAACATTCTATTGCAAACATATAGGATAAAAAAACAAAAAAGCCATGCCCAAATATGGACATGGCGAAAAGTCATGTATCCATAGTTTTTTATAGAGGGTATCAGCTATGAACCTCTCCCGATCAAGTTCGGGTACCTATCTATAATATAGAATGCTTTCGTAATCGTCAAATAGATATTTAAAGATTACAAGATGAGAATCTATAGAAGACATGTAGGTATAAGATTTGAGTTTCAACCAATTATCTCTTTTTTAAGAGATTATCAATTTATTTAAAATTATCTTCTAAATGTATGTATAAATTCCGATTAGACTGACTATATTGTTAATAGATTACAAGATTCAAAGGAGGAATAGAAATGAAGAGTCCAATAGGTTTACCAGAACAATTACCAGAAACTTTAGATGAGTTATTGACTTTGTTATTACAAACGATTATCGCTTAGGAGAGATTTTATATTAAGATTGAAACTTGGAAACATAGAAAAGTAGAGATTTCTACTTCTATCAGGTAGAAGTTTCTACTTATTTTCTTTTCTACTAAACTCTTGTTGCGGCAATTGCGAATTTAATTTCCTACATATTTTTTCCACATTATTAAATAATTGAACATAATCTGTTTGGAATCGGTATATTTGTTAAGCTTTCTTTACAACGCTCCTTAAGTCCATTAGACTTTTATCGACAACATGCTTTAATTTTTATAGCAGGTGTATACTTAGCGTATCGTTTCAAGGAGGAATTATTATGCACAACATTCAAGATATTTTAGAAGCTAGAGATTTTATTATAAGTAAGACGGACAATCGGCCTGTAATCGGATTGATACTCGGCTCTGGTTTAGGGACGCTAGCCGATGAGATTAAAAACTCAGTCGTAATCCCTTATAGTACGATTCCACACTTCGCAAAATCGGAAGCAATTGGGCATGCGAACGAACTTGTTATTGGAGAACTAAACGGAAAAATAGTAGCAGCAATGAAAGGTCGTTTTCATTATTATGAAGGCTACACTTTGGATGAAGTAACATTCCCAGTACGTGTAATGAAGGCGTTAGGTATAGAGAATATCATTATTACAAACGCTTGCGGTGCTGTTAATACAAACTTTAACCCTGGAGATTTGATGTTAATTACCGACCACCTTAATTTAGTTGGAACAAATCCATTAATCGGACCAAATAATGATGAATTGGGAACTCGTTTCCCTGATTTATCGAAAGTTTATAACATGGAGCTACGTACTATTGCAACTAATGTAGCGAACAAGTTAGACATTACGTTACAAGAAGGAGTTTATGCTTGGTGGAGCGGTCCTACTTATGAAACTCCTGCAGAAATCCGTATGTTCCGCACATTAGGGGCCGATGCTGCTGGTATGTCTACTGTACCTGAAGCTATTGTAGCAACACACGGAGGTATGAAGGTACTCGGCATTTCTTGCCTAACGAATATGGCATGTGGGATATTAGATCAGCCATTAAACCACGATGAGGTAATTGAGGTCGCAGGTAAGGTAAAAGTTAAATTTGTTGAATTAGTTAAAGGTGTTTTAGAAGAGATTTAATGGAGATGGTTATCCACGGAGTTTGGGGACCCTAAGTCCGTTTTGGTTTCCGGGTTGCTTTGGACTACACATTTACTACACCTTTGCCGAGAGAACGAAAGCCGATGGAAGTGACTTTGTTACTTCCATCGGCTCTTTTCTTTTCGGTAATCCTGTGGCTGATGTTTGTCCGTCGCTCTCCTACAACCTTATCGTACTTGATGTTTTAGATTAGGGGAATGAAAGAATAAATCACTTTCTATGAATTGAGAAAGTAGCCGAAGATGCAATTTCGGCTACTCTTTCGCTATTTTCAGGTTACTTACACGTAAAAACAATAGAATGGATTGGAAATACATCTTTCTAACTGCTTTAGTCAAATATTTCAATATCCGTGATCTGATAATAACCTTCACTATCGATTATCACCGTGTATACTTTATCACGATTATAATACTTGTATTCACCTGCAGCGTTTATAAAATCAAATTCTTCGTTTGTTGAAACTAGTGCATAGTCTTCGAAAATTTCCACTCCAGTGACAATATTTGATGTAAAGTCAAAAGTCATGCCTTGCCCAGCGATTTCTTTTATATACTCCTCTAGATCTGTGTAAGCAGTGCTGCCAGGCTGGATCAAGTCTTGAATCCAATAAAAATCCTCAGCGTCCAACGCCATCTCATAATACTCTCTATACGTAATAATAAAATTAGATAGTGATTCTTCTTCAAATGAATAATTGTTCCAGTTTTCTTCTGTGTAATCTTCTTCAACAGTATTATCTTCTGCAGAACCTTCATCACTATATGTATAATCTTCGTAAACATCAAATAGAGAAGCAACTTGCTTGGCGCTCATAGGATTTGCAATCCAGTTATCTACTAAATTCGTTACACTATTCATAGGAATTGAAAAACCAAATAAATTATTTTCCGTATAAATAAGTGAATTGATACCGATCACTTTTCCAGTCTTCGCATCAATTAATGGACCACCACTACTACCTTGATCAATCTGTGCATCAATCTGGTATAAATGTTCATAAATAAACCCTAGTTCCATATCTCGATTAATGCCAGTCAAGTAGCCGATAGATGCAGAGTTTTCAAAACCTTGAGGGCTTCCAAGAGCAATTACCTCTGTACCAATAATCGAGTCCTCATTTTCCGTAAGGAGCGGTTTTACTTGTACATAATCTTCCGAAAGAAGAAGAGCAACGTCTGAACGATCTGATATGCCGATTACTTTCGCATTTGATTCTTTCCCAACCGAGTTTCGAACAATAACGTCTGTATATCCCGCTACCACATGTGCATTTGTGACAATGTATCCGCCTTGCCCATACAGGAATCCGGAACCTTGACCTTCCTGGGTCAGGATTGTAAATACTTTCGGCATCGTTTCTTGTATGACTTGCGTCTTGTCTTTCGCTTCAACTTTAGGTACTTTACCTTCCGCTACTACTTTTGCTTTTTCTGTAAGTGTTGAGCGAGTTTCTTCTACAGTCGATTTGACTTCATCTAAAACAGTTTGAGCTTCATTCTTTGAAAAGAGTAGCTCTTTAAAACCATACCCAACCCCACCTAATATAATAAAACAAAGTATAATCCCTAAAATTAGAAAACCTTTTGACCCATTCTTTTGTGGAGTTAGACTAGTTCCACAACCGGTACAAAATTTTGCACCCTCTTCATTTTTTACACCACACTTTGAACAATACACGATTTTACCCCCATATAAATCCTTATACCTATTAAAAAGCATCTAAATATACTCTATATTTACTGAATAAATTATACTAGATAAAGAGGGAAATATCCATTCTCTGTTAAATTTATAATTCTTAATATCTTGTGTTTTATAGATTCCCTACGTGCTTTCAAAAACTACTTAAGGAATATATATTTTCTGTTAGAATGAATGTAGTTATGTGAATATATTAGAACTGGAATGGTGAACAAACATTGAAAACATTTAAGAAAATGTATATTGAAATTACAAGCGTATGTAATCTGGCTTGTAGCTTCTGTCCTCCAACAAGTCGAAAGGCAAATATTATTAAACTTGATGCATTTAACAACATACTAGATCAGATTAAAGACCATACGAAATATATTTATCTTCATGTCAAAGGGGAACCCCTACTGCATGCGAGAATCGACCAATTGCTCGATGCTGCACATGCAAAAGGATTTAAAGTAAACATTACGACAAACGGGACGCTTATTAAAAAGAATCGTGAAAAACTACTAGGCAAACCTGCATTACGCCAAATCAACTTCTCCCTACATAGCTTTGATGGCCATGAAGGATCAGAAAATCGAGAAAAATACTTAGGAGATATTCTGGAATTCGTGCGTGATGCCAAGGAGCATAATACAATCATTTCCTATCGATTATGGAATTTACAAAAAGAAGCAACTTCGGATTTGGCACAACGAAGAAACCGAGAAACATTAGAAATCTTAGAAAATGAGTACAACCTAGATTACAAAATCGAAGAAAAAGTACAGCCAGGAAAAGGTATTAAAATTTCTCAGAACGTTTATCTAAACCAAGACCATGAATTTCAATGGCCTAGCTTACAAGCACCAGAAGATGATGGAAAAGGATTCTGCCATGCTCTCCGCAGTCAAGCAGCCATTCTTGTTGATGGAACCGTTGTCCCTTGCTGCCTGGACGGAGAAGGTGTCATCAATCTAGGCAATATCAATAAAACTCCCTTCTCAGAAATTATCGAAAGTGATCGAGCAAATGCCCTCTATGATGGATTTACGAGAAGAGAAGCTGTTGAAGAAATGTGCAGGAAGTGTGGATATAGACAGAGATTTGGGGTTTAATGGTTTCTTAAATAACATTCAAAAAAAAGTAGCCCTACAGTCGAAATAAATCGATTGCAGGGCTATATTCATTTAAACAACATCTTTTGATTTGTGTAACCCATATAATTACGAATCTACAAAGTAAACCGGTTAATGATCTATTCTTTTGAAATACTAATAAATTTTTTCTAACTTTTTGTTTGGTTCCTCTTTGGACTATCCATATTTCCAAACTCAAAAAACTTCACTTTCTTGATTCCCATAATTAAATAAGGCTCTCTTCATCAGAATTTTGTGTGCATTATTCAACCAGAGGAATGGATAATGTGTAGGTCCCATCATAGTGGAAACACAAACAACAGACTTTCCTTTTAAAAGTCCATCTGGGAAAAGTCCTTTCTTATCCTTATAAGCAAAAATTTGAGGCAAATAATTGATCAATGTATCCTAAAAGCATTGCTGGAGGTCTTCCCCACCATATAGGATAGATAAAAACTATTTTATCAGCCCACGTTAATTGATTTCTATATTGTTCTAGGCGAGAATCAGTATGCATATCACGTCTTCGTTTTTGCTTATTAAACACTAGGAGTGGATTAAAGCCTTCTTCATATAAATCCAATACCTGCAATTCCTGTATAAGAGGATTTTCATTAATTCCTTTGACAACTTTTTGTAAAAAAGCATAATTCAAACTTTCATGATTAGGATATGTGTAAACAACTAGCGTTCTCATAACGCACCCCTTTTACTTATCATTTGATAAGTAAATAATACCACTTTCTTTTTAGTTATCAAATGATAATTGTTTTATGACAACATTTTTGATATCTTGTCAGTAAGAGGTGAGAGTTATGGACATAAATTCTCTTTTTTATAAACTCATGTCATTTACCACTTCCGTGCATCGTGTGACACATGAATTATCAAAAGACTCCAAATCAGATTCGATTACTCCTGTTCAATACAATATTCTTGAATATATAGCTGTTAGTCAGCCTGTAACTCCTAGTGAGATTAGCGATTGTCAGTATATGTCTATGCCAAACACAAGCCGTGAACTTAGAAAATTAAGTGAAAAAAATTTAATAGAAAAGATTATTGATACCGAGGACCGAAGAAAACAATATATTCGTCTTTCCAATAATGGGGAAAAAATGATGAAAGAAGCCTTTGTAACTATAGAATCTAGATTCCAAAATCGAATACAAAATGCCTCGAAAAAAGATTTAGAGGATATCGAATGCGCAATTGATTTACTATAAGAAAAATTATACTATTAAAGTTATCTATATAAAATTTGAAGTAATTCTTGAGTAGAAAAAAATGTTTAATCTAAATAATAGACCAATCTTATCATGTTAAGGAGGCAGAATATGAGTAACTTAGATAGACTACTTAGAACAATTGGAAAAACCAACTTTGTTGAGTATTATGAAGATTATCAAAACTTGGTTCAAAATAATAAAAATATAAATACCGATGAAAAAATGCGGTTAGCAAATAAGTTACTTAAAACTAATCCTAAAGCTACCAAAGTATCAGGTCAACTTGCTCGAATCTCAGCTGCAACTCAAATTTTTCAAAATGGTTGGGAAAAGGAAGCTCTTCAAGAAGTTATTAATTCCTCTCATAAGGCAATTACTAATGAAATTAAAATGAAGGCTCTAAGTTTACAAAAACAGAGCTTACAATGAACGATAATTAACTTGCATGCACAAATAACCCCTCCATTTGGTATGGAAGGGTCGATATTAAATTTGTATTCTCTTTACTAGTTGATTTCTAAACTTTTCTATGATAGAGATTTAGTTAAAGATTTTCATACTTAGCCTATAAAACATTCTTATTGGCACGTGATACTAGATACGCTGGCATTGGTTCATGAAGCTTCCAAATAAAACTTACTGGATTACTTCCTGAATGACTTACATAATCTGCTGTTCCCAAGAAGATGAATGGTGAAGTATAGCCTGACTCCACTTTATACTCTCGAACAAAAAGAGCAATTTTATTACCAATATCTCGATGGCCAATATAGCGAGTTGCAGTTGGACTTGTAACAGAAGTTCTACTTTGCGATTGCCAATGGAATAATTGATCATTGATAGCATAGTCCTCATAAAGAGTAGAAGGCGAAAAATCCTTATCAGACTTGTTTAATGTAATAAAAAAGATATCAGTTTTCTCCTCTGCAAAATATTTCACACCCTCGCGAAATGCCGGATTTCGTTCCTCGTTAAAATAACCGAATGCAGCAAGAACTTGATCCGTTGTATAGTGTGCATGCACTCTAAGGGGTGAAACATAATTAAATGGTGATTTTTTCTCAAGTAATCGTAAGTTTTCAAAACACACTTCTAAGACATGTTGAATTTCATTCTTGAGTTGATCACTCGCAATAATCGCCTGTATTCCTTCGTGCATAGTCCCAAATCCAAAATTCTTCGGTGGTCCACTAAAGAATGAATAATAAAGCATTGCGACCATTCGTTGTCGCTCTTCTGTTTCTATCATTCCACTTTCTAAGTAATCACGGTAAAATTCCAATAATTCTAAGGAATCTAGATAAAACAATGTTTGTATTCTTTTCGTGACAAGATCTTCATACTCCGCAGTGAAATCTTCCATTAGCCCTGCTTCCACTTTCATTCTCTCAAATGTGCGATTCCGACTTGTACCGTATACATCTGCTAATGCTAAATGATGAAAATGTAAAAAGTTGTGTAACGTTAGTGGCTGTCCAGAGTCTGCTTCAAAGTGTTTCATTTTAGCTATGATATTTTGCTTATTAATCTTCGCTGCTTTAATATTTCTCAATATATATTCCTTTGCCTGTTTCTCCATCTGAATAACAGAGCCTTTAGGTAAGTGGAAAAAACCATTCTCTACGAAATGTTGAATTGAATGTTTAGATCTTCCGACAAGAGCGCGAAATTTTTCTTCGAATGGGTAATCTTTATGAGATTGTCCAATAAAATCTAATACGGTTAAACACTCTTTTCCATCTGCAAGACGTAACCCACGTCCGAGTTGTTGTAAAAAGACTGTTAAGCTTTCTGTTGGTCTAAGGAATAAAACAGTATTAACTTCAGGAATATCGATTCCTTCATTGTATAAATCTACAACGAAAATAAACTTCACTTCTCCATTTACTAATTTTCTTTGAGCAGTTTGTCTATCTTCTGGGGATGACTTCCCATGTAGTGCAATCGAAGAAATATTTTTTTGATTAAAATAAGATGCCATATAAAGTGCATGCTCAACCGATACGCAGAAACCTAATCCTTTTACATCATTAAGAGAAGTAACATATCTTTTTATACTTTGAATAACGAGATTACTACGTAGATGATTTGCTGTATAGACGTTTGTTAACTCTCCAATGTCATAGCCTTTTCTAGACCATTTAATACCTGTTAGATCCACATTGTCCGTTACGCAGAAATAATGGAATGGGCTCAGTAGTTTTCTATCTATTGCCTCCGTCAATCTCATTTCAGAGGCAATACGATCGTCAAAATAGCCCAACACGTTCTCATTGTCCATTCGTTCAGGTGTAGCTGTTAAGCCGAGTAATATAGTTGGGTTATAGAACTCTAATAAAGCACGATAAGAAGGAGCAGTAGCATGATGAAATTCATCCACAATAATAAAATCATAAAAATCGCTCGTTGTATTCTCTATCATTTTTTTGCTATTCCAACTTTGAATACTCATAAACAATTGATCAAATGATTTAGGTTCATATTTTCCGACAAACATCTCACCAAAGTTAGTATCTTTCAAAATTGTTCGAAACGTCATCATACTTTGACGTAAAATTTCTTCTCGATGAGCAATAAATAATAATTTTGAGTTTGGTTTATTACGTAAAAACCTCTTAAAATCAAAGGCGGAGATAACAGTTTTCCCTACCCCTGTTGCAGCCACTACAAGATTTTTCATATGACCATGTGCGACTCGCTCAACTTCTAGCTCATCTAAAATCTCTCTTTGATAATGGTATGGTTGAATGTCGAAGAAATAAGATTCATTTTCTTCAGCTACAGCTTCCTTAGTTAATGAATGAAGTAACATCCCCCAATTCTCACGTTCTTCAGCTAAGAGCGATTTAAATTCCTCATCATTCCAATAACTTTCAAAAGTAGCTTTAAATTTCCGAAGAATATCGAAAGAATCTTTTTCAGTCACTTTTAGGTTCCATTCTAAACCAGAAGTTAAAGCTGGGTTAGATAAATTTGAAGAACCAATATAAGCAGTACTAAATCCCGTATTTCGCTTAAATAAATATGCTTTAGCATGGAGTCGGGTTCGCTTTTTATCTAAAGACACTCTTATTTCTGTGTTTGGTAATTTACTCAATTCTTCAAGTGCTTTATAATCAGTTGCTTCCATATATGAGGTTGTGATGATACGAAGTTTGCCACCTCGTTCTTCTGTAAATTCACGAAGTTCATTTAATATAATTCGAAGACCTGACCATTTAATAAAAGAAACTAGCCACTCGATTTCATCTGCTGATGCAATTTCTTTTTTTAACTCTTCTAACATATTAGGCTCATAATGGGAACCCGTAAAAAGAGAACTTTGTGAAATCGAAGTAATAGGTCTAATAGGCTTTTCAATGCGAAGAGCTCGAACAGTATTAAGCTTTTTATAGACAGAAGTAAGCACTTCTCCCTGTTCTTCAAGTTTTAACGAAGCAATCTCTTGATCTTGAAGTTTAACACTAAGCATTTGGATAATTTCATTACATGTACGAATTTGAAGTAAAAGTGCCTCATCGTCTTCCACATTTGCTTCTTCTCTAATAAATGAAAGTGCCTTCTTTGTTACTTCTGAAATATATGAAGCAAGATATGTTTTTGCTTCTTCTACATCTAACTTTTCCGTTTCTACTGCATATAAATCAGAAGTAATTTTCTTTAATTCTGAGTTAATATTTTTATTAATTAATTGATCATATATTCCTTCTTTCAAAACAATCACTCCTTATATAAATAGAAAATAAAAGTTCTATTGTCCAAAAAATATTCTCTATTTGACCACCATACATTTCCAGTATTTTAATAATATCTTAGTTCTCGAATCAAATAAATGCAAATTTTTCCAATAATAAAAGAAGCTATTCACATTAATGTAAATGCTTCTTTTTCTCATTTTATGGTTATAATCATGAAATTTTTCTAGTTTCTTACTATCACTCGATCATCAATATCTCCCGAATATCCTCATCACTCATACTACCCAGTACATCCTGCCCTGAATGTATAACTTCATCAATAAGACTCATCTTTTTCTGTTGGAGTTGATTAATTTTCTCTTCAATAGTGCCTTTTGCTACAAGGCGGATGATGTTTACTTCGTTTTTTTGTCCCATTCGGTGGGCGCGGTCGGCTGCTTGTTGCTCGACTGCTGGATTCCACCAGAGATCGTACAAGATGACTGTGTCGGCTCCAGTTAAGTTCAAGCCGGTGCCGCCCGCTTTTAATGAGATAAGGAATAGATTGCCTTCGCCTTCATTAAATCGATTGGCTAATTCCACACGATCAGCAGGTGGGGTTTGGCCATCTAAGTAAAAATAAGGCGTGCCTTGTCGAATCAGTTGTCTTCTGACAATGCCTAGCATTTGGGTGAACTGTGAAAAGACGAGTACTCGTCTACCTGACATTCGGCATTCTTCCAAGATTTCCATCAGCTGCTCAAATTTTGCTGAGCTTCCGTTATAGCCCTCCACAAACAAACCTGGATGACAGCATAGCTGTCGAAGTCTCGTTAATCCAGCTAAAAATTTAACACGGTTCTTCTGGAAAGTCCCTTTTTTCAAATGTTTCAAAGCATCGTGTTTTAGTTCTGCTAAATAAGTGGCATATAATTTTTTTTGCTCTATTTGCAACTCCGAGTATAGAATGGTCTCTACTTTTTTCGGTAGTTCTTTCAAAACATCCTTTTTCATACGACGTAGAATAAATGGACGTACCCGTTTCGCTATATCTTCTCTGCTTAATTCACTATAGACTCTTCTGCTTGGCAACAGACCTGGAAAAACAACGTTGAATATAGACCAAAGCTCTTCTAATGAGTTCTCTATTGGGGTTCCAGTCAGTGCAAATCGGTAATCAGCTTGTATCATTTTCACCGCTTTAGCTGTCTTGGTCACCGGATTTTTAAATGCTTGAGCTTCGTCCAAAAAGAGAGTATGAAAAGTTCGGTTTTTATAGAGTTCTGTATCCATTCGTAATAGAGGATAAGAAGTGATTATTACATCTGCTTCTAGAGATTCTTTCCATAATGTACTTCTTTCTTCTCTGTTTCCATCAATAATTTGCGCATTTATATGAGGAGTAAATTTTTCTAATTCATTCTTCCAATTATAAACGAGCGAAGCAGGAGAAATTACTAATACTGATAATTTTCGCGAGCGCACTTCTGGGAGAACTGATTCAATATAAGTTATACTTTGTAATGTTTTTCCAAGCCCCATATCATCTGCTAAAATTCCACCGAATTTATATTTAGCTAACAGCTTGAGCCATTTGAAACCTACTTTTTGATAATCTCGAAGTATGGATGTTAATGCTATAGGTATTATTGCATCTAAGTCTTCGGGATTGTTTAAATTTTTCATTAGTTTGGCAAATTTTTCACCAGGATCTACTAGATCGCCTTGTTCCAAAGAATCGACCAATTGCATCCCTTGAATTAATGGAACACGAATTTCATCTTGAATATTATCAATAGATATCTCCATATCATGGATGAAACTGGATAGCGCCAGAAATTCAGGTGTTTCTAACGATACCAAGTTACCGTTTGGAATTCTGTAATATTTACTTTTTTCTTCTATAGAAGCCATCAAATGCTGGATTTCTTTTTCTGAAATTTCCTTGAGGTCAAACTTGAACTCCAACCAATCCGTTCGTTCCTTTACTTCCACCTTTATCTTTGGTCCTGTATATGCTTTTTGCACTCGCAATTTTACAGCTGTCGAAGCATAAATTTGAACCCATTTTTCCATACGAGCAAGAACATGATACAAAAAGTGATACTCTGCTTCCTCATCGTACAAGTAGAATCCACCTGACGTTTGTGTAAATGAATTTTCTAGGAGTAGTTGGATAATTTGCTGCTCATTATTACGTTGACGTCTGATTCCAGGGAAATGGGTAAATGTTTCTTCCGTTTCTTCACATGGATTAATAAAGAAATCACCATAATGGAATTCCAATCCAGCGAGTAGTCTGTGCTTTACTCGGTCCAGAAACAACTTAACCTTAAGTGGAGTTTCCCCCATTCTTTTCGAAACTGATTCACTTATTTGCACTTGTCCAAGCTTCATCAACCCCGGTATGACTGTCTCCATAAAAGTATCAATTTGGTTCTTTGCGATAAGGAGTTGGTTCTTAGCGGATTGTTCCAACATTTCTTTTAACTCTGCAAGACGATTACACTCTTCTGATGCAAGCTTGTATAATTTACCTTCTGAAAAAGCGTATCCATAGTCCCTTAACACAGTTACTCGCTCAAGTCCTATCACATTCAGTTGATAGTCAGTCATATTTCCTTCATCAAATTTAAAACTTAAAGGTAGCTCTCGCCCAAACTGAACCCCTTCATAAAAGACTCCATCTTGCAAAAACCTTACATTAGGTGCATTTATGAATAAAGGTAAAAGCTGCTCCCAGTCTGTTGGAGAAATAACTAACAGGTCTTCTTGTAAGCTAGCATTACTATTCAAGCGCTGGCTTTTTATTAAAAATTGAAGGACTTCATCGGTTTCTTTTGGGAAGCTGAAGAATTGGTAATCATAAATCAAGCCTGAGGCATATTCAAATGGTTCTCTTCTTCCCATTTTTTCAAGAAATTCCGTTACATTTACGCTATAATATAACGATTCTGAACCAATTTTCATTTGTATCCCAAACACATACTCTCCGTCTCCCAGAAAGATCGGTCGGCATATAAACTCAACGTGAAGTGTCTCTCTATTATCAAAATGGAGTTGCTTGCCAGTCGGGGGCAAAGATTTATTTCCAAATAAATTCAACATCTTCTTACCCAAATAATCATTCGATTGTTTCTTTTCTTCGATTGCTATTAATGTCGCTGCGATATGTTGACAATATGTTTTTAAAAAGCCTATTGGCGGGCATGTACAATTCGCTACTATATCCCCATCTGCATCTGCTTTCACCGTGATATTGAAATCTTCACCCGCTTTTACAGTGGCTTTGATTTCTGAACTATCCGCTTGAAAGGGTTGAAGCTTTACTTTTCCCGCCTGAAAGTATGCTTTACCCTTTTTAAAAGCAGTTTCTCCACATAATCTTTTGATTTTCTTTTCATTCATCGAAAAATTCATTTTTCTAATCCTTTCTCGATCGTCTACGTTTTTGGTTAAACTCAATATCGGTCTACATTATAATATCTAATTCAATTTTATCATAATGGATAACGTATGTTCTTTTTTGGGTTTTGATTTGAATAAACAATACTAGTATTTATTATTTTATGTCTAGGGAGTTGGAGTAGGGGGTATTCAATTGATACATGCCTTTGAAACTCTTGTGAAAGGAGAAATTCAAATGATAAATGTTGCGATTATTGATAATCGAGAGGTGGTCAGAACCAAAATTAAAGAACGATTGCAGTCGGAAAATATAAAAATAGTCTCTGAGGGTACATCTTCTGATGAGATGCTCAATATCTACGAGGAACATATAACAGATGTAATCATATCCGAAGTAGATAACAATAAAAAAGATACAATCCATTCGGTAAAAAAACTATTAACCAAGCGACCACAAGCTTCAATTATCATCCTGACAAGTGATGAGGACAAAGAATTTGCAAAAGAAATGATTCGACTAGGCGTAAAAGGTTACTTGTTTAAGACGAATGGAAGAAATGAAATTAAAGAAGCAATAGCGAACGTAAAGAATGGTCATAGTTATATCGATGGAAAAATCATACACGAAATCATGCTCGATGTGAGAAGGTTGAGTGATTTAGAGGAAGCATCTTCACCTAAACCTATTTTTCAACCACCTGAATTATTAACACCTAGAGAATGGGAAATACTTCAGCAGTTAGCATTCGGCCATAATAACGAAACTATAAGCAAAAATATGTTTTTATCTGTTAATTCTATAAAAAACTATGTATCAAATATTCTAAATAAACTAGGAGCAGAACATCGTACCCAAGCAGTAGTTCTCGCAATTAAGAATAACTGGGTTCTAGTTTGACTACTGAACTCAATTTAAAGGTAAAACATATTAATCCAGATGTAGACAACAGGTCTCTTTCAGCTAGCGTTGCCTTAGCCTCCTAGGCCAACACGATGTTGGTCATGCAATCGTTGCCTCAAAAGTTCCTTTTGCGACGAGCTTTGCGCAGGAGCAGGATGCGGCGAACTTGATTGCCTTCCCCTCAACTGCGGGGTATTCGGCTAACGGTATTCCCGCAGGAGTATCGCCTTTATTCAACGATTTTCCATAAAACTAAGTGATAAAACATGCTCTATTAATGGCATGATCATTTTCTAATTGATAAGCGGATAATAGTTGATTGGAGTGGAAGGCGGCGACTCCAGCCGGAATCGCATGAGCTGAAGACCCTGGACTGAGCGTCGCGAAGGAAGCGGCTGAAGCCATGCCGGCGGAACGCGTCCGCCTGGAACGGAAATTAACGGGTCCGAAATAAGTGAACAACATCGTGTTGGAGTAAGAAGCTCTGCACTCGCTACGGAAAGCGAGCGGTAAGCTTCGGAAAACCTGATCTATCCTATATAAAAATAAATTCGAAGTTGTCTACAGTCTCATTAATCTAGCTTTACTATTTTTTTATCGTATTTTAAATTTAACAATAAAAGTAGTACCTTTAGATCCAGTTTGTATCTCAATATTTGCATTATGACGAGCAGCAATGGCATAACATATACCTAGTCCTAAGCCTGTACCATTATCTTTCGTAGTATAGAATGGCGTGCCTAGTTTCTCTAATACTTCAGGCTGGATCCCTACTCCTTGATCCTGCACTGCAAGTACCACTGTGTTTTCATCTTCCTTGTACGTACTAATAGAGAGAGCTTTCCCTGCACACATTGCTTCTAAGCCGTTACGATATAAGTTTATTAGTAACTGCCGTATCTCATTTCGATTTAAAAATAATTTTGGGATGTCTTGTGTATGGAATTCAACAAATTTATTTTGATTTGATGCATCAACCTCTATTAAAGGGATAATATCATGGATAACTTCATTTAAATCTAACATCTTTAAATCGGATGTTCTTGTATTGCCCATTGAAAGAAACTCAGTAATGATTGAATTTGCACGGTCCAATTCTTCAATCATAATGTTTAAATAATCTTTATGCTTCTCAAAATCTTCTTCTTTTTTTATTAATTGCAAGAACCCTTTTACCGTCGTCATTGGGTTTCTAATCTCATGGCTAATACCTGCTGCCATTTGTCCAATTAAGTCTAGATTGGACAATCTTTTTAATTCCTTCTCATATTCCTTTTTTTCCGTTATGTCTTTTAATAGACAGCAAATACCGTCGTCAAATGGATACGCAACTACTTCATACCAATTATTGTTATACGGTGAAAGCATCTCGAAATTTACTGTAATACGCTGTGACATTGAACGATGAAGCTCCCTGTAAATATCCATTCCCACATTTTCCATGAAAATTTCCCACATATTAATACCCAATACGTCATTAGCTTTTTTCCCTTGTGGTAAATATTGATGTTCATTTATGTACGTAAATTCCCAGTCTTTATTTAAAGTAAAGAAGCCATCCGTAATACTTTCAATGACACTCGTAACCATTTCATTTGCCGAAGCTAGTTCTCTTGTCCGCTCTTTTACCATGCTTTCAAGTTGGTCCATATACAATAGGTTTGAAAATGTAGGGGCTGTAGCATCAACTATAGATTGTACAAGTTGAATTTGAGAATCCTCGTAATTTGGAGCTTCCCCTCCCAAATGCACAACTGCTATTACGCCTAATACTTTACCCATCGAAACCAAAGGAATTATCAGAAGCCCTTTTAGATCAAAACTAGGTAAGTGAATGATTTTTTTTGTTTTAGTAACCTCTTGAATCATATCCGTATAGTTTTTGTCCTTACTTGTATTATTAAGGTTTTTCATCCATTCTACTTCTGTCCAATCACAGTTCATACTTAACTTTGTTAATCTAATCGTTGTTTTTTCAAACGGATCTAGGAAGTGGGCAGCAATATTTTTGCTATGTAAAATCTTTTCTATGTAAAAAAAACATTTTTCAAGACTTTCCTCTAAGGAGGAACACATGGATAAATCACGTGTAACATTCAGTAACAACTGTTTTTGGTCAATCAGGTTTTCCTTTTGCGTTAGATTATTTGCGTTTCGCATTGCAACCGCTGCCATAGTAACATATGCTTCCACACTTTGAATTTCTGAATCTGTTAAGTTCATTGGAGTCCCATAATTAAACAAAAAAACAAGACCAAATAAATCCTGCTCAAATAAGATAGGAAGAGCTAATATGGATTTAATTTTAAATGCTTCGACTGCTCTAGGATACGGCCTTTTATCTTTAGAGGTGTCAGGGATGTAAATAGTTTTTTTGGTATCAATAACTTCTTTGGCAAGTAGGTCGATTTCAGGGTCAATTATCTGCGTATCCAACGTTTCTCCATTCATGTTATCTGGTTTTCCAGCGTATCCTTTGAATGTTCCATCTTCTTGGGGTAAAAAAACACCAACAGAACTACATTGAACAATCTCCTCAGATATCGCTGCTGTTACACGCTGTAATACTTCACACAGTTCTAGCTTTGTATTTAATATTTTAGTTATATTCGCAAGTCTAGAATATCTCATCTGTTCCCTATCCATTCACCCAGTCTCCAATCGTAGGCACATAAACTTTTTACGATAAATTTTATAAATTAAAATCTACATGCTATGTTCCATTTTTTTCGACTTCTTTTTCTTTTATTTTACATAGTTAGGAGTAATTTTAATAGTAGATATTGTAAAGTAGACTATTTTTAACCTAAATTCCCTCCAATATAACAAAGAACCTCAATCAATAAATAATGATTGGGGTTCTTTGTCATTCTCTTTATAATATTGTTTTTTATTCTGCTTCTAACTCTTCCAACGCATCAGGATAAACAATTGTATCGAATACTTCACCAGAAGCTTCATCTTTAATAGAGATTTGCACTTTATAATCTTCCGTACTCACTCCATTAAATATTTGATAGTATGCTCCTGACATTCCTAAACCAAAAGCAGCAAATCCGTCAAAACTATTTTCGTAAGCAGCTTTGTCCACAACTAAAGTGAATTCTGAGAAAGTATCATTGTGAGTAATATCTTTAATAGAAACATAGTCTTCACTGTTTTTTGTTTCTTCTACAGTTTCCAATATACTCGTTTTGATGTCTTCCATCATTTCTTTATGTTTAGCTTTAGACATTTTATACGTTACAGACCCATCTTCATTGGCTGTCGCTTCGTCAAAACCTTCTTCTTTAGCACTTGCAATAACTTCGTTGATGTCTTGATCTTCAAAAAAAGTAGCTGGTAATGTAACTTCCACATTGATTAATCCTTTATCAACATTAACGGATTGGCTTTCTGCTTTCTCCACTTTACCATTTTCAGTTTCTTTCTCTGTTTCTTTTTCATTGCTTGTTTCATTTGTACCACAAGCAGATACGATAAATACTAGTACAATTAAAAATGCTATTAGTTTTTTCAACATTCTATCTCCTACCTATATTATTTTGTTGAGAAAAATACATTATCCCAGTTTCCATCCTCGTAGACTACTTTAATAGGATCGTTTACTTTTACTTGATTGACAACAAACCCTTCTACTGTTCCGCCTACATAAACTTCTCCGTGATATTCTGGTTCATATACTACTGAAGCCATTTCGTATGGAGAACCATCCTCTCCAATAAAGTTAAAATCCCATCCATCAGCTAACCATGCATAATCTTCGGTCTCTGCTTCTGTTAAAGTTGCTTTTACATTTAAGAGAATATATTCGTATCCTTCAGGAGGAGTTTCATTGTATTCGTTTTGAGCTAATACAAGATCAAGTACTTCCTGGCCACGTTTCACTTCCGTAATCGTTATATCTGCTTTTCCTGCAAATGAATTGGATTCATTGTCGTAGATAGCGATATCAACCGATTGGGTTGTTCCTACTGGCACTGGATTTGAACGTTTGCCGAATTCTGGTGATTCAGTTTTATCCGCTTCTTCTGATGTTTCAACGTCTTTTGAAACTTCTTCTGATGCATTTGTAGGAGCTGAAGATTTTTCTGTTGCTTCCTCTTCCCCACATGCAACTAGTAGCATAACTAGTAATAAGGAAACATAAAGTAATGCGTTTTTCAATAAAATACCCTCCTTTTGTTGTACATTTTTGATAGTACACCTGTATTATTTTAGCAAAATAATCAAATTAATTATCATCCAATTTATGGAATAAAATTATTATGTTCAACGTATATCAAACCCGCATTCTAATGGGCAGGTAAGCATTTCTGTTCTTTTATAATTTGTATAAGAAAACAGCACAAAATACGATACTTTTGTTTAGCTAAGAAACGAGTGGGTATCTATTAAACATGCACGATATTAATTTTTCACATTTTAGGAGGAGATTAATAATGGCAGACAAAAAATATGTTGGATCTTTTAGAACAGAGCAGGCAGTACTGGATAAGATTAATGAATTGAAGCTAGAAGGTTATGTAGAAGACGATATTTATGTAGTAACAAACGATAAAGATTCTCTTTCAATCGTTCGCGGACAAACGGACGTCGATTTGACTTCAGCGGATGGGAACTGGCTAGACAAATTCATGGCCTTCATAAGCGGTGATGAGCCGGTACGTGCAGCGTTTCTCAATATGGGATTTACAGATGAAGAGGCAGAGCGGTACTACAGCGAAGTGAAAAGTGGCGGAATCCTTCTCTATGTAGATAAAGAGTATGGAACTATTTATGATGAAAAGGATATTGATTTAGGAACGACTTATACAGGCACTAATTTCACTGGAGCCAACACATTGAATGATAACGAAACTAGCGAAGAACGTATGCGTCTTCATGAAGAACGATTATCTGTAGAGAAAGAACGCCAACAAGCAGGTGAAGTGAACGTCGAGAAACATGTTGTGGAAGATCAAGAGACGGTTGAAGTCCCAGTAGAGCGTGAAGAAGTGTATATCGAAAGACGCGCGGTTGTTAACGAGACTGCAGCTGGGGATATAGTGGATGATGGCGAAAAAATTCATATTCCTGTCATGGAAGAACGAGTAGAAGTGACAAAACGACCTGTAGTAAGTGAAGAAATAGTCGTAGGCAAGAAAAAAGTAAAGGATACGGAACTTGTAACTGAGTCCATTCGCCGTGAAGAAGCAGATATCCAGCGTACAGATGATGTTGTCGACACATCTGACCCTACCTTAGTAAGCTATACTGAGAGTAAAGCACTAGACAATGATCCAATGGAAGAAAACCGATTGGACAACGACCCCTTGAATAAACGTGATAGATTCTAATTATTAGATTCATATAAGCTTTTAACCCCAACCATAGTTAATGGTTGGGGTTATTTTTATAATAACAATCCTTTAGGAGGTTACCGTTTGTCACCCGGAAACCCTCCTGACTTATTTAAATTCAGCGATTATTTTTCCCCAACCATTTTCCTCTGTCGCATAGAAGTCGCCTTTTATTAATCCCCCTCCAAGAATTTTTACTGGTTTTAATAAATCCAATGGTTCTCTTTCTGTAGATTGAATATGAACCTTCACATCTACTTGTAGTTTTTCTTTTAATACAAAATCTGGATTTGTATCTCTCTCTATTATTTGACGAATGGATGTCTCTCCACTTGGATGTGCAATTGTTTTTATTAGCAAATGTGGTGAAGTTTTAGGCTCATCAACTGGTAGAAGATCTTCAGTTTTCTGTCCTGTTAACTCTATGAACATTTGACCATTTTTCATTACTTTCCCAATAAACATTCCATTATCTTCTGTTAATGTTATACTTGCATATTTTTTTGGATATCCCCAAAGTTCTCTTCCAGCTGCAATTGCTGCGTCATTATTTTCATATTCATAGATGTAATAACCACCTTCTCTCCCTTCATACTTAACAGGAATCACTATAGCAGTATCCATATATGATACTTTATTACATTTGCTAAAATCTGTAATAGAAATAATTGCTTTATTACTCACGTATTCATATGGAGTAAAAGAAATTATACGACGTAACTCTTCTTCATTAACTTCTACTACTGCATATAAAGATACATAATCCTTGCTTTCATAAGGGACGAATGGGTCCGGAAACATTGGTGCATGAGCTGGTGTATTATATGATTTTGTTGACATATTGTTCGCCCCCTTATGCTATTTCTTTTTCTTTCGTAAATTTACTCACAACTAAAATAACTATAAATGATGCTAATGCTGCAGGAATAAGCTCATATATATAAGTGACCCATGCAGTATTGATCCATATAATTGTAACAACAGTACCTGTAATCATTCCCCAGATAGCTCCCCATTTAGTTACAACATCCGTGTATAACACTAATAGTAAAACTGTTCCAAAACTTGCAGCTAATCCTGCCCACGCATAAAGCACAAGATTAAATACTGCTTGTATTTCCATTAAAGCAATTCCCGTCGCAATTACACCGAATACAAGCATGGTGATTCTACTAATTTTAATCATCTGTTCATTGGAGTAAGTTTTCTTTGTGATTGCTTTTAGTAAATCACTTGCAAACGATTGGGTTACAGTCATTAATTGGGAAGAAAACGTTGATTGAATAGCAGCGAAAATAGCACCTATAATAATACCAGCAATAATTGGATGTATAGTGTCTCCCACTAATGTTGGAAAAACATATTCTGGATCTGCTAAACCAGGTAATAAAATTCTACCAATTAGTCCAAGTAAGTTTGAGCCCATCATTACAACAACTACCCAAAACATTGCGATTAAAGAAGCTTGTCTAACCGTTTTATCGTCTTTTGCTGATAAAAACCGTTGAACAATATGTGGTTGTCCTGGCTCTCCTAAACCAAATCCTATTAAACCTACAATAAGCCCGAAAGCAGTCGCTCCTGTTGCTCCACCCGCATATGAAAGTAAAACTGGATCAAGTGCATAGAGAATCTTAAAGAACTCAACTGGTCCTCCAAATTCAAAAAATATCATATACGCTGGAAATAATAATAGAACGCCGAGCATTAATAATCCTTGAAAGAGATCCGTTAATACTGCAGAATTGTATCCTCCAAAAACTGAGTAACCTAATACAAAAACCGCAGACAAAATTAATCCCAAACTATAGTCGAAATCAATAATAGAATGCAATGCTTTCCCCGCAGCTGTCAATTGGGACGCTAAATATGCTGTAAAGAAAATGATGACGATAACACTTGCGACAATTTTGATCATATTCGTACGATCCTTCAACTTTAAGCTAAAGTAATCAACTAAACTTAACGCACCAAGCTCTTCTCCTTCTTTTCTAAGTCGTGGAGCGACAGCAAACCAGTTAATTAAATAACCAACAATAAAACCTGGAAGCATCCACATTGTCGAAATACCTGCTGTGTAAGCATATCCAGCAGCTCCTATAAAGATCCACCCACTTGTATCGGTAGCACCTGCACTAATAGCAGTTGCCCAAGGTCCGAAATTTCTATCTCCTAGGAAATATCCTTCTTCACTCTTACTCATACGTCTTTCAGCCAATATACCTATTACAAAAACCGCTAATAAATAAATTCCAAAAACGGCTAGCATCATTTTGCATCACCTTTTTTCTCAGCGCGCTCTGCTAGAATATACGTTGCAACAAACCCTAAGGCAGGAACGATAACATACAAAAACCAAACTAACCCTGCATTCTCCACTTTTTTCACCCCATCTAATTTATTCTTAAAGTTCGTCAATTACTGTTCCATAAGAAAGTGTATAACCACCAACAAAATAGATTGCTCCTACTACTTCCACATCCCCTAATGTTGCAAGTGGATCATCTGATGAATATTCCCAGTTAAGTGTCGCTTTTCCAGTTACCTTATTTTTAGTTACAGCATCATAAAATTCATTTTTCAAAATTGTATTTAAGTGTGTACCATCATGTTCAACATGCGGCATTCTTTTCACTTGAAGTCTTGGAAATAAATCTGGTTGATTAAACTCTTCTCCTGTTTCCTCAAAAGCTATATCGATAATCTTTTTCCCTTTTCTACTAACACTTCCTGAAACCTTATTCCCTTCTACATTAAACTCGATTTCTCCAATTTTTTTCGGGTAACCCCAAATCTCTCTTCCTGCACAAAGTGCATCATCTGAATCTACATATTCGAAGGACATACATGCTCCACTAAGGTCTTTGTACGAACAAGGAATAATTAATCCGCCTTCATTGTAGTTTTCCAATCCATCAATTTTGTTGTTTTTAAGTATAAATACTTCAAATACATCATCTGTAACAGTGAACTCTTTTGGCAAAAGTTTTTGCATTTTCTCTTTGTCTCCACGACAATATACACTTACTTTTTCATATTCCTCATAGCGGTATGGTAATTTAGGATACAATGGTGCATATTCAGGTAAGATTGAGTATTCATATTTTGACAATTAAATCGCTCCCTTTTCTGTGTTTGATTTTATTAATGCAAGATACATGCCAAAAATAAAACAATTACAAAAAAGTTAATATGTAATTGAAAGTTTTATTAAATAGTCGTTAGAATCACTAACTAGGATTTTAAATTTTGTTTCTACAAAAAAAAGCTGAAATTATTTTTTTTTCAGCTTTTAAAAATATATATTACTCAATCCTATTCTATTGATTTGAGTAATTACTCATATTTGAGTAATTTTAATTTATAAATATATGTTTCTAGCTTATATTTCTTCACTTTATTACTTAATGTTTGTTGTGGAATATCTAAATCTCTAGCTGTTTTAGAAATGTTCCCCCCTGCGTTTTTGAGAGCTTCTTTTATAATTTCCTTTTCTTTTTTCTCGATTTCTTCTTTAAAGTTTAATTTTTGTTGTTGCCATTCCACCACTTTAATTTCTTCTGGAAGAGGGAATACCTGAAGAAAATCCGTCAATTGTATATCCGACTTTTCAATGCAATGTGATTGAACAACATTCATAAGCCTTTCAATCATATTTTTTAATTCTCTAATATTCCCAGGCCATGAATAGTTTGTTAAGTACTCAATAGCATCATCTGATATTTTATTAATATTTTTCTCAAACTTTTCATTGTAGTAATCGATAAAATGTTGGATTAGAATCGGGATATCTTTTTTTCTCTTTCGGAGAGGTGGTAACTCTATATTTAAAACACATAAACGATAATAGAGATCTTCCCTAAATTCCTTATTACTGAGTAATTCTCTTGGATGTACATTAGTTGCTGAAATAATTCTTACATTAACAGAGACTTCCTCAGTACCACCGACTCTTCTCACCTTTTGGTCCTGAATGACACGAAGTAATTTTGCTTGTAGATTTTTAGATAAAGAATTGATCTCATCTAAAAATAATATCCCTCCATTTGCCACTTCAAAAAGACCTTTATTATCTACTGCACCCGTATAAGCGCCTCTGACTGTACCAAATAAATAAGATTCTAGTAAGTTATCCGGAATAGCAGCACAGTTTTGCGTGATTAAAGGAATATTCTTAGCACTTGCACGGTGTATGTTTTGAACAACTACCTCTTTTCCTGTTCCAGTTTCTCCATAGATTAAGATAGGAGAAGGTGAACTTGCTAGTAAATCTATTTGGTTTTTTAATTTTAAGATTGATTCATCTTCTCCTATAAAGTCTGGAAACTTCTCGTCAAAGTTATTTAGTCTATGATTTACTTTTTCTTTTTGATCAATGTTTTCTGTTTGTAGTTTCATTATTTGTTCATTTAGATTTTGCACTGCTGAAAAATCTTGAAAAATCTCATATGCACCTACGACATTTCCTTCTTTTATTATTGGAAATGTTGAAGTCAACGTTGTTTTTCTTTCTCCTCTATACGTTACAAAGGATTGTTGGTTATTAACAATTTCCTTACCTGTCTTAATTACTCTAAAAAAAGTACTTTTACGCTCATTTAAATTTGGAAACACTTCAAGTACATTTTTACCTATTATTTTTTGATGATTTAGCCCAATCGAATCTACAGCTTTATTTGCAAAGGTTATCATTAAAGTGGTATCCACCATCATGATGCCTTCATTTAAATTATTAATCATATCTTGCTCCCAGCTCATTGCAACCTTCCCCCTTGATTGAAATTTCAGATAGTAATATAATACATCAAAAAAGTTTTCATCCACCTATTAAAAGTGCAAACTTTACGACTATATCTATGATTTTTTGAACATAAAAAAGTCCGCTCCACTTTGGTTACGGACTACATTCCAACATATCTCATATCTTTTGAAATCTAAGCATTTGTTCTCGAAGGGTAAATGGCATGAAATCAACGTTATAACTCCAAAGAACCCCTTAAAACAAGTTCTACTTGCTCTAAGCGGTTTCGTTTATTAATCATTCTCTCAAATCTTCAATAGCTTTGATTTCCCTGTAAGTTGGGGCAACAATACCAAGACACTCAATTTCAGCATCGAATTTTTCGGCTTAAGCTGCTCATATGGATTTCTCTACCATAATAAGTATTTATTCATTTAGTTCCTGCTCATTAGCAGTTTTTCTTTTCGGCACTTTTTGATGCAACGTGTCTATCGCCATTCTTGTTGCATCTAAGTAACCTATTGTTTGTTCAAAAGTACTCGTGGCAACACACATAAACAGAATATCGATTACATGTAGCTGTGCAAGTCTTGAAGATGTTGCCCCACTTCGAAAAGCAGGTTCTAATGAGCTGGCTGTATATAAATTAATTTCGGCTAAATCTGCCACAAGACAATTGCCATACCGTGTTAGACTAATTGTTTTAGCGCCTGCTTCTATTCCGATTTCTAAAATCTTTGATACTTCATGTGTTTCACCTGAAAATGAAATACCAAATATTAAATCATTCTCCGATGCATTTGCAACTGCAGTTGCAGCTAAATGTACATCTGGATAAAAAGAACATTGTTTATGAATACGCATAAATTTTTGCTGTGCATCCATTGCAGCAATGCCCGATGCTCCTACTCCAAAAAAATAGATATGATTTGCCTGTAAAATAGCTTTTACAGCGTTCGATAGCTGTTCCATATCTAGCATATTTGTAGTTTCTCTCAACGACCTTATACTTTGAACTGTGATTTTTTCAACCATCGTTTCAAACGATTCATTCGGCTCAATATCACGCACATCTTTGCGCTCGTGCTGTAAATCGCCAGCAATTCTAAGCTTTAAATCCTGAAAGCTATTAACTTGGATTGATTTGCAAAGCCGTATAACAGCTGCACTGCTCGTGCCACTTTTTTTACCTAACTCTACTGCTGTAAAATTAATAGACTCTTTCGGATATTTTAAAATATATTCGGCAATTTTTCGCTCTGAGCGTGGTAGTCGATTCAGCATTTCTTCTAGTATAGCTAATCCTGCATTTACCTTTTGTGTCATATTCACACCCTCATTTATTACTTGATTTATTGAAAAAAGTGAATAGTTAATAACTATTCACCCCATATTAATGCTTTATTTCTCCGATTGCAGCCCGAACTTTTCCATCTGTCTTATCCAATAATACAGCTACTTCATCGGCTGTGAATTCAGTTAAAAGCATTACAATCGCTTGCTTTACATTAAATTGCGTTTCAGCTAACGCTTTCTCTGCCTCTTCATTCGTTACATTTGTTGCTTCACAAACAATTCTTTTTGCACGTTCTTTCAACTTAAAATTACTAGCGTTCACATCGACCATTAAATTTTGGTACACCTTGCCAAGTTGAATCATTGTAGCTGTAGAAATCATGTTTAAAATCATTTTATGTGCTGTTGCAGCCTTTAAACGTGTAGAGCCGGTTAATATCTCTGGACCAGTCTCTACCTCTATCGCTACATTCGCAAATCGACTGATAGCTGCTTGCACATTGCTTGTTAAACTGATTGTTTTAGCCCCGATTGATTGAGCATAAGATAGTGCACCCGCTACATAAGGTGTTCTACCACTAGCAGCAATTCCAATAACAACATCACTTGAAGTAATTTTTTTTTGTATTAAATCATTTTCTCCAAGCTCCTTATCGTCCTCTGCTCCTTCAACAGCAACCATGACAGCACTTAAACCACCGGCCAATACTGCCTGTACCATTTGTGGAGAAGTACTAAATGTAGGTGGGCACTCTACAGCATCTAGGAGCCCAATTCGACCGCTCGTTCCTGCTCCTACATAAAACAATCTACCACCTTTTGAGAGTTTATCATACACAATGTGAATAGCATCCTCAATTTGTGGCAAAACCTTTGCAACTGCAATTGCAACTGTTTGATCTTCTTCATTCATCGTTTTAATAATTTCCTTCACGGACATGCTATCTAATTTACTCGTTTTCGGGTTGGATCTTTCCGTTGCTAGTTTTTCCAATCCATTCATTTACGTCATACCTTTCATGGTTATGTTCATCATAGCTGTTTCCATGACTCAATAACTTCTCTTTTCAGTTTAGGCGTGAGTGGGATGCCTACGCTAAGCAATGCATTGATATACGAGCCAATCACTGGTGGTAATGAAGGTACATATAATTCATTATCAAACTTTCGCATAGCCTCTACAAATGAACCACAAAACATATCATTTAAAAATAAGCCACCACTTAGTACAATCGGCAATCCTTTAGCTTCCTGCTCCCGCTCTAGTATGGTAGAAAGAAGCTCAACTAACGACGTAATCGCATGTTGAACAATATCATTAGCTGGTCCATACTTTTGCTCTGCTAGTTCTATTACAGGCTTTGCTAATGATGCAATAGCTGTACGTGGGTTATCATGATCATACACGGCGGTAATAATTTCAGATGAATTTTGTAGCTTAAAATGTCGCAAAACAGCCTGCGTTAACAGTTCATCTTGCGAAAAATTGCCATGTTTATCAATATACCTTGTTACATAGCGAAGTGCTTCATTACCAATATGATAACCGCTTCCTTCATCACCAAATAAATAGCCCCAGCCCCCCGAACGTGTAGTACGCGCTCCATCATCTTGTACTAAATAAGCAATCGATCCTGTGCCCGCAATAACTACAAGCCCATTCAAACTAAATGAGCCACTTACAAGGGCAGGCACAGCATCATTCGTAATTTGAATACGACACGGATGTGATTGAAAATATATGCTCATCCAGTCAATCCATGTTCGTTTATCTTCTTCTCTGTCCCCACCTGCAGTTCCAATATATATTGCAGAAACCTGTTCCTTTTGTATACCTGACTGCTTTAATAAAATATTTAGAAGCTCCAAAATTTGAATACGTACCTTTTCAGGCTTCGTAGATTTAATATTGGAACCCTTACCTACAATCTTGCTAATTATTCGACCAGAGTTATCTCCAATAACACAGACTGTCTTAGTTCCCCCTCCATCTACACCGATAAAGTATTCCTCACTTAAGTGCACCGGCTGTCAGCCCTTCCATAAATTGTTTCGATGCAACTAAGAATAGAATCATCATCGGTAGTGAAGCTAATGTTAAGCCTGCGAATAGGGAACCCCAATCTGCTGAGTGCTCACCAAACAGGGATAACATTCCAACTGGAATTGTCATCTTCGCCTTTTCAGTAATAAAAATTAAGGGGAAGAAAAAATCATTCCATGCGGAAATAAAGTTTACAATTATCACTGTACCCAATGCTGGACGCATTAATGGAAGAAGCACATTCCAAAGCACGCGTAAGTTTCCTGCCCCGTCCATTCTTGCGGCTTCCTCTAGCTCCATAGGCATTGTTTTAAAGAAGCCAGTTAGAATAAGCATTGTTAGGGGTGTACCTGTAGCGATATTCATAAAAATAAGGGACCAAAGTGAATTAATCAGACCTAAATCTCGCATTAAAATGAAGAGTGGCACAATGCCTAATTTTATTGGAATCATCATTCCTAATAAAAATAAAAAGAAAATAGCATTATTCCAGCTAAACTTAAAGCGTGCAATATAAAATGCTGCTAGCGAGCAAAAGAGAACAACGAGTACAACAGAAGTTACACTAACAATTACACTATTGATAAAGTATTGATCAAACGGTATTTTACTCAATAATGTTCTATATGTATCTAAGCTAAAACTCGTTGGCAATCCTAATGGATTCTTGAAAATTTCAGCACTCGTTTTAAACGAAGATAAAAACATTAAAAAAATCGGGTACAAACTAATTGTTGCGACAGCAAACACAACAACATAATAAAATGGCTTCGACCATATCGAACTGTTCTTCATACTACTCACCCTTACATTTGTACTTCTTTTTTATTCATAAATTTCAAGAATACCATTGTACATACTAATATGAAGAAAAATAACACAGTTGCTAAAGCAGAACCTAGCCCTATCGCATCCGAGCTTCCAGATGTGGAACTACCAAATGCTAAGCGATAAAAGAATACAGCTAGCGTGTCCGTAGAAAAATACGGTTCTCCCATTGACCCTTGCATTGCATATACGAGCTCAAATGCCTCAAAAGATTGAATAAATGTTAATACTGTCATGATCAAAATGGAAGGTACCATTAACGGTAAATAAATTTTCCGAAGCATCGTCATTCCTTTTGCTCCATCTAATTTAGCAGCCTCCACTAGTTCACCCGGAATACTTTGAAAACCTGCTAAAAAGATTAATACCCCGAACCCTAATCCAAACCAGCAATTTACTAGAATAATAGAGACTAGCGCTGTGTTTGGGTCTCCAAGCCACGCTCGTTGTAATTCCTCTAATCCTAGCTTACCTAGCAACATGTTCAATGTGCCGAAGTTTGGATTTAAAATAAGCTTCCATAAAAAACCTACAACAATTACGGATAATAAACGCGGTAAAAAAAAGGCAATCTTGAAAAACTCAGCACCTTTTACTTTTTTATAAATAATAAATGCAAGTAAAAACGCTAAGCCATTCATAACAATCATTTGTAGGACAAAATACAGTATATTATTCTTAAACGCATTCAAAAACATAGAACCATAGGGCTCTGTCGTAAATAATGTAACGAAATTGTTAAAACCAACAAATGACTCTCGTGAAAAACCATTGAAAGAATAAAAGCTATAAGATAATGCAGCTAATATAGGATAGAGCACGAATAAACCATAAATAATTAGTGCAGGTATTGGGAAAAGGTGGATAGTCCACCGTTTTCCCTTTTTTCTTTCCTTCTTTGTTGAAGCTGTTTGTACAGTCATAGTCATCATCCACAGCCTCCTTTTTTGAGAATAAGAAATGATAAACTTTTCTACTCATTTTTTGTCCAGACTCTAGGCACCAACCCCTCAAGGTCGAATGGGGAATCTTCTGAATCCAACTAGTTGGACTACGAACCTTCCCATTCGCTTGTCGGAGGCCCACACGAAGTGGGTCATGCAGTCATTGCGAAATGTTCTCTTATTTTGCGACGAGCTCTGCGCAGGAACACCACGATGTCGCTAATTTAGACTGTATTCCACTGACAGGCGCCTTGCGCTTTTCTTATTTTTTAAAAGGCTCAAATGAAATTTCTGCATTTTCCTGCACTTTTTGAGCTACTTCCGCTGGCGTTACTTCTCCTAAATACATTCCTTGTAATTCCGTTTCTAATACTGTTTTCGTTGTCGGATCTCCACTTACAAAGTTAATTACCCAATAATATGGCGTTGAATTTGTTTCCACTGCTTTACTTAACTCACTAAGAAGTTCGTCATTTGAAGTTATACCAGGAAGCGCACTAATCATTTTGAACTCTTCTACAAATAATTCTCCAAACTCTTTTGTTGTTAAAAATTCTAAAAATGTTTTTGCAGCTTCCTTGTTTTTAGAGTTCGCATTTATCGCAAATGATCCATCAACCCAAGTTGTCACTGTTTGATTGCCAGTTTTTGAAGGCATTGGGAAAAAGCCGTAATCTAAATCTGCATTCAGTTCATTAACAACTGGGATTTCCCAGCTTCCAAGTGGGAACATTGCTGCCTGCTCCATAGCAAATAATGTACGAATATCTTCCATACCTAATCCTTCTGAGTTAGCAGGGAAATATTTTTTCAAATCATTCATTACTTCAATTGATTCAACAAATGCTGGATCTGTAAAGTCTCTTTCACCAGTAACAAGTTTATCTGCGAAAGCATTTCCATCCACTACACCTGGTCCTACAATGCCATGTGTTAAAGATAGTAACCAGCTCTCTTTAGTTCCCATCGCAATTGGAGTAATACCCGCTGCTAATAATTTTTCATTTACTTCGATAAATTCATCCCAAGTTGTTGGCACTTCAAGACCTTGGTCAGCAAATATTTTTTTATTATAGAAAAATTGTGTTGAACTAATGTTTAATGGAACACCGTATTGCTTCCCATCTTCTCCTCGAGAAGCTGCTAAATAGTCATCTGAAAATTGATCTAATCCCTTTAGGTCTGTAATCGGCTCAACAAACCCAGCTGCAGCTAGCTTTAATCCTGCTGCATACGGACGTAGATGGAAAATATCAGGACCTTCTCCCGCTTGCAATGCTGTATTTAAAACTGTGTTGTATTCCGTATTTTTAGTTGGGCTAAATTCAACTTGGATATCAGGATTTGTTTCGTTGAACAAAGCGATAACTTTTTCGTATTTCGCTACATCTTCTGTACGCCAGCTACCTATTGTTAACTTTACTTTTTCTGTAGCTTCACTTACTTCGCCATTATCTTTACTATCACTAGCATTACTATTTGTTGAAGTATCTTCACTATCGTCAGAACAAGCAGCTAAAATCAACGTAAATAACATGACAAACATAAACAGAAACAGGTACTTATTTGATTTTTTCATTTTTAATACGCCCCTTTTAATTTGAAATGTATATATCATAAACCAACTCGTGAACCCCTTGTCTAAACTCTTTCACGTGAAAGTGTCTTCCATAATGCACTGCATTTGTTAGTAGTACTACAAATAACTTCCTCTTTGGATCCAACCAAATACTTGTCCCTGTAAAACCTGTATGACCAAAAGAGCCGACCGTCCACCTCCTTCCGCAGGGTGGTACCGTATCCTTCCCAGTCCAAACTTCGAAGCCCAGGCCTCTATGCTGACATAAATGAGAATGACATAAATCCATCCATTCCGATGGTATGATCGATTGTTTTGAGATGCCTAACCAGTATTGCGCATACTTTACTAAGTCCTCTACACATGAAAACAGACCTGCACTCCCTGAAACACCTTTTAACAAAAATGCCTTTTCATCGTGTACCTCACCTTGCACATATTGACCCTTAACCAATTCAGTAGATGCAATATTATGTAAAAGGTTCTTTGAAGGATTGAACGTAGTATGACGCATCTCCCATGGTATAAAAATTTCATTATCAGCAAAACTATTTAAAGATTTACCTGACACCTCTTCAATGATTTTGCCTAGTAAAATCATTCCTAGATCGCTATAAACAATGGTTTCGCCTGTCTTATAACTTAATTTCAATTGATATATTTCTTCCAATATATTTCTTACTTCATCCCTTTGCACTGGTGGTGATAAATCTGCTTGCAGACCGCTATTGTGCTGTAGTAGGTTCTTAATCGTTACTGTTTCATGAAGAAATTTAGGTAAAAACTTTTGCACAGAATCATCTAATGCAATTTCTCCTCTTGCTAGTAATAATAATGCTGATGGTAAGGTCGCTATTACTTTCGTTAAAGATGCTATATCGAAAATTGTTTGTTGCGTAATTGGCTGAGTACTGCCATCTTTTGCTGTAAAATTGCCGTAACTTTGCTTCAAAAGAACATCCATATCTCGTTGCACATGAATGACTGCACCTGGAATTTTTTGTTCTTCAATAAACCCTTTAATATACTGTTGAAGCATTTTTCACCCCCATAAAAAATACTCAAAATTCCGATAATTCAATATTATAAAATTTTGTACTATAAAACAACAAAAATATTGAAATATTTTTTCAAAAAACTCCGAAAGCTAGTATTACTGCAAGTTGAGTTACATTTTATAGTTTTTGAGCCCAGCCTCTCAAAACAGTATATTCATCCGTTTCTAGAAAATGTACATTCTTCTTTCAAATTTAGTTTATCTATAATTCGCCCCCGCCCACTTCTGCACCATCTTTTTTCTCTTCGCTAAATATTTTTGTAATAATTTTTAAAAGTCTATTGTAATTTCTGAATATTTTACATATTATAAAAACTGAGAGGTGATTCATATGTCAGAAATAATAAATTTGTCTTCTAATTCCCTACCACTTACAAAGAAGGGAGAAAAAACACGTCAGCACTTACTTAATATTGCAGAAGAAGTTTTTGGTGAAAAAGGTTATTTTAATGCTTCGATTGTTGATATTACCCAAAAAGCAAATGTAGCTCAGGGAACTTTTTATAATTATTTCCCTTCGAAGCAGTCCATTTTCGAAGAACTTGTGCGTAACATGAGCCACACGTTTCGAAGTGAAATTCGAAACGCTATTAAGACAGCAGATAGTTTCGAAGAGTCACAAAGAATCGGCTTTCGTACTTTCTTTTCTTGGGTAAAAAATCATCGGAATTTGTATAGTATTGTTCAGCAAACTGTACTAGTGGACGAAGAGCTTTATCGTTGGTATTACGAGCGTCTAGCATCTGGATACATTAAAGGTCTAGAGGAAGCTATTGGTAAAGAGGAAATAAAAAATTATGATACGGAAACAATTGCTTATTGTTTAATGGGCATAAGCCAGTTTTTAGGGATGAGATGGATTTACTGGGAGGATCGAGATGTACCAGAGGATTTATTAGAAGACGCTATAGCCCTTATTTTCCAAGGTTTACGAAAATAAAAGCAGGAGTGATGCAGATTGAAGGGTATATCACATTGGATTGATCAGCGTTCTATCATAACACCAAATAGACTAGCTTTAATCGATGATCAGAGAAAACTTACTTATTTAGAAATGAGCAAAATAGTCAACCGATTTTCCGGAATATTACAGTCCACTTATTCTATAAAAAAAGGAGATCGAGTTGGCGTTCTGTCTCTGAATAGTATTGATTTCATTATTGTTTTATTTTCATTGGCAAAATTAAATGCTGTGGCTGTTCCACTCAATATTCGCTTAACTGTCGCCGAGTTAGAGTATCAGCTAAAGGACAGCGGACTTCAAACACTCATTGTTGACAACGACAACCATATGAAAGGAAAAGAGTTATTAAATCGAACACGGTTTCAGTTATTAACATTCGAAACGATTAATCTCGCAAAAACAGAACCACTAATACCTACCGAAATTGACTCAGCAGCTCCATACATTATTTGCTATACATCTGGAACAACCGGAAGGCCTAAAGGAGCCGTCTTAACCCAAGAAAATATGTTTTGGAATGCAATTAATAATACTGTAGGACTTGATATTACTTCTAAAGATAAAATTATTACGTTATTACCGCTTTTCCATATTGGAGGAATCGGTTTATTCACATTACCTGTACTGTTATGTGGCGGTACAGTTGTAGTTCCAGAGCGATTTAACCCTGAGCAAGCGTTGGAATATATAGAGAAGCATGAAATTACCATCGTTATGGGAGTTCCAACTATTCATGATGCTTTACGAAAAAGCCCAAGCTTCGAAACGACTAATGTAACCTCTGTTCGATTCTTTTATAACGGAGGCGCGCCATGCCCTGAAGAGTTAATACGTTGGTACTTACAAAAAGGGATTAGCTTTGGGCAAGGCTATGGATTGACAGAGACTTCCCCTACTGTATTTTTACTATCGGAAGAAGACTATCACCGTAAGGTTGGCTCCATTGGAAAACCCGTTATGTTTACTGAGATACGAGTTGTTGATGATGAAGCAAATGAAGTTTCATCTGGAGAATATGGCGAATTACTTGTAAAGGGACCGACTGTCATGAAGGAATACTATAACCTCCCCGAGGAAACAGCTAAAGCGATTCAAGAAGGTTGGTTTGCAACTGGCGATATTGTAAGACAAGACGAGGAAGGCTTTGTTTACATTGCCGGCAGAAAAAAAGAAATGATTATTTCTGGAGGTGAAAATATATATCCTCTTGAGGTTGAAAAAGTCATTTACGAGATTGCAGATGTTGATGAAGCAGCTGTAATCGGAGTTCCCCATGATAAATGGGGTGAAACGCCTATCGCCTTTATTGTACTTAAAAAAGAGACAAACTTTACAGACGAGAAGTTGAAAGAGTATTGCACTAAAAAGTTAGCACGTTATAAAGTTCCGAGTCTTTTTAGAATTGTAAGCGCTTTACCGAAAAATGCGACGGGAAAAATCGATAAAGCAACTCTCAAAAAATATTATGTAGAAGAAGTGATGAGCTTATGATGAACTTTTTTGTTGGACAGACAGCAGCCTTTAGCAGAACAGTTACCGAGACTGATATTGTCATGTTCGCTGGTTTAAGTGGTGACTATAATCCTGTTCATGTAGATCAGGAATATGCTGTCGAAACAAGATTTGGATTGCGAATTGCACATGGTTTATTAACTACCTCTTTTCTCTCTAGGCTACTTGGCATGGAGCTTCCTGGAAAGGGATCGGTTTATTTAGAGCAATCCTTAAAATTTTTAGCGCCAGTTTTCATAGGAGATACCATTACTGCTAGTGCTGAAATTTTAGAGATTGACCAGGATCGTGGAATTCTTCGGCTAGAGACGATTTGTAGAAAACAGGATAACACGATTGTGTTAAAAGGAGAGGCCAAAATGATGATGCCCAAGGAAGGAGCAAAGATATGATACAAATTGTAAAAACAAGCACTTATTTTCCACCCGAAGTTGAAACAGCTCGTTTACTAGAAGAAAAAACAGGCATTCCAGAAAATGTGATAAAAGAAAAATTCGGTCTCTACGAAAAACATGTTGCTGATTCATCAATGCATGCTTCTGATATGGCCATTAGCGCTGCGTTGCCGCTATTAGAGGTGGTTGATCCACTAAACATAGACGTTGTCATTTACTTTGGAAGTCCGTTTAAAGATTATGGAGTTTGGTCAAGCGCTCCAAAAATCCAATATGAGCTCGGCACAAAAAATGCCTATGCTTTTGAAATAATGAATGTCAGCTCTTGTTTTCCTATCGCCCTTAAGGTAGCAAAAGATATGTTAACTTCCGATAGGACAATAAACCATATCTTACTTGTTGGAGGTTGTAAAGAATCACAAATTATCGACTATCAAAATCCTAGATCAAGATTTATGTTCAATTTTGCTGATGGGGGTGCAGCAGCGCTTCTATCAAGAGATAATGGTAAATTTGAAATTTTAGAGTCATCCATTTACACAGATGGTTCCTTCCACGACGATATACGTGTTCCCGCTGGAGGATCTGTTCTTCCAGCTTCACACGAAACAGTGGAAGAGAATCTCCATTTCATCGATGTAAAAGATCCTGCAGATATGAAAGAACGGCTTGACCCTGTATCTGTAGCTAATTTTGTAAAGGTAGTAAAAGAATCAGTAGAAAAAAGCGGATATACATTGCACGATATCGATATGCTCCTACCACTGCATACAAAAAAGTCGATGTTTAATCAGATATTAAACGGATTAGAGCTTTCTGAAGACAAAGCCATTTATCTCGACCATCATGGTCATATGTCTTCCCTTGACCCACTTGTAGGACTCGATTTTGCTGAAGCTGATCAAAAACTTAAAAAAGGGAACATTGTTGTCACAGTTAGTGCTGGAACAGGTTACACATGGGCAGCGACAACTTTAATAAAAATAAGAGACTAAGGAGGAAGAAAATGAAAACTTTTAAAAACAAAACGGTTTGCTTAGGTCTATTTTTATCACTTCTGTTGTTTATCTTTGGGTGTAGCTCCGATGAGGGCGATGCTGTAGAGGTTGAAGCAAATGATGCTGCACCTATTAAAATTGGTGTACTTGCATCTTTAACTGGTGGTTTAGAATCCTATGGAAAACAATCTGTTCAAGGCTTTGAGCTTGGTCTTGACTATGCAACAGATGGAACGATGGAAGTCGAAGGTCGTAAAATAGAATTTATTGTAGAGGATACAGAAACAAAAGCAGAGGTCGCAGTACAAAAAGCTACCAAACTATTAGAAGAAGATAAGGTTGATTTTCTTGTAGGGTCTTCTAGCTCTGGTGACACATTAGCAGTTTTACCTCTTGCAGAGGAATATGAAAAAATTATGGTTGTAGAGCCAGCCGCTGCAGATAGTATTACCGGCGCGGAGTTCAATAAGTATATTTTCCGCACAGCTCGAAATTCATCTCAGGATGCGGTCGCAGGTGCAGCTGCTATTGTTAAAAAAGGCGTTAAAATTGCTACCCTTGCTCCTGATTACTCATTTGGTCAAGATGGTGTTGCTGCATTTAAAGAAGCAGCTATCAAGCTAGGTGGTAACATTATTCATGAAGAATATGTGGATCCCGCTGCTACAGATTTTACTTCCAATATCCAAAAGATTATCGATCAAAAACCTGACTATTTATATGTTATATGGGCAGGCTCCAACACACCATGGAACCAAATCATGGATATGAAAGTACAAGAAAAAGGAATCAAAATCTCTACTGGTGTTGCAGATATAGCCACTTTACCTACAATGAAACCTCTTGTGGGAATGGAAGGTTTTACGGTCTATTATCATGAGTTACCAGATAACAAAGTAAACACATGGCTTGTAGAGGAACACAAAAAGAAATTTAATGGGGAGGTTCCAGATCTTTTCACACCTGGTGGAATGAGTGCAGCATTAGCGATAGTTGAAGCAGTGAAGAAAACAGAAGGTAATACCGATACGAATACACTTATAGAGACAATGGAAGGAATGAGCTTTGAATCACCAAAAGGTACCATGACCTTCCGTCCAGAAGACCATCAAGCGCTCCAATCACTTTATGCAGTGAAACTTGAAAACAGAGAAGGATTGGACTATCCTGTCCCTGTATTAGTAAGAGAGCTAACTCCTGAAGAAACTGCTCCTCCGATTCGAAATAACTAAATAATAGCATACTTAAATAGTCATATTTTTTAGGATTACGGCTTATTGCTTTGCCTAAATGATTTAGTTGGAAATTGAGAGTGCTTAGTTGGAAAGTGTCTTTTTTATGGAAGAAAACAATTACTTCCCTTAAATTTCCCTTAAGCTTTCCGTAAGCGAGCACCGAGCCATCTTTAGAAAATATTTGACTTCATTCACGCTCTCTTCTAGGATAATGTTTTAGGGCTTTCTTTATGAAAGCAGTATTTATCGAAGGAGTGTTTATGATTTGAAGAAATTATTAGTAGCTTTTCTAGGATTAGCTCTACTTGCAGGATGTTCTGAAGAAACGGTAGATACGAATGCCAAAACTGAAAATGTGGACGTAGAAGAAAATGTAACAATTGAAGAGAACGCTGAGAAAAGTACTAATTCTACTGAAGACACTACGGCCCAAAGTGATTTGAAAAGTTTTCCAGAATTCGTAATGTTGGCTAAACATATTGATTTAACTAAGTATACAGCTAATGTTGAAACAGATAACGAAGGAACTCGTATCATATTCTTTGAAAATAGCGAAGGCCATAAAGAATACAAAAGCACCTTTGTTAAAAATGAAAACCGCCTTAAAATTATTAAATTAGACGATGATGGTTTAATTTTCAATGAAATAATCAAGTAATGAAAAGAGCGAATCCAGAGTTTTAAAACAAAAAACCCTCAGATCAAGTGTCACTTGCTCTGAGGGTTTCGTTTCTCGTTATTTTTTTAAATCTTCAATAGATGTGATGTCCATATATGCTGGAACAACTAAGCCAATTTTCACGCCTGTCATGCTTGTGCCAAGATCTTCAAATTTACCTTCGAATTTTTCAGCATAGGTAGCATGTGTTAATGGTAACCATCCAGCAAGAGATGCATCTGCACTACCATCGGCAATAGCTGTCCACATTGGGCCAGCTTCAACTTGAACCATAGTTACATCATAGCCAAGGCTTGTTAATACGATGCTCATAACGTTCGTACTGGCAATTTCACTATCCCATGCAACGTATGCAAGTTTGATTTTGTCACCGTCGACTTTTTCAATACCGTCTGTCCATGTTGCAATTTTCTCTGGATTTGCATCTACCCAAGCTTGCGCAGCTACTTCTGGTTTTTCACCGTTTTTGATAGCGATCATTACTTCACCCATATCATCCTCTGTCCAGTTGAAATTAGAAAGGGCTTGGTGAGCTTCTGGCATGTCTTCTTGTAATCCAGTACGACCAATTGTGTGAATTTCCTCTTCCCCACCATATGAGCCTTTTGGATCTTCAAGATATTTCAAATCATATTCAGCAAATTTCCAGTGAGGAGTCCATCCAGTTATGATGATTGGCTCTTCTGCATCATACGCTTTCTTTAGAGATGCTGTCATTGCAGCACTTGAACCACTTACAAGGTCCCACTCATCTAATTCATAATCTGTAATAGCTCGTTCTGTTGCTTCCATAATTCCAGCTCCAGGATCGATGCCAGTAATTTTGTAATTAACTGACTCCCCTACTGAACCTGCATTTGAGTCTGTAGATGTTGAATCATTTGCTTCTTCTGTATCACCACATGCTGCTAACCCAAGTGAAAGTAATGCAACTGCTCCAAGACTTGTTATTTTTTTGGCTAATTTCATCATGTATTTCCCCCTAGTTTTTTCTTTCTATTTCCAGCGTACTGCGTGATTCTATCTAAAATAATCGCTACGATTACTATAGAAAGTCCAGTTTCTACGCCAACTCCCGTTTTCAATTGCGTAACGGACCGATAAACCTCTTCACCAAGTCCTGGTGCACCTACCATCGAAGCGATTACTACCATTGATAGAGATAGCATAATACTTTGGTTCACCCCAGCCATAATAGTAGGTTTCGCCAGTGGAATTTGTATTTTAAACAAACGCTGCCACGTCGTAGAACCAAATGCTTCTGTAGCTTCTATTAGATCTTTTGGTACTTGCTGAATGCCTAACATCGTTAAACGAATTGTAGGAGGCATTGCGAAAATTACGGATGCCACAACTCCCGGTACGACTCCAATGTTGAAAAAGAAAATTGCCGGTATTAAGTATACAAACGCAGGCATTGTTTGCATTAAATCCAAGATTGGATTTACAACCTTTCGAACACCCGCTTTTTGTGAACTAAGAATCCCAATAGGAATACCAATCACTAGCGCAAAGATGACTGAAGTCAATACTAGCGTTAACATTTGAAGCATCGGGTACCAATACCCTAAATAATCGATGAATAATAGACCAATCAATGAAAAGAAGGCAATCTTTCTCGTAGAAATAATTCCAGCTATTAAAGCGAAGATAAAAGCAAGTAATATAGAAGGAACCAAATCCAATATATCTACGGTGCCTTCTACCACTCCTTCAAGTACATCAGCAAATCCGTCTAGACCTGTCCCAAACGTATCTACTAACCAATCAACTCCAGTGTCAACCCAATCGGCAAAAGGTAGGCGAGGTAATAGTTCATCCATCTTAAATCACCTCCGTAATATGCTGCTCTGTGGAATCCATTGTTCCATCTTTGTTTATAAACTCATTATCACCAGATAATGCACCTATGAGGGCTCCACGTATAATAATCCCTTGAAGCTTTTGTTCTTCATTAATAACTGCAACAGGAATGCTTGCTGTTGATACTACATCAAATAATTCTGTGAGAACCGTATCTGGTGAGATCATCGGAAGATCAGAAATAATTACATCATTCAGTGACTTCTCTGATTCAATTGCTTCTACAGTATCCTGTGCTGTTACAGCTCCTAATAAGCGATTTGCATTATCTACTACATATATAGAAGAAATACCTAAATGTTTCATCAGTCGAAGTGCTACACGAGGACCTCGATCAACTTTTACCGTGTCTGCTTTTTTCATAATATGACCAGCAGTCAGTACTTTGGATAAGTCGACGTCTTCCACGAATCGTTCGACATATTCGTTAGAAGGGCTCATCAGAATTTCTTCAGGGGATCCAATTTGAACAATTTCTCCGTCTTTCATCAGTGCTATACGGTCACCAATACGAAGCGCTTCATCCAAATCATGTGTGATAAAAATAATTGTTTTTTGCATATCGTGATGAAGCTGAAGTAACTCATTTTGCATATCTTTTCGAATAAGGGGATCTAATGCACTAAACGCTTCATCCATAAGCAATATATCTGGATTATTTGCCAGTGCTCTAGCAAGTCCAACACGCTGCTGCATGCCCCCACTTAGTTGTTTCGGGTACTGGTCTTCATATCCCGCAAGACCAACAAGTCTTAATGATTCTATTGCTTTTTCATTTCGTTCTTTTTTAGAAACCCCTTGGATTTCTAAGCCATATTCTGTATTTTCAACGATTGTTTTATGTGGGAAGAGGGCAAAGTTTTGAAATACCATCCCAATTTTCTTTCGTCTTACTTCACGAAGCTGTTCTTTATTCATCTGAACAATATCCTTACCATCCAGTAATATTTGTCCCATCGTTGGATCTATTAATCTATTAAGCAACCTAACTAATGTAGACTTACCACTTCCGGATAGACCCATAATGACGAAAATTTCACCTTCATTGACCTCAAAGGATACTTGTTTCACACCTACCGTTGCACCAGTTGCTTTCAAAATTTCACTTTTTGTTTTACCATCTTTCAGCAACTGTATAGCACGACCACTACTTTTACCAAAAATCTTAGTAGCGTCTTTTACTACTATTTTTTTATTTATGTTTTTCTCACTCATATCTTTTCTCCTTACCGTCCGAAACACCCGAACCCAATTCATTATAGATGCAACTCCATAAAATTTCAACAGTTTAAACCTTATTAATTGTTTGTACGGTAAAAACTGTACGAAAATTATTTAAAAAAATTGCTTTTTGGGTAAGGATATAATACATTTAAATTTAATTAGCTGGATTATGTGAGCAAAGCTAATTTCAGTGGAGGGAACGTAAATGGATGACCATGAAAAAATAGATAAAGCACGGGAACGAATTATAGAAACAATTGCCCAAAACATACATTTATACGGCTTGGTACCTTCTGCAGGTAGACAATTCGGAACTATGTTTTTTCAAAATGAACCATTAACATTAGATGATATGACAGAAAAATTAGGCATGAGTAAAACAAGCATGAGCACTTCTGTCCGAGCACTGTCCGAACTAAAATTGGTTGAGCGTGCATGGAAAAAAGGAGTTCGAAAAGATTTATATAAAGTGACGGATGATTGGCACCAAAGCTTCATCGATTTGTTTTCTATTAAATGGCAGAGATCAGTCACACTACATTTAGTAGCAATTAAAAAATCACTTGCTGAACTCGAGGAACTGTTGCAAGACCCAGACCTTAGTGAGGAATTACGTGAAGCGGTTCAAATAGATATCGATAAGCTGAAGTATATGAAAGACTACTACAACTGGCTTGAACGCGTCATAGATGCATTTGAGGACCAACGAATTTTCGATTTGGTTCCTAAATTTGAGGATTCTAACGAAAATGCTAAAAACTAATATGATTCATAACAAAACCCCAACTAGCAGCACTTTTTAAAGTGCATACTATTTGGGGTTTTTGGTCTTATATTCTACGTAAGAAACAAACATGAATAACTAAACTTTCGGAAAAGCGTTCGATTTGTTAAAACCTGGGTCTGTCTTGAACAGAATTAATGAACTTAGTCAATGAGGCTTTTCTTTTTTTTATTCCTCCTGACCGCTGCCATCCAAAATTCGCCCTAAAAAGAAACCATCAATCTCGCTTAATTTGCCGCGCCAAAGAATTTGCCCCTTCGATGGAGTTGGCTTGCTGTCGCCACAATAAACCTTGGTGTCTTTCATATGGAGAAAATTTGCCCCGGTGTCATCGCTGTTCTGAGCAACCTCCCCAGCCTGATCTAGCTGTTCACTCAACATCTGGGCAATGTCATTCCCATCTTCGAAAGTCCCGCTTAAGGAGCGGAAGTATTCCCTTGCCGATATCATCGTTCCGGTAATGACGGCTCCTTTAACATTCAATGTGATATCCAGGTTGAAGTCATGCTTATTCGCTGCTTGCACTAAAAACTCGAGAATATTATCTTTAGCCGGTCTAGAACCATTGCTCATATTTACTACTCCCTTCTTAATCCATCCAAAAGGAGATAGGTTTCCTCATCTTTGGAGTTCACTTTGTACGTTTTTCCCTTATCCTTCTTATCTGTTTTCTTGGATTCGTTTTTTTTTTCTGAATTCTGCTTGGCAGCTTTGCCGGATTTTGCATCCGAACGATTGCTGCTGTTTGGTTTTTGATCTTTATTCGGCGATCCTTCTTCTAACTCGTCATCTTCCACATTTTCTTCGCTTGAATCCTCGTCCTGATTCTGCTTGTCTGCTTCATTTTCTTCATCGTCTTCCTGTTCATCTTCTGTTTCTAGCCCAGAATGTTGAGTTTTTTGTTTTCCTTCAAGTTCTTTCTTATCAGGAGCCTCCTGACTACCGTCATCTTCGGTCTCTTCATTTTCTTCAAGTTCCTCTGATTCAACTTCATCTTCTTGGGCGTTTCCTGAAGCTTCCGTTTTATTTTTTCCTTCAGCCAAGTTAGCGAAAACTTCATCAGACTTATCTTGCTCCTCATCACTATCATCTAGGCTTGCTGTTTCATCATTTCCTTTGCTGCTGTCTAGTTCTTGGCCATCATCAGAGCTATCTTCTTCCTTATCATCTTCTACATTTGCGGAATCCTTACTTTGGTCATTTTTATCTTCTGCTAGTTTTACTAGAAGCTCTTCTATTTTGCCCAAGCGAGCTTGTAGTTGTTCATTTTCTACTTTTAGGTCCTCATATTCCTCGTTGGATGATCGATCATCTGTCTTGGATTGGTCCTCTTCACCGTTTTCCAGCTGTTCTGTATCTGTTGAATCGTCCTTTAAGGGAGTTTGTAAAACAGTGCCGGACTCTTTGCCGTTAGAGCGGCCTTGTTCTTCTTCATGATTGTCCAAGCCAGGATCTTGTGAATCCTCTTGGTTGGACAAGGTTTCCGATTCATTTGAAGCATTATTTACCTCTGCAGTCCCATTATTTTTTCCATTCTTTCCTTCGACTATTTTTGCAAGCATCCCTTCCAGACGTTCCAGACGATTTGCCATACTTTCATCTTCTTGAGAGGATTCCTGTGTATTGTTTAATTTAGAAGCATTGCTAGAATGTTCATGATCGTCGGAAGTATTTCCTCTTTCTTTTGAAAACAACTTGGATGTAGAATTCTTAATAGAATCGATTGCTTTCTTCGAGCTATCTTGCACTGCATGTCCTAATTCCAGTCCCTTACTGCTTAGCTTTTGGCCATTTTCAGGGGTAGCCAGGTATCCGACGGTCGCACCAATCAGACCTCCTGCTAGTGTTCGTTTAAAATTGCCTTGTTTTTTTACTTCAGATTTATTTTCCTTCAAGATTGTCTCAGTCATATTGTTTCCTCCTATTATAGATTAGCTTATATCAATTATTGCTTTTATTTATCGTTCATTGCGCTGGCAACTTCCGTTGAGCCAACAATATGAATACCGCATTCTTGCGGATCTCATACTTCACGCTCCTGTGGATTGCTAGGCTCAAAGGGTATGGCTACGCCATAATCTTTGTGACGCAGCTAGCGAGCGATGCAGTAGCAAGTCACTTTCTTGTTTTAATAATAAAAATCTAGCTATAGTTTAGTAGTTGAACTCACTGGATTTCATCCGGTTGGCTGACATACTCTTTTCGAGTGTTTCGAGCCTTTCGTGAAGCTTCCGGTTCTCTTCCTCCAGAGCTTTCGTATTGCTGTCTGCCGCTTTGGAAGATAGGTAGGGATCGGTTTCCCACCAGTCCATTCCAATCTCTTTAGCCTTGTCGACCGAAGCAACAATCAGCCGAATTTTGATGGTGAGCAGTTCTACATCCGCAATCCCGACTGTGATGTCTCCTGCAATCACCACTCCTTTATCCAGTATCTTCTCAAGTACGTCTACAATCGTGTTGGATTGCATGGAATGTTCCATTTAAAGTCCTCCTTGGGTGTTTGTATTAAAGCAAGCTTCCTAAAGGACCCAGGTCAATATTCAAGTCTTCGGCATCCAAGCCGAATATTTCTTTTAGCTCTTCCATTTTCTCTTCCAAATTCATCAATGCTTCGCCTAAGTCCTCAATTTGCTGATCTGTCAGTGTTCCGCCTTCAACCCGCCGAATGGCATGCCTTTCCACGATTTGCCTCAGCAACTCAATGACGGTAAGCACCAATTGCGCCAAACCATGCTCCGCATTATCAGGGTCTAGATTAATCTTTCCACTTGCTTGGTTGGCCGGTTGCATCAGTCAATGCCTCCCTCTGTCTATCAAATTGTTCTGAAGATACGGTTTTATTGTTTCCCGCTTGTGCCTGTACGAGAGATTCCACTGAAGCAATCAATACTCTCAAATCTAAATACACCAGATCTACGCCAGCGATGGAAATCACTAAATCAGCCTTGATCGCAACACCTTTATCTAGGATGACATCCAAAATATCAATGAGCGCTATATCCTTGTTTTCCATCGTTTCTCTGAATGCCATAATTTCATCTCATCCTCACTTATGAAAAGTTAGAAAAGTGGTAGGCCGGCCAAGGCCCTGTTGCTTCAAACTGCCATCCCATTCCCTTCATGCCCTTCTCATATTGCTGGATCTGTTCTAAAAAGTTTTCTACATTTGCTGCGGGGATCAGATAGACGCTATTCCAGGTCATCTCATCCTTTCTTCCCGTCACATCATTACTCCACGTTCTTTTGACATTTCCTTTTAGCGCAATTTCGCTTAGATGCACATGTATATTTTCACTAATTCTGTTTTTTTCTTCTTCTAGCTCAGATTCAATCAGCTTGTCCAGCTTTTTCTTCTCGAAAAATTGCTTTCCTTTAGAAAGGTGGCTTATTTCCTCTCTTTTTGCTTCAATGGTCTGATTGCTCTGGCTCACCTGTTTTTTTAGCAACTGATCATCGCAGTATATTTTCAAATTCCACTCTTCGTTACCGTGAATAGAGGAAAATGTATCGACCAAGTGTGCTTCTTTGGTTTGTACAGCGTTTGCCAAACTTCCCTGGTTTTTGAACAGCGTGCAAAACTTCAAGGGGATGACCGTGTACATCTTTGAAAGCATCATGACGGTTTCGTGATGGTGAAAAGCCTTTTCCTGGAGCCATTCCATGTCACTGTTAATTTGTTCCTTAATGTTCTCTTCAGAGTACTGTTCAGCATCCAGGTCACAGATAATGGCTGTTGCCTTGCCTATAGGCAGGGTGTAGATGCCGCCTTTGCCATCAAAGCCATTAATAGCAGGAATCTGCTGTTTGCCTGCTTCCTCTGTCGGTATCAATCCGTATAAGTAAATTAGACTGTCCATCTTTTCCTTTCCTCATTTCTTCTTTGTCATCTCTTCCCATTGCTGCATTTCCATCCGTTTTGCCATTTCATATCGAAGGATCAAGTCTTCTTCCTTTGCTTTATAAACCTCTTCAGGTATTTCCCCAAGCTCATACATCATTTGAAGCTGGACCAGCTTTCGCTGGATTGTAGGAAGGTCGTACAGCTCTTTATCAGCTTCCTCTTTCACCTTTTCACCGATTTTTATTACTAGGTTAATTGGAGCGGAAACCAGTTTATGGATCATCAGGCATCCTCAACTTTTAAACGGATATTAATGAAGTTATACGCCGGCCAGGGTCCACTGTAACTGAACTCAACTTTGTCTTTCCATTTTTCGTACGTCTCATTAATTTTTTCATCAAAATCTGCTTCTTTACCTCGGTCAACTAAGAATGCTGCATTAAGAAGCATTTTCTCCCCAATCAGATCGTTGGTCTTGGATGCTTCAGCCAGCTCCGTCAATGGGCTGAAGACTTCCTGCTTTACATCCTGCTGCAGTGAAGTGATCAGTTTTTGTGCAGCTCCGCCAATCTGAATTCTTTCATAATAGCTGGCCGCTTCTGATTTCCCTTGCACAGCTTTTGCCATTTTATCGATTTTCGAATTATCACCAACAAGTGATTCCAGCCAGTCTTTTTTGCCGATTACTTTTAGACCGAGCTCCACCTTCCCTTTTATTGCTGGGAACAGTTTTTCAAACTGCGGATAGAGGTTTTCAAGCAACACACCAACGTCCTCCTTTGACTGGAACACATTGCCGAAGCTGACAGGGATCACAGTGTCGTTCTTTTTCATCACTTGGGAAACGACATTTTGATGCATCAGTAGATTGTCTTTGTTCGGATGATAGATTTTCATCGGAACCTCTGCTGCTACAATAGCCGCATCCTTATAGCGGATAGTAAACAGCTCTTTGTTTTCGCCTTCTATTTCAAAAGTGCCCAAATCTTCGTCCGTTTCTGTCTGGATTCCGCAAAAAATATAGATACCATTTTGCTCTTCTTGGCTCATTTGTAATTCTCTCCTTTATTCCTTGATTGCCTCTATGTTGCTGCAAACCCTTTTGATTAATTTCTCTGCTGTTTTGATCGGTTCATCGGATTCGATACACCTGCTCACTTGGTGACCTAGAATGTCCAAGCACAGTCGTACAAAGTCAGGATTGGACCCATCAATCTTGAGTTTTTGTTCCGCTGCCAACCTAGCGATCATGATAGATGCCCGTAGACTCGGACCGGTTTCTTCTATACATTCATTGCGCAGCTTGGCAACCAGCTCTGTAATGGCTGCAGCGTCTTTCTTATCAATATTGGCTTTGTCGGCTACGATGGCCGCCTCACGGTCATAATCCTTATGATCGATATAAATGGTGATAAGCCGGTCAAGAAGTGCATCCTGCGTTTGGTAGACCCCAGCATATTCATCTGGATTGCTAGTGAAGATCACCGCAAAGTCAGGATGGACTCGGACAAACGGCTCAGTCAATTTGGTACCATACAACGGAAGGATACCTTCCTCTAAAATGGAAAGAAAGATGTTATTGGTAGTGGGTAATGAACGTGTAAATTCATCGTAAACTAGCGTGTATCCATTCTTCACCGCCTCTAATAATCGTCCATCCCTCCACGTCTCCGTCACGTTTTCATCCCGCTTATAGACCGACCGTATATAATTGTCGACTACCTTTTTGCTCGTATAACCTGTAAAGTCGCCTATCAGGTCTTTGTTATTCAGCTCATGGTTGCCGTGTATGAGCATGACAGGTTTTTTTCTTTTTTTAGCAAGTGCCAGTGCAAGAGATGTCTTTCCGGCTCCGGATGGGCCAGTAAAATGGATGGGATATCCGGCTTTCATATACTGCAACGAACGAGAAAGCAGTTCTTCCGTCTTTTCGTCGCGAATGATTGTCCGTGAATTCTTGTCGATTTTATCTTTTAAGACCGTCACTCTGTTACCTCCTACTCCCACGACCTACACTTCCATTTTGATGGAGCTTCTATAGCGGATATCCTGTCTTTTATAGGATGTGACTTCCTGCTCCGAATTTAGATGGACGTCGTAAATGCCAAGCATTTCATCCTTTGCATACTTCTTCATATATTCCTTTTCCTCAATGACTTCCACTGTAAGCTTCCAGCCACTATCATCACTTGCTTCTACGGAAGTGATTTTATGGACCGGGGCTACAAATTCATTGAAAAACTCCGTCACATTTCCGATAATCTGTTTGATTTCCATGGTAGCCTCCTGCTAAAACTGGCAAACCGAGGTTACCTGAACCCTAGCCGCACCAGCTGATTTCTAAATACTAAATCGAGCATTTCCTTCATTCGACCGGAGGGCAAGACCGTCTTCTTCAGCACCGTCTCGTAGCAATCCGACCGCCTCTGCATATCGTAGCCATGTATCCACACTGGCAATGACTACCCTCGCTTCAACTGTCAAAATTTCAATCCCGACAACTGATACTCTGACAAATGCATCAATTACAATCCCTTTGTCCAGAATTCGGTCAATAACCTCCGCTAAACTTGAACTGTCTGTACTTTTTTGAAGTGCCATTATTGCATTCTCCTTTCGTTAATCCTTTTAAGAACCAATGGTCCGGATGTCTTTAATAGTTTTAATCTTGGTTGCTCCCTTAATGTCCTTGGATGTCTTAATCGAACCGATTCCTTTAATGTCTGAGACATTCTTCACTTTTCGTTTATCATTACTTTTATTTGTCGAGGAGACTTTCTTCTGAAGTTCTTCCCCTGCCTCGACTACCTTCCCAAGCTTATCCCGGGCGGAAAGCAGTACATCCTGTGTTTTTTCTTTCGCTTTTTCAGCATTGCCTTCAACTTTATTTGCAAACTTTTCTTTGGCACTCTCCAGGTTTTCAGTTAAATGATGTGCCTTGTCTTGGACATTCTCGACAATTTTCTCTTTGGCTTTGTCAGCTACAACTTCTTTAACTTTGTCTTTAATCGGTTCTGGTGTGTGTTCAATCACAGTCTTGGCGACTTTCCCTGCTGTTTTTGCCAGTTGCTTTTCCATACACTAACCCCCTTAGTTAAAGACTTGCCATTACTTGGTTGCCACGAGATTATTCAGCATATCTTCAATTTTTTCAAGGCGCTCGTTTAGCTGTTTGTTTTCTTCTTTTATTTCGTTATAGCTTTGCTTGTTTTCCGTATTTGGAACACTGTCATCACCTTTCTTCGGAGACAGTAGCCCTTGTTCGATTTTACTTATATAGCCTGAAGCAAGATGCTTAATGCTGCTTTGCGCTTGCCCTGCCAGAAGCTCTTGGGCCGTTTTTCTGAATTCCTCGCTTACCACTTTCATCAATTCAGATTCACCTAATTTTTTCATGGCCTTCTTGCTCTTATCCGGATTGGCAAGCAAGCCGATCCCTGCTCCAACCACACCGCCAATCAAGGCAAAGTTCATAGAATAATTTGTGCTTTTCTTCTCTTGTGCTGGCTGATTATTTTCCGTTTGCTTTTTTTCTTCCTGTTCCACCGCTTCATAATTTCCATTGGATTTTTGGCTATTCATTTTCTGTCCATCCTTTCTTAATAACTTAATTGCTCATTTTGATTTCTTCTGATAAGACCTTGATCCTGGACTTCATCCCGCAATAGGCCAACAGCCTCTGCATATCGAAGCCATGTATCCACACTGGCGATGACCACCCGGGCCTCCACTGTAAGAATTTCAATTCCAACGAGAGAGACCCTCACAAAGGCATCAATCACAATTCCCTTGTCCAGTATTCTGTCAATCACCTCAGCAAGGCTTGAGCTATCTGTACTTTTTTGAACACTCACGTGGCTCCCTCCCCTCTATTTTTTGACGTGGCTGGAGCTGCGTTTTCAATTCTGTAACCGGCTATGCTTTGTATATACCTGCGTTAAACTCAAATAAACGAGGGAAATGTAACCAATAAACCCAATTGGCTCAATCCTTGTCCTATGAAATATTTAAAGGTGATGAGGACAGGGTTAAAACAAAAATGAGAAAACATGGATATCCATGTTTTCTCATTTTTGTATATAAAAAATCACTAAAAAAATTAGGAAATAATAAAAACGCATTGAATTTTAATTGAAGAGCTTTGTTAAATAACTCTATTGATATTTCCTAAAAGGAGCAAATGTTCTAATTACGTAAAGAGAAAAAATAGCCATGGTAAAAATATGTTAGCCATTTATTGAGTTCCCATCTATACATTGAAATTCAGATGAACTCTGTTAGTAATTAAGAAACCCCAGAAACACTATGTTCTGGGGTTTGGCTTATTTAGATGTGGCAGGGAAATATCGACTTTTTAATCTAGTAGAAGTTAGCTCTAAAATAATTGCCAACACTAAAATCATATAGGTAATCATGCCAACTTCACGCATATCAAAGTAGAATCCAGATGCCATGAAGAGTTCAAAGCCAATACCACCAGCACCAGCCGCTGCTCCCATTGCCACAGCTACTGAGAAGTTGATTTCAAAGCGTAAAAATGTCCAGGACAATAAATAAGTGAACGTGGTAGGTAAAATTGCATGGCTAACGATATGCCACCAGTTCGAACCTGTTGCGGTCAACGCCTCCAGTATTCCTTTGTCTACTTCTTCAAAAGCCTCTGAGAATGCCTTCACTAAATAAGCAATAGAGTGAAAGAGCATTCCAAGAACGGCTGCTTCACTTCCTAATCCTGCAGCAATGGCAAAGATTAATACCCATAATACAGTCGGGACTGCACGTACGATTGCTACCATCACTCGGATGGTATTGGATAACCATTTGTTTGAAAGATTGGTTGCTGCCATTAATGCTAAAAAGAATGCAATAACCGCTCCTAATATAGTGGAAAGGAATGCCAAGCCAAGTGTAATTCCTACTTGGTAAAAAGCTTCCCCCCAGGTGAAATGAGTAAGAGCAGGTTCTAAAAACATCGCTTTTAGGTTATACAATGTTTCCGGAATAGCTTTCGTTAAATCCAACCCTGCATAGTTAAAAAACATAAACGCTAGGATTGTCAGAGCCAATAAAATAATGATGGTGCCTTTCATTACTCGCTCTACTTTGTTACCTGACTTAATCGATATTTTGCCATCTGCTTTTCTTTTTATGAGGGTTGTTGTTGCCTCCATTATAGAATCACCTTCCGTATATGATTTGAAATTAACTCAATTGCTATAACGGATAAGACGATACTAAGCGTAACTAGTGCAACCGCATTATAGTTAAGGGTTTTATAATAGAGGTCAAATGTATATCCAATACCTGTACCCGTTAAGATACCAACAAGTGTGGCACTTCGGATGTTCGTCTCGATCATAAACAAAATCCAGCTGATCATCTGCGGCAAGCACTGGGGGATAACTGCTTTATAGACGATTTGAAAGTAGGTAGCACCAGTTGCCTGTAAAGCTTCTACTGCGCTATGGCTTGCTTCATCAATCGACTCGATAAAGGCCCTCGTCAAAAACCCAACTGACCCAACAAATAGCGCTAAGTATCCTGTTACGGAGTTTTGGCCAAAAGAAAGTAATAAGATTAAAGCCCACGCTACAACTGGAATATTACGCGCGACTGATGCTACGAATCGAGCGAATACCCCGAGCACAGAATTTGTTCCAGTAGTTTTAGAACCCATTAATCCTAAAAATAAGGAAACAACTGTTGCTGTCGTTGTAGCAGCAATAGACATTAGGATTGTCTCCAATAATTTTTCCAATATTTTCGGTAATCTTTCCAGTGTTTCTTGCGTAATAAACAAGTTAGAGAAAATCCAAGTAACAGCATCTGGTAAAGTTGCTATTCCATGAATGATGTTAAAGTTCGTTATGTCAGATGATAGATACGTCAAGATGATAATTAGCGCTACAAAAGTTATCGTCTGCCATTTTCTCTGGTTTTTCATACCTTTTACATTCACTTTGATTTCCCCTTACACAGTAACTAACTGTCTTTTCTCTACAGTTGTTGTAGTTGTTCCATATATTAAGTCGGTACTGTCCGTTGAAAGTCTATAACTTGGTCCATCGAATACAATGCTTCCTTTACTTAATCCAATGATTCGATCTGAGTAATCACGGGCAACTTGCACCTGGTGCAAATTCACGATGCATGTAATATTAAGCTCCATCGTAATTGTTTTTAAGTAATCCATAATCACTTTAGAAGCGTTTGGATCAAGCGAAGCAATCGGTTCATCACAAAGAACGATTTTTGGTTCTTGGATAAGGGAGCGTGCAATTCCTACTCGTTGCTGCTGACCGCCGCTCAACTGATCACATCGTTTATAGGCATGTTCTGCTATACCTAACTTTTCCAAAAGGAAAAAGGCATGCTCCTTCTCTGATTCCGAAAACTTTCCAAACACTCCTTGAAACGTTGATTTATATCCGAATCTACCGTGTAGAACGTTTTCAATAACAGATAATCGCGGCACCAAATTATAATGTTGGAAGATCATACCTATGTTTGTACGCATCTTACGTAGTTCTTTTTTGTTCAAACTTCCTACATCATTGCCATCAAAAATAACTTTACCTTCGTCGATATTTACCAAACGGTTGATACAACGTAATAGAGTGGATTTTCCTGCTCCAGAAGGTCCGATGATGGAAACAAATTCTCCAGACCCTACTTCAAAGCTAACATCCTTTAACACTTTCGTTTGCGCATTATACGATTTCCCTAAATTCTCTACTTTAAGTAAGGGCATTTATATGACTCCTTTTTAAATTATTTTATTAATAGCGTTGTTAAATACAATTGATATTTAACCTTTTTTGATGATTGTAGTGAAAGGCGGCGACTCCAGCGGGAATAGCGCGTCCACGTTGAGACCCCACAGGAGCCTGCGACGAGGAGGCTCACGGACCGCCCGCGGAAAGCGTCCGCCTGTAACGGAAATCAACAAGCTTTTTTAACTTAGCTTAAATAATAAGAGCATGCACGATTTTGTATGCATACTCTTATTTTTATTTCATTCACACTATTATTTTGAAAGTTCGCGGATCGGATTGAACCACTCATCTTCTACATCTGCAAATCTTTCATTTTCAGTTTTAAAGAATAATCCTGGTTCTCCTGAATCTTTTGGAACGAAGATTTTTTCATTGTTTGCAATATCATCTGAAGTGAATAATTCTTTCAATTTATCATAATCCTCTTGACCTAAAGCTTCTAAGTTAGCTGCAAATGGTGCATTTAATACTGGAGTAACTGACATCAAAGTAAATTCTTTACCAGGTACTGTGTTAAAAGGCTCTGCAGCATCGCCTTTTACTTTATAAACTGAACCTACTTTGTTCGGTTCTCCTTCCACTACATCCACATAGTTTCCAACACAAGTATCACAGAATGCTGCAACTTCTGAATTACCACTTAATAGATTTACAGCTGATCCTTGGTGTGAGTTCCCGAATAATACTTGAGAAAATAGTGGTCCGCCTTCCATTAAATCCTCTGGCACCAAATCTTCAAAGCCAGATTTTTCTGCATAGTGAGCGATAATAGAAGATGATGGAACAACGAATCCTGATGTTGAACTATTTGAAACAAATGACATACTTTTTTGTTCTAATGTATCTAATGAAAATTCACCGTCTACTTTGAATTTATCTTGGTCATCAACATTTACAGCTAACCAGCTGTGATACAATGCATCGTCTAAAGTTCCGGATTTACCAGTTGGTACAACTAGTGGTTGAATAGCATCGTTTCCATTTTTAGCTTCGATATAACCCTGTGCTCCCATGAAAGCAAGATCTGCGTTGTTATTTATTAATGTTTCAATAGCGATTGCATAGTCAGTAGTTAATTGGTGTTCTACTTTTTTACCAGTAGCCTCTTCGATTACTCGACCAATTTCATCACGTGAAGATTTCATATCTGTACCAGATTCATTTGGATACCAAGCGATTTTTATGACGTCATCTACTTTTGCATCCTTCGCGCCAGCAGTTCCTTCTGAGCAAGCTGATAAGAATAGAGCAACTACTAAAACCAGACTGATGATAAACCAATTTTTCTTCATCAATAATTCTCCTTTTCGCTAAATAAAATGGCGTTACAATGTTTTAACCCAGTCGTACGTTTATATTGAAACATAAATTATTTACCAATTGTGTAAATTTACAGTATCTTTAAACACTATTAACCTTATTTACATCCTCTCAAAGGAAGGGCTGACAATATCTCCGATTTCAACTATTTCTCCATAAGCACCGTGATAGTCTGTACCACCTGTCATAACCAAGCCATATTTTTTTGCCAAGACTTCTATCTTTAGATGGTCCTCTGCCGTGTGGTCTAGGTGGTTTCTTTCAATTCCGCCTAATCCAACCTCTAGTAGTTCTGGTATCAACTCATACGAATCCAACTGGCCAGGATGAGCAATGACCGCCATGCCCCCATCTGCCACAATAGCTTCTACTGCCTCAAACACATCAATGTATTGAATATCCCCTGAGGCAACTCCACTCCCTTTAAATAGACTTTTATATAGCTGCTTGTACGCTGGAGATGTATAGGCAGCATCTGTTAAATTGTGCATAATATGTTGTTTATAAATGGTCTTGGATGGTTTGGCAGATTCCTCAATAGCCTCTTTATCTAGCTCGTAGCCCGCTAATTTTATTTGTTCCATTTGCCAGAGGGAATGTTCCTGCCGCCTTTTTAACAATGGATCACAAATAGCTTGAATATGTGGTGCACTAGGATGATAGTTATATCCAAGAACATGGACTTTACGGTTCCTTTTATAGTCGAAGGCTGAGATTTCAATACCAGGTATAACTTTTATTCCGTATTTTCTCCCTAGTTCGAGAACTTCCGAAAGCCCTTTAACGGTATCATGATCGACAAAACTAATATGTGTAACACCACGCTGACTAGCTTGCTTCATTACTGTTTCCGCATGCTCCGAACCGTCGGAGTAGCGACTATGGACATGTAAATCAGCTTTCATAGCCAACCGACTCTTTCGCAACTGTCATTTGTCTTGTTTGCATATCATAAACCTTGTCACAAAGCCCTTCCATAAATTCAATGTCATGAAAGATGCCCACTAAAGTGGTTCCTCTGTTTTTCAATTTCTCAATCATTTCACGAACCTTTACTTTTGATTGTTGGTCTAAACTTGCAGTTGGCTCGTCTAGTAATAACAATCTTGGTTTTTTCACGGTTGCCATCGCTATGTTTAATCGCAATTTTTCTCCACCGGAAAATGTATTAGGATAGCTATCCCATAATTTTGGATCCATTTCAAAATGTGTTAATGCTTTTTCTGCCTCTACAAGGGCTACTTCCTCTGTTTCGCCCATTTCAAGTAATGCATTAATAACGAGCTGGCGACAGGTCGTTCTCGGCATGACATTCAAAAACTGAGATACATAGCCAATCTCATACTTACGTAAATACAACATTTCTCTTTCTGATATATTAGCCAAATCAACTAGTCCAAAGCGTTCTGAGTTATAAAAAATATTGCCGGCGTCAGGTAAATAAGAACGGTAGATGCTCTTTAATATCGTCGACTTACCACTACCACTTTTCCCAATAATTCCAATGAATTCTCCCGCGTCCAATGAGAAATTAATGTGCTCAATTGCAGGAATCGTTTTGCCTAAGTGATGAATAGTGAATCGTTTACCAAACTCTTTGACATCTAACATCGTCATGTTACTACCTCCTCGTTTCACTATTTGATCCGATAATGCGTAGTTGTTATTAAAGCACCGTTTACCATTGTTGCAGTCAGCATCGGATAACCGTCTTCCATTCTTTCAATTACAAGAATGTCGGCTTTCTTCCCAACCTTAATAGATCCTAATTCATCATCCATTTTCACCGCTTTAGCAGGATTTAAAGAGACCATCATAAACATTTTGTGTAAGTCATTGCCGTGCTTTTCATGCAAATCAAAAATAGCGTGGAGTAATGCTGCTGGATAATAGTCACTACACAAGATGTCTACACAGTCATTTGCAATGGCTTCTGTTGCCGACAAATTCCCAGAGTGGGAACCACCTAACAATACGTTGGGTGCCCCTGCTATCGTATGTAAGCCCATTTCCTTAGCTTTTTTTGCTACTTCGAGCGTAATAGGAAATTCACTAATTGTTGTTCCAAAGGATTTTACGAGCTCTAGCTTTTGAATTTCGTCATCATCATGTGAAGCAACAGCAATCCCTCTTGATATAGCAAGCTCTGCCACTTCTTTTATTTTCCCAATCGTTAAAAACTCAGTGCTTTGTCGTTCCGCAATTAATACATTTACATCGTCATCAGAAATATTCCGATATCCCTTTAACGTTTCGCGATACACTTCTAGATTGCGGTATTGTCCTTGCCCTGGGGTGTGATCCATAAATGACAGTAAATGCACTTTGCCATTTTCGATATTTTGAACAAGGCTGTCAATCTCATCGACATTATCTATTTCGAATCGAGCATGTAACCGGTGACGGATTAAATGTAGCTCGTGATGCGTAGCGTCTATTGCATCTACCATTCGTTGAATATTGTTCGGATTTCGCATTGGTTTATGGGTAAAAACATCCTCACGGTAAAAGGAAAGCGAATGAAACATAGTAGTAATTCCGTGGCTAATTAATATTTTCTCTGCTTCTCTTAGGCTAATATTAAAATCCATCATACTAGTAGGTCTTGGCGATGCTATTGTTTCAATATAATCGGAATGAATATCGATAAATCCAGGAGATATGTATCCTCCTCTAGCATCAATGAGTTCAGCATCCGAATAATTCGCCACCGATTCTTGAGGGATAATCGCTTGAATGACTTCTCCCTTCACTACTACCGCATATCCATCTACTATTGCTTCCTCTGTTATGATTTTCCCATTATGAATAATGTACAAAGTCACCGCTCCTCTTATAATAATGAGTAAACTAATTGCTGGGTGTACTCATGTTGTGGGTCTTCAAGAACTTGATCGGTCAAGCCTTCTTCAATAATTTTTCCGTTCAACAGTACAATCGTGCGGTCTGCAAGCATCCGTATAACTGCTAAATCATGTGACACGACAATCATACTAATTCCTAAATCTCTTTGAATTTTTTTGATCAAATCAAGCACATTTGCTTGTACAGATAAATCTAGACCAGTCGTTACTTCGTCTAAAAAAAGTATTGGTGGGTTGTTTGACAATGCTTTTGCTATTTGAACTCTTTGTTGCATCCCACCCGAAAAGTTTCGAGGCTCTTCTTTCATTCGATGCAATGGGATATGCACGCTTTCCAGCAGTTGTTTACTCGTTGCTTCCATAACCGCTACATTGCGATTGCCTGCCGCGATTAGTTTCTCCGCTATATTACCGACAGAAGAAAAGTTCATTTTTAATCCATGAACAGGATTTTGATAAACCATGCCGTATACATGATTTCGAATCGAGCGTTTTTGCTGGGAGGATAGTTCAAAAACGTTTTTCCCAGCTAAAAAAGAATCATTAATATACGCTTCACCTGAAGTAACATCTGAATCGAAGTATAGGCATTGCATCATCGTCGATTTACCACTTCCACTCTCGCCGACTATCCCTAGTATTTCTCCAGGGAACAAATCAAATGAAATATCTTGGCAAGCATACACAGTCCCACAATGCTTACAGAAATTTTTCTCTAACTCCCTATTTTCAATTTCTCTACACTTGTAGCACCCTGTACCAAATTGTTTTCGTAAGTTTTTTACTTCTAATATTGGTTCCTCATGCATAGCTGGTTTGCACCTCAGCTTCCTCTTTCTTATTTAACTGGTCCATACAGTAGTTTGTGTCGTTACATTGATAAACGGTTTTTCCTGTTTGTTGATCAATTAATTCATCTAAGAAGATTTGTGTAGAACCACATAAGTGACATTGCTGACCTTCAAACGATTCGACTGCAAATGGGTAGTCCTCAAAAGCAAGGGATTTTACATCTGTATAAGGAGGAACTGCATATATTTTCTTTTCACGTCCAGCCCCTAGAAGGATTAAAGCTTCAGAATGATGCATTTTTGGGTTATCAAATCTAGGGATTGGACTTGGTGCCATCACATAGCGATCGTTTACGTATACCGGGTGGTCTGCCGCAGTAGCCGTTTTGCCGTATTTCATAATTTGTTCGAAAAGCAATAACCATGCACCACTATAGTCATCTTCCGCATGCATTCTTTTCGTCAAAAGTTCTTTTGCCTCCACAGGCCGGAGGGGTTCTGGCGTCGGTACTTGCAAGACGAGAATTTGGTCATTTGTTAAAGGAACTTCTGGTATTCGGTGCCGTGATTGAATAAGAGTCGCGTCTGCAGTTTTCTCCGTTATTTCAACACCAGTCGTTTCATGAACGAGTTTTTTTATACTTACAGCATTTACAGACTCGTCTGCTCCTTGGTCAATTACTTTAAGCACATCTAACTGACCAATAATTGATAGGGTAATTTGTAATCCACCTGTTCCCCAACCTCGTGCAATTGGCATTTCTCTTGAAGCGAAAGGCACTTGATACCCCGGAATTGCTACTGCCTTTATAATTGCACGTCGAATTTCTTTCTTAGATCCTTCATCGAAAAATGCAAAATGTGTATTAGCTTTCAACTTTCTGCACCCCTTTCTTCACTTGGCGGATACTATCCAGTTTGGATTGGAACGTAACATAATGAGGTAGTTTCAAGTGAGAAATAAATCCTGTAGACTCGACAGAATCTATATGCAATAACACAAATTCTTCATCATGCGTCGGAAAATTGGATTCGGGATGCTCCAAACATTGATCTAAAATGCTCATAGCTATTGCCTTTGTTTCGTTTTGTCCATAACAAATGCCATAACCAATCTCTAACTCTAGTTCATATTCGTTGTTCTCATTTTTCACATTTGTTGGCACAAATGACTCTACCTCAGTCACTCTAATTTCTCCTATATAAAACTCATCTTCCGCACTGTGCTCCATTTCATTTGGATGTTGCACATAAATAGGAAGTAAGCCTACACGTACTTCACCGACTGTCGGATGTACCTGGCCATATCCTCTCAATGAAGCATAGCCAAGAGATGTGACAGCTCCTGTTTGTCCACGTGTGAGCACTTGTAGTCTTTCGCTACGCGTAGTTGGGAATTGTATACTTTGCTTTGTAATATCAATAGGAGGGGTATTATCTACCTCATGTGTTTCAAAAAGTCCTTCCTCCCTCAAGTAATCTACTACTTTTGGAAAGTACTTTACTTCATCAAAGGCTTCTATTTGTTTTAATTGATTGTGGTAGTGTTGTAGCCACCTTAGGTTTTCTTCCTGACTTTCTTCTATTAAACTTAAATCGAGCAAACGATGTGTGTAGTCATAAGTTGCCCCTAATAATTGTCCACCAGGAATATCTTTAAAACTTGCCGAAATTCGGCGCTCCACTAGCATCGTTTCCGGTTCAACGGTTTGACTATAATATGGACGAGGTAAAGTGGATCGGTGAGCACGCATGAGAAAAACTGCTTCCTCCATACTTCCTTCCGCTTGCTTTATCGCAAGTGCAGCCAAGTATGGTGAATACAAACTACTTTCCGACATTACTTGGTCTACCATTCCACGCATCGTTGACATAATTGTGTTAATTTCTATAATTTCTCGGTCTTTAATCCGTTCATATTTTAATCGGTTAATAGATGCTTCTATCGCCTGTGTGCCACCTTTAACTGGAACGTAACCCATTAGCTCACCTCCATGTTATTGATTGTAGTTGTTCGAGGGATACAGACTACTTGCTCATGTTCATCTGTGAAAATCAAATCAATTCCAAGCGGATATTCCTTTGTTTTTTCATTTCTTGCTTTCCACATAGATTGATCAAATCGTGTTTGTACCTGACACTTATGTTGAATCCCTGGACCTGTTAACATCCACTGCCCCTCGTCAGAAAGAGGAGTGCTTTCTATAATCCAAATCGAAGACAGCTGCGGATCAATAAGGGTACCGTTTTTACATTGTTGCATAGCTTTTTGAATTACCGTATCTGTATCGTCTCGTAGTACGATGACAAAATCTGCTTCGTTAATAGGTGCATATCTCGAGGATGTATATTCTGAAATTTTTTCGATTAGATCCTTTTGCTCCTCGGAAAGGATATGAAAAGTGGACTCTGCGTCTAAAAATGTCATTGCACTTAAAATAGTTGCATTGTAACAAGGAAGATTAAAATCCACTCTTTCTGCGATTTCAGAAAGTGACGAAATGGTACCGGGCCTCGACATACTGTGCAATATTTTTCTGTAAACTTGCTGTAAATCATGTACTTGATCAATTGCCATATTATCTCTCCTATTGGTTTATTAAACTTCCATCGTCTCAAAGCTAACTCTCGTTTCGAATAGTTCCGCTTGTCTTTTTGCACGCTCTATATTAATTTGTTTTTCTGCTTCTATGAGTACTGCTTCCCACGCTATCGTTTCATGTAATTGTGCTTTATATGCAGCATCAATAATCGCTAGATGGCGTGCTAGTTCGTCTTTCATGCCTACAACGATTCCTATTCCAATGCGTTTATTAATCTCTACTTTTGCTTCCGTAATTAGGACCTCTCCTATATAAAACAGGGAGCTTTTCGCCGTTTCTCTCATCTTGATCATAGTCAACCCATATTGCGGTACTAAAATCTCTCGGCATTCATATGTGTCTATAATAGATTCTGCAAACTTTTGAGCCAATTGGGGATCGCCCTGAATGAGAATCTCAGTTCGTCGTCTTCTTTTCATATGGATAAATCCTCCTTTGCAAATTCATCTTAACTTGTCGCCAAGTAGTTGTGTTTTAAGGCTCCGTAAAGCTTTTGTAAATGTCCTTAACAATTGGTTGGGAAAAAGCGAAAATTCCTTTGTTTCCTAGAGGGTAAGTAGCTGAATTCTGGATATAAAAAAGGACAGGTGCTAGACCTGTCCGGATAAGAATTTATAAAATTTGACCATTGGTTGCTTTACTTTGAATTTAGTTGCTTTATGTTGCATTTGGTTGCTTTCATCAATGATTTGGTCTCAATTAGGATTATTTATCCATTTATGATAGGATTAGGTCATTAATGTGCGGAGGATAATAGATGAAATTTTTCAGAGAGTATTATTATCTACCTCTTTTTATAGGATTATATATGATTTATCTTCTATCGGATTATTCTAAGAACCAAACATTTAATTGGGTAGATAATGCCTTACAAGCATTGTTTATTACTGCCTTCTATATATTTTTTACTTGGGCATTCTCTAGTGATAAAAGCAAAAAAAACAAATAACCGAATTGTTATTCACCTTTTCATTCCATCGTTATATCGTATTTAAATTTATCGCTTCGATAAAGTATTTTTGTATGTTCTAATACTTTATTGGAGTCAACATCTATACAATCACTCTCTACAACAATGAGCGGCACCATGCTTTTACAGGATAGTAACTGTTGTTCACTTGAAGTCGGAAATGTAATACTTAACAGACTTTTTTTACTTGTAAATTCCTTATAACCTAGGTTTCGATAATATGCAAACATCGACTCAATCTTAGGACCATCCTGCGCAATTCTCGGAAACGTTGTTTCACTCACAAAGGAAGAGTGAATAGCAATTGGCTCCTCATTGATATAGCGTATTCTTGCCACTTTAAAGACACTATTTTCTTTGTTTAAATTAAGGCTTTGATATATTTGTTCATTATAAGAAATCTTTTCGCAAACAACATTTTCCGTCTTTAATTCATAACCTGATTGCCTCATTTTATCTGTAAAACTTGTTTTCCCAGTCAGATGCAATTGAATTTGTATAGACTCTTCTTTTAAGTATCTTCCTTTTCCTTGTTTAGAATATATATATCCTCGTTCTTCTAGTTTCGTTAGAGCATTTCTCACTGTCATTCTTGGTACTTTATATTTTGTAGCAAGTTCATTTTCAGAAGGGAGTTTCTTCCCATGTTCCATTGACTTTGAAACAATTTGATGCATAATGTCATCAATAATTTGAGTTTCTATATCTGTTGAAATAAAAATCATCTCCCTATGAATTTTACTGTTTTTATTAATTGTACTATATCAATTGGAAATGGCTAAACAGAAAAAAACCAAGAACTAGAATCCGTTCTGGTCTTATTAAATAACTTATATAAAAAAATTCAAATAATTATAGGGAGATGCCAAAATAAAATGAAAGTAAAAGAAATGCAGTCATCGCGCAACCGGCCATAATTCCTTTTCCCTTGTGTGCAAATACTTCTTTTTTCAAGGCATAGCTAAAGTAAAAGAAACAACCGATTGCAAGTAATAATGCCTCAAGCAGAACACTTCCGGGAACCGTTTCCCATAGACCTAATCCTAAGAGAGGGAGATTACCGATATTACCTGGCAGAATTGGCATGTCAGGGCGGTGAACTATAAAATCAAGAATCCAGTGGCTAAATACGACGGCTCCTATGATAATACCCGATTTCCTACCCCATAATCTTTTAGCTAGCAATGCTGCTAAAATGGAAAGGATAAGTGAACCTACTAAAGAATGCGTGTAGAATGCATAAATCATATCATTGCCATATCCACCATCTCCTATGGATTCTATGTTCTCTAAACCTACCAAAATAAATGGAATAAACACAATATCAAGCAATTGTGTGCTGACGATTAGTGACCATAGTGGCGTTTCAGGGGTTTTACTTTTCACAGTAGCGGATATTCCGAAATGTCCTGCAAACAAGCTAACGACCTCCTGTATACATCAAAGTCATTCCTATCATAACTACTACTCCATATATAACCGCAAGCCTACTATTTCCAGAAAAATATAGGGAGGCAGTTGCTAAAGCAAATACAATTAGCTGTAAAATAATTCGAACTGGAATAATTACAGGAAAATTGGCTTTAGGGGCAATGAATGCCCCCCAAAAAATAGCAACAAGAAGAGGGGTACCAATTCCAAATAATAACTTTAAAAACCAGCCGTGGTTCAGATGAAAACCCCAATACGAAAATGCAGCAAGCGCACATAATTCCATTAGAAAAAACAGACCATACACTGTATATTGAGCGATTATCATGATAACCCACCGCCAAGTTTTATCTCCATACTTCTAATATAGTTCTCTAACTGATCTGCCGGACGTTCCACCGCATTGCCATGGCACACCTCTAACAGCTTTGGTTTTAACTTACTTATAACGGATGCGCTTTTTACTGCTTGATCCATATCAGCTGTGAACATCGGCATTGGCGGTTGAAGCTTACCTTTCTTTGAAGTGAAAAGATCCCCTCCCAACAATATTTGATCCTTTTCGTGGTAATAAACGACATGACCTGGTGAATGCCCTGGCGTAAAAATAGGGGTAAGTCCACCAATCGGTTGCATGTTGCCAGTCTTATCCTCTAGGAGTGGTTGACTTAATTTTTTCGGTAAGTTTGACTCTAGTTTCTTTCTTTTAGGATAGACAATTTCCCCTTCCATATAAGGAATTTCTATTTGATGTGCGTATACAGGCACATCGTTGTTTTTTAAAATCGATTTCACAGCTCCAACATGATCAGAATGCCCATGCGTTAATAGAATTCTTCGCAAAGGACCAGCATTCAATTGGTTAATAAATTTCATAATTCCTTTTGCCATGACTGGCATTCCAGCATCCACCAATGTAACCCCGTCCTCTTCAACAACAACCCATACGTGAATCGGAATAATCATCCATGTTTTTAAACTCCAAATATGGTCCGATATCTTTTTTGCTTTCATCATCTATTCCCCTTACTTTAATTTTTCTTTAAAACCTAAAATAAGAATATCCACTGCAAGGTCAAACGTCGGTGTGAGTCTTTTCATTAACACTCCAAGCGGTTCATGTTGATACGAGTACGTACTCAAAATCCCATTTAGGCTGTAATAATAAATACGAGTAAAAGCTAGCAGTTGTTCATTGTTCGGTAGAGAAAGGATTTTCTGAATGAGCCCTTTCATTATGTCAAAAATTTCTATTCGAAGTTTATTGATCTCTAATTCAGGTTCTTCGTCTACTCTGGAAGATTTAGCATTGAAAAAAACATCATACATACTTCGATTTTGTAGGCAAAAGGTAATATACTCACGACTAATTTCTTTTAGTTTACCTTCTGAAGATAATGTATTTATTTTCAAAATTTCGTTGAATTGTTCTTGTAATTCTTGTAAAGATGGCATAGAGAGCTGATGAAGCAATGCTTCCTTATCTTTAAAATAAAGATAAATCGTCGTATGTGAACAACCTGCATTCTTTGCTATTTCTCTTATCGTTACTGCATCAAAACCCTTTTCGGCGAATAAATTCCCAGCAGATTTTAAAATTTCTTGTTTTGTTTCTTCTGAACGTTGCTCTTGTTTACTTTTCAACTAATTACACTCCTCATAACTAACCATTGGTTACAATGTAACCAATGGTTAGTTATGTTGTCAAATATACCCTAGAAACGAATTTCATCTCTAGGGTTTTAAATAAAAGAATTACTTTATCAAGCGTATTTAGTAATGACTTGTTTTAATTTTTCCTGTAAAGTTGGTAAGTCTCTTGTAGTGATCGTTAGTCTAATGTGACTTTCATCCATTTCTAATGCCTCTGAAAGAAAACCTCCAAATCCTCGTGCTCTTCGGTCTACTTGGATAAGTACATCTGCTGATTGTTCCGTTTGGGAAAGGAACAAAATCTCTAATTCATCTAATCTTCCTCTATATACTGCGCTAGTAGGAATGAATTCAAATTCCTGAACGAACGGAAACTTATTGTGGTATCTTCTAGAAGCTTGCTCACATTCCGCTTTTCTCAATCTAAATCCTAGTCGTTCTATTTCGTCTAAAATCTGAGCAGCAAGACTTGTTGGTCTCACTCCTATGAAATCTTTGTCTTTAGGATCTGCACCATTTTTAATATCTAGTCCTGTGCCAACCCATACTCTCGTATTTCCTATAGTGATTGGCGTATCCACTGGAAGGGCAAATGAAAATGGAACTACTTTCGTTTCATTAACTCCTATTGTTAAAGGCTCGTTTACTTTATAGTTAATCACCGAAGCAACATCTGTGTATTTTCTATCGTCCGATTCACGGATATACGTTGTATACACTGTCAAATAAATGGAGTCTATTTGTTGTTCTATATTTCCCCCATAAATTTCAACAACGCCTCTCATTGTTTCGCCAGCAACATACTCTGACTTTTCCAGTTTTGTATCTACTTTGGCTCCACCAATTCCAACACTTGCAAGGACTTTATTAAAAAATGACATTAGAGACCCTCCTAGAATTTTTTTATCACTATCTATACGTAAGAAAATATTTTTAGTTTCATAATTTTATGGCAAACATAAAAAATTAATCCACAAGTTACCTTACACCGATCTATTAACATTTTTTATGTGTATATACATATTTCACAGGCTAATACTATATTAATTCAGTAAATGCTTCTCTTATTTTTATTCATATTTCAGCTGTATAATTATTAACTAATAAAAAGAGGCCATCAACTTGAAAAATAATCAATTAATAGAGATTATAAAAAGCAACTTGCATAGGTCTTAGGAAATTCAGGTAACCACTCCTCCAGGCAAAATAATAAAAAGAGTGCCAGGTTTAATACCTGACACTCTTTTTGAAAGAAGGACAAAATTCTTTATGCCATTGTACAAGCTCATCGGCTTTCATGGGCCTGGCGAAATAATAGCCTTGTATAATCGGTTTTTCACATGTAGTAGTTAAGAATTTTACTTGTTCCTCTGTTTCGACTCCTTCGAATATGATTGCCAGATTTAACGAATGCCCTAAATCGATTATTGCTTGCATTATGGACGAGTCTTTTTTCGATTCTGGTATACCATCTATAAAGGATTTATCGATTTTCAATGTGGAAATAGGCATTTTTTTTAAATAAGACAAGGAAGATACACCAGTACCGAAATCGTCTAATGCTACAGAGAATCCTTCCTTGCGGAAAGTGCTTACTGCTTGTATAGCGTTCTCTATATTTTCCACAAAGCTAGTTTCAGTAATTTCCAATTCTATTTCATGTGGCTCTACCCTATATTTACGTAAAGTGCTTTTTAGTACATCCAATAATAGTGGGGAAGTCACATATTGCCCAGGAATATTGATTGCTACTTGCTTAAATGTAATTCCATCTCTTTTCCAATCTGCTATTTGCTGACAAACTCGTTCAATTATCCAATCTGTCACATGAACAATTCGATTATTTCTTTCTAAAATGGGAATAAAAATCGCTGGGGATAAAAAACCATGAGTCGGATGGTTCCAACGAAGTAAGGTTTCCACCCCAACAACAGCATTGGTAATTCCATTAACCTTTGGCTGGTATACAATAAATAACTCTTCATTTTTTATCGCCTGTATTACATCTTCCTCAATTTCTAATTCAAACACATAGGTATGTATAGCTGAATCATAATGAATGATCTCATAGTTAAATTCAATAGATGGAAAATTTAAGACAGCAAGAGCATTTGTGTACATATTAATCGTTTCATCTAGGTCATATGCTTTAGAAATAGCACATACTGCTGGAAGATAAATTTCATATCCTTCTATTACAAATGGTTTTTGTAAACTTTCTGCTACCTTTTCCATTATTCTATGTAGGTGGTTTACCCCATCTAAATGATTGGAATGAAATGCAAAGCGATGACCATCAAGTCGGTAAAGTACTATCCCAGGTGTTTCAAACGTTTTTAGTAGTATTGACAATTGATTAATTACCTTGTCACCAAATTGATAATCCCGTTCTCTATTTACATGTTCAAAATTATGCATATGCCAAATAGCTAAGCACTGCGGGACATCGGTTTTTTTAATCTTTTTCTCGAAAAAGCGTCTATTAGGCAACTTAGTTAATGCATCAAAATAGTTAGAACGATGTCTAACAGCACTGTTAAACAAGTTATAGATTAGAATAGGAACAATAAGCATTGTTATTATTAGACCTATAACTGTTATATTCCATTTTATTGTTATGAATGCTGGATATTGATTAGAGAAGTAAAATAGTTCTAAAAAATTATCATAATAAAGCACTTTAGTCCCTACCTTTAGAGGTGAAATGTACTAAAAGTATAACATATCAGCAAGGCAAAATAATCCAAAATTAAAAGGACTTTCATATCATTTATGAAAGCTCTCTCAATCAATTTCCAGTACTTTTGATAAAAAAGCACTTTATTTTTACCATTTTATTAATATTTTTATTAAATGACTATACTCGAATTTTTTAATCCAATCGTTATCTATAAGGAATTTTTGATACTTTAATCGGAACAGAAGAATAGCCACTGTTTTTCAAAAAATATTTAACGCTTCTTGCAGTAAATTCATTTGTTCCAGATGGTCCGATTATTAGTTGGTTTATAGGTAGTTTATTATTGTTCTCTTTTGCTTTATTGTGCATCTTCATTTCTATATAAGGCAATATAATATTATCTCTTGCACGGAAGTTTAAATCATGTTGATAATGCATACTTTTGGAGTTTGTCACAATAATACGCCATTCCTTTTCCTCAGAAAAAGTGGAATGCTTAAATAGTGGCAAAAAGTACCCGATCGTTCTCGCTACCTCTTTAGGTGCATAGTCCGGTTGCATACCACTCAGCTCCACACTTATTAAGGCTACATCTATAATACGTCTAATAATTCGTTCTTGTACTTTTTGATCATAAATTACTTTGCGGGGAAAGAAACTTTGTTCACTTAATTGAAAAGAGTCATCGAATAAAGAGGTGAAGTCAAAACCAATAGATATCCCGTATTGGCTTCTACTATAACCTCTCCATTGACTTAGTAAGTCGCCACTCTCGCTAAAAGAAACAACAAAAATATCAGTATCCTGTTCCTCTAAAATTGCAAAAACCTCTTCTAAATAACTTCTTCTAGGATTGTCCAACGGGAGTTCATTGATCAGTTTTTTTACTATACTTTCACAAACCTCTAATCCATGACTATACTCTTTTGAATCATTCATAAACTTAATATGGGATGCCCAAAAAATTTTGTTACTAATAATTCCAAGTGCTCCATCAAGATTCGTATAATGATATAAAGCCTTAATATTTTTAGTGAAATATTTTTTAAACTCGTTACTTATAAAAGGGACAAGTGACTTGAAATCCATTTTTTCCATACTTAGCTTATTCATGCGATTATCTAAGCTCCTGTCTAATGGGATAACCTTATTTTAAAGGTAATCATCCTTGATTACTAAAAAAAGGCACAGAAACAAACTGTTCCTATGCCTTCATTATATTCTACTCTTCTTCTACATTATCACTGATCAAGCTTGCCAATACGTGTACTCGTAAAATGATTCCTTTAATTGTCTTGTCCTCATCTGTTACTACAAGCGGATATTTAGACTCGAGCACTAGCGGAATAATATCTTGTACGTATTCATCAGGTCGTACCGTTTTGACATCTGTTGACATTACTTCTTGCAATGTCTTCTTCTGTTTTATCCCATCTATCGCTTGATCAATTGTAACAATACCCTGCAATTGACGTTTACGATCGGCAACAAACGCACTAGAAATACCATTTTCATTCATAACTTTCGCCGCTACTTGTAAACCATCTTTTAATGACACTAGTCCAAATGGTTTCATCATGATATTCTCGGCCTGTAATATTTTCGAGCGGTCAATGTCTCGAATAAACTCAGAAATATAGTTGCTAGCAGGCTTGTCTAATATTTCTTCCGGAGTTCCTATTTGTTCTACTTTTCCATCTTTCATTACAGCAACTCGATCACCAATTTTAAATGCTTCATTTACATCATGTGTGATGAAAATGATCGTTTTTTGAAGTCTATTTTGAATATCTAGTAACTCAAGCTGCATTTCTCGTCGAATCAGTGGGTCAAGTGCACTGAAAGGCTCATCCATCAGTAGAATGTCTGGATCGTTAGCAAGTGCACGGGCTATACCTACCCGTTGTCTCATACCTCCAGATAGTTCGTCTGGGTATTTATTTTCATATCCTTTTAACCCAACTGTTTCTAAATGTTTTTGAGCAATTTGTAGTCTTTCTGTTTTTGACATCCCTCTTATTTCAAGACCATATTCGATATTTTCCAACACTGTTCGATGGCTAAACAAGCCAAAGTGCTGAAATACCATCGCTATTTTTTTCTGACGATAATATCTTAATTGGTTTTTGTTGTATTCCACAACATTTTCTCCATCAACATATATCGCTCCTGAAGTTGGACGATTCAATAGGTTTAGACATCTGATTAAAGTAGATTTTCCACTTCCTGACAGCCCCATAATAACAAATGTTTCTCCTTCCATAATTTCCATGGAAGCATTGTAAACACCAACTGTATGTCCTGTCTTTGCAAGAATTTCTTCTTTAGAAACACCATTTTTAACCATTTGTATTGCCTTTTTAGGTCGAGGACCGAAGATTTTTGATACGTTCTCAATTTTTAATTTTATTGTCATGCTGCTTCCCTCCTATGTTTCTGAAGGCGCTTAGCAATTCCACCTGTGATACGGTCAATAATAATAGCTAAGAAAACTATACTGATCCCAGCTTCAAAACCTAACGCAATATCAATTCGGTTAATCGCATATAAAACTCTTTCTCCAAGTCCCTGTGCACCAACCATAGACCCTACAACAGCCATAGCAAGCGCCATCATGGTAGTTTGGTTAACTCCAGCCATTATAGTTGGCAAAGCCTGTGGTAATTCTACTTTCATTAACATTTGCATTCTAGATGATCCAAAAGATTGTGCAGATTCCACTACTTCTTGGTCAACATTTCGAAGTCCTAGTTCCGTTAAACGGATGACAGGGGGTAATGCGTAGATAATCGTTGCAATTACTGCAGGTACATTTCCTAGTGGAAAGAAGAAAATGACAGGAATCAAATAAACAAAACTCGGCATTGTTTGCATGGCATCTAATATCGGACGCATGATGGTTGACATCGCCTTGCTAAATGCCATTCCAATTCCAAGTGGTATACCGATGACCAGTGAAAGTATTACGGAAATTAACACAATTGCAACCGTAGTCATAGTTTCTGGCCACAAATCAAAGGTTCCAATTAAAAAAATAAAAATCGAAAATAGGATTCCACCGTACAAAGAAGTAAAATACCAACCTAAGAAGAAAACAATTAATATAAAGATCCACCAAGGTATGGCAAGAAGTCCTCCCTCAAGTCCCTTAATCATGGACGAGGAAATTACAAATATAAAATCAAAAAACGCTTCGAAATTATTCGCTAAAAAATCGATAAATTTCTCTACACCATCTCCTATAGGTATACGTATATCGGGAAATTCAGTCATACTAAGGAGGCTGTTTTATGAGACAGCCTCTTTCACCTCACTCGTTAGATTTTTTACAACATGAATCATTCTGCTAAAGCTGCTTTCACTTTTTCTGCCACTTCTTCTGACACCCAAGCAGTCCAAACGTCTTCATGTTCTTTCATCCACCAATGTGCGGCTTCTTCAGGCTCTGCCTCATTTTCATTCATATATTTGAGAGCTTCTTCCGTTAATGCATTACTAGTTGAGTATTTACTTAAGAAATCAACCACATCTTTTGCTTGTGTAGGTAAATCTTCATGAACTGCAATTACAACATCATTTGGTGGAAATTCAGTTCCTTTCGATTCATCCCATACTGCTTCGTCATATGCATTATCTTCAAGTAGCGTTAAATCGTAACTTGCTGTAACCCATGTTGGTGACCAATAATAACCTACCCAAGGTTCGCCTTTTTTGTATGCACCAGCTAAGCTCGCAACAATAGCTGAATCAGATCCAGGTGCTAAGTAGTTATATTGCTCGTCAAGTCCATATGTTTCAAGTTTCGTCTCCAAGTGTTCACTTACAACCCAACTAGATGGTGCACCGACAATACGGCCTTTGCTACTATCTTCAGGATCTTGGAAAAGCTCTGGATACTTCGCTAAGTCTTCAACAGTTTTTAAATCCGGAGCCACTGGTTCTATACCTCTTTCAGGATCTCCTTCAATAACGTAAGTTGGAACATATAATCCTTGTGAATTATCATTGAAGTTCGTTGCTACTTTTTTAATGTTTCCACTATCAATTGCTTTATCATAGATTTCTTTAATATTATCCGTCCATACTTCCATATTGACATTTATATCACCTTTTTCAAGTGACTGCATAGTAGCTGCAGTTGTACCACTTGTAACCTCGGTTTCATAGCCGTAACCTTCTTCAATTATTAACTGTGCAATGCTATTGTGAACGCGGATACTATCCCAACCTGCATCTGCAAATTTAATAACATCAATACTATCTTTACTTGTCTCACTACTACATGCACCAAGAATTAAAATTGTACACAACGAAAAAAACACCAACATTTTTCTCATATAAAATTTCCCCTTTTCTCTATATTTTAACTAGACGCACGGTCCTTGCCTCCTTCTAATACCCGTTTAGGTAATTTTTAATCATCTTTATACCAAAATAATTATGCATCCATAATTTCCAAAAAATTGGTACGCCTAATTTATAAGTGTTAATACTACTAAACTTATATACCCTTCGCAAATAAAACAAGAAAAAAAGCATTCCAAAATTATTCAATTTAGAATAATCAGTTACATATTTGAGTGAAAATAGATATATATAAAAGTAATTTATTAGTTTATCAATTAGTATTTAGTTAGGTAATTCGAATTAATCGAACCTTTTTTAAAGAATATAGTTTTGTTTGAGCATTTTTCATTAATACTGAAAAAATATGCTACAGAATTTCATATAGATATTTATGTAGTTTTCATATAAATTTTATATAATTTTAAGATTTGTGTGATAGGCTTCAATTAAGTTAAGGGGTGAAAAATATGTCTATTAAAATGAGATTTTTGTTATCTTATGTTGGAGTGATACTTATTTCTATCACCTTACTGTTAGTAGCTGGATTTCTAATTATTTTTACGATTACTGGGGATATTAGATCTATCGAGCATTTTTATAAAAAAACATATGTTCAAAAACCTTTGACGACGGTCGAAGAAAGTGCGTTTCTAGATTTAAAGCTACTAGCTAAAAATAATCCTACCCTGCTACTTTACGAAGAACAGTTGAAGAAAATCGAACAAGAGGATATCGAACTTGTCGTTAGAAAAGGTAACAGTATTGAGTATGCTTCCCCCACACTTGATGATGAGAATATATTGATTAAATCTCTTCCTGGATTTGAGGAAACGAATATAAATAGTCGTGATTCGATAAAAATCGATCACTCATTTTACACTTATGTGAAGTTTGACTTTTATTTTCCTGATAATAGCAAAGGAAGCATTTTTGTCTTAAGACAGGCCAGTTCCTATGCTGAATTGGCTCGAGAGTTGTTTCCAATCCTATTTGGTCTACTACTTTTTCTATTTATTATGATTATTGGGATTTTAAACTATTTTGTTTCACGAAGTATCATTCACCCTCTTTCTAATCTTAAAAATGGAGCCAACCGAATAAAATCAGGAGATTTAAACTTTGAAATCCAAACGACTTCCAATGATGAAATTGGTCAATTAAATAAATCGTTTGAAGAAATGAGAATAAAATTAAAAGAATCGGTTAATCTCCAGCTGCAATATGAAGAGAACCGCAAAGAGCTTCTTTCAAATATTTCTCATGATTTAAAGACACCTATTACTTCTATAATTGGATATGTAGAAGGAATAAAAGATGGTGTAGCTAATTCTCCAGAGAAAATGGATAAATATTTATCCATTATCCACTTAAAAGCTAGAGACATGGATTCTTTGATAGATGAGCTATTCTTATTCTCCAAGTTAGATTTGAAAAAGGAACCATTTTCTTATGAAACAATCGAACTAACGGAATATATGAGAGATTATGTTGATGAACTTCAACTGGAATTAATCCAAGAAGGAATTCAGATTTACGTTGAGCTAATGCACAAGCCAATGTATGTTACTGCAGATAGGGAGAAGTTAAAAAGAGTGTTGGTCAACTTAATCAACAATAGTGTGAAGTATATGGATAAAGATCAAAAGAATATAACCATTTCCCTTTATGAAGGAGAAAATGACATTACTGTAAAAATAGCTGATAATGGCCAAGGTATAGAACCGTCTGCTCTTCCCTATGTATTTAATCGTTTTTACCGAGCAGAGCAATCTAGAAATACACGTTTAGGCGGTAGTGGTTTAGGTCTAGCGATTTCAAAACAAATTATTGAAGAGCATGGAGGAAATATCTGGGCAACTAGTGAATTCGGAAAAGGTACGAATGTTTTCTTTTCCTTAAAGAAAGGGAGATAATATGAAAAATATTTTACTTATTGAAGATGAAGTGAGTATTGCCGAATTACAAAGAGACTATTTAGAAATAAATGATTTCAATGTAGACATTGAACATACTGGGAATGTAGGTCTTCAACGCGCCCTTAAAGGTAACTATGATTTGATAATTCTAGATATCATGCTTCCAGGGATAAATGGTTTTGATATTTGCAAGCAAATACGTGCAGTCAAGAATATCCCGATATTGCTTGTTTCCGCTAAAAAGGAAGATATCGATAAAATTCGAGGACTCGGTTTAGGAGCTGACGATTATATAACAAAACCCTTTAGCCCTAGTGAATTGGTCGCTAGAGTTAAAGCGCATTTAGCACGTTATGAACGCTTATCCGGGAGCCCAACCAAATCAAATACGATATTCATACATGGTATCTCTATCGATAAATCCTCACGAAAAGTTAATATTAATGGAGAAGATTTACCGTTTACTACAAAAGAATTTGATCTTTTAGTGTTTCTTATGATGCACCCGAACCAAGTATTGAACAAAGAGCAACTATATGAGAATATATGGGGTTTTGATTCAGCAGCAGATGTTTCTACTGTGACTGTCCATATAGGTAAACTTCGTAGCAAAATCGAAAGAGATCCTGCACACCCAAAATTATTGGAAACCGTTTGGGGGGCAGGATATCGCTTTAACGTTTAAGCGTTACTACCGTTACTTAGGTTTTAGTAACGGTTTTTTTAATTGTATTAAGAAATGTTATGAATAAGTTTATCTTTTTTTAAGAAATTATTTAGATGGATTTTAAAATCGTAGGTTAGGATGATTTTAGGCAGAAGTCTATAAAATATTTTTAAGGAGGAAAACTAAATGAGAAGTCCAACCAAGAGGAAAAGTAAGATATGGTTGGCGGTAATAACAGGGTTGGTTCTCACACTTCAAGGATGTGTATCAAATATAGGGGAAAGATCCATCAAACAAGATAGGGGAAGTGAAATCGTGGGAGAAGAAATGGAGAAAGAATTATTTCAAGCAGCTGACCGTGGAGAGATTGATAAAATTAGAAGTATTTTGAAGGATGGCGTTAATATTAATGTCCAGGATGCAAACGGACGAACTAGTATTATGATTGCAACTTATAACAACGATGTGAAGACTGCGAAGTTTCTAATTGACGCGGGTGCAGATGTCAACATTCAAGATGACATGAAAAACAATCCTTTCCTATACGCTGGCGCAGAAGGATATCTTGAAATTCTGAAGCTGACGATTGATTCTGGAGCTGATCCAAGCATTACTAATCGATATGGAGGCACTGCTTTGATTCCAGCTTCCGAACATGGATACGTAGATGTAATCGAAGAACTTTTAACACGTACTAATATTGATGTGAATCATATTAATAATCTAGGTTGGACTGCTTTATTAGAAGCAATCATTTTGAATAACGGAAATGAAACCCAACAGAAAACAATTCAATTGCTCATAGATCATGGAGCTGACGTGAACATCCCAGATAATAATCAGGTAACACCATTACAGCATGCTCGTGAAAAAGAGTTTAAAGAATTGGAACAAATTTTGTTAAAAGCAGGAGCATTATAAATTAGTTACTTAGGAGATGACAAGATGAAATCAACAAAAATATTAACACCTATACTTCTTGGATTAACGCTTGCAATAACTGGGTGTAATAATGAAGCACAAACTAAGCAAAGCAATCAAAAGCAAGAGCAACCTCAAAAGGAAACACAAAACGTCACACAAGCACAGATTACAGAATTACAACCATTAAATGCAATGACATTACAAATTACCTTCTCTCAGCCACTGTCAGAGGATGATGTTAATCCAGAAAACTTGGATACAATTAAACAAAATTTTAAATTTGATCATGATATGAGTATCGTGAATGTTCCTAGGCTAAAAATCGGGGCGGAAAGTACATATATCGTTCCTGTTACCATTCACAAACCAGGTACAACATATACATTAAGCTTTAAAGGCGGTGAAAAACAATCCTTTGAGGCAAGTGAAGAGAAAATTAATATAAGTAAAACCATGCAAGTGTCAAATGACACCATTGAAATAGAGTCTTTTAAAGAAGATGGTGTAACAGATTATGCTAATATTATTGAAGCATATCGAGCTGGTAGAGGGAATCTTTCTTTTCAAGTAGATGATGAAAACAAAGATGAAAATGGAAATCAGTATGAAGTGATTTCTTCCTTAAGAGATCGTACAGTGACAATAACATCAGATAATGGAGAAAAAATAACAGCGAAATATATTCCTTTCACGCAAGCAGCTGATGGTAGACAAGCACCCAAATTCCGTCTGCCAGAAGGGCAATCGTTAACGCCAGGTACAGAATATACGGTTACATCTGATTGGGGAGAAATCAAAAATCCAACCTTTATAGGAGAAGAATTTGCACCACTCACGATCCAATCAGCAGAAGCAATCGATGAAAAATCATTCGAACTAACATTAGATAAAGACCCAAGTATCGAGCTATTTGCAGGTCGCAGCGTCCAATTACAAGGGGAGGATGGCAGCATTGTACAAGCACAATATCGCTTCTCTTCTCGTCAAGGGGCAGTCGGAATCTTCGATATTACTGATAACACATTAAAGTCAGGAGTAAAGTACACAGTTGCACCGTTGAACAACTGGGCTACAGCCAATGATATAACTTTAATAGCCAAGTAAAACGAAATACCAGATCAAAAGCAATTACATCGCTCTGATCTGGTATTTTTTATATTACTTTATTCTTTGGCTCTTTATTCTCCAAAACAGCTGCAATATCATCTGCATTCATTTGCATCATCGCCATTCTTGTTCGAATACTCGCACTTCCAATATGCGGTAATACTGTCACGTTCGGCAACGTTAGTAAAGGATGATCTAGTGGCACCGGCTCTACTTCAAATACATCAAGGCCAGCTGCCCAAATTTTATTAGTTGTTAAAGCTTCATACAATGCTTTTTCATCGATAATGCCTCCGCGAGCCACATTAATAATTGCTGCAGTTTCCTTCATAAGATTTAGTTCACGTTCACCAATCAACCCTTTTGTTTCAGCAGTTAATGGCGTTAATAAAACGATAAAATCCGATTCTTGTAATAATGCATCGAGCTCTACATAAGTGAACCCGAATTGTTCTTCCGCTTCGATTTTACGAGAGCGATTGTGATAGAGAACTTTCATATCAAACCCTTTCGCTCGTCTCGCTACTGCCTCCCCAATACGTCCCATTCCAATAATTCCAAGTGTTGCACCAAATACATCCATTCCTGTTAACTGCATTGGTGACCATGATATCCACTTACCTGCTCGAAGATCCCGTTCTGCTTCTGTCACGCGTCGTGCAGTAGCTAGAAGTAAAGAAAACGCAAGATCTGCTGTAGTTTCAGTTAATACACCTGGTGTATTGGTCACAATTATTCCACGCTCTTTCGCTGCCTCAACGTCAATATTGTTATATCCTACCGCTAAATTACTGATTACTTTTAGGTTTGGCAAACTTTCAATTAATGCACGATCTACCTTATCGGAAAGTACTGTCCAAATCGCATGTGTATCTTTCGCTTGTGATTTTATTTCATCATAGGTCATCGAAATCTCATCACTATGCCACATCGTCACGTCAAATTTTTCTCTTAATGGGTTTACTACTTCGTCTGGTAGTTTTCGTGTTATAAATATTTTATCCAAATTAGCACCCTCCAACTATTTCTGATGGTTCAAGCATGGACGAAAGAAGGAAATTTTGCAACTACATTTACATTGATAGTTTCATAGGGTATACTGGGGGCACATAAAAAAAACAGATTGTTTTGAACAAAAATCTGTATAACTACATACCGTTTTCTGCACTGGGGGTGCCCACTATGGCTGAGATGCGAGCTTTTTGCTCCGATCCCTTATAACTCGATCAGGATAATACCTGCGTGAGGAAGTGCGGTGACTTTCCGACTTTTTTCATATTGGATAAGTGGCTGCATCTTCACGGATGTAGTCTTTTTTTATGAAAAATTTTAGGAGGTTTTTTATATGCAATGTGGTTTAAGCCCTATCGTCGGATTTCGTTTTTCTTTACATCCGATGACCAATGATTTTATTTCAGTTATTAAAGGAGCGCTTCGGGAAACGGATACATCGAATGTGTGGATGCATACAGACGATGTGTCAACTGTCATTCGCGGAAAACAGGTGCATGTGTTCAATGTCGCAAAGTCAATTACACTGCATGCAGCTAAGACAGGTGTTCACATTGCTTTATCGGGTACCTTTTCTGCTGGCTGCCCTGGAGATACTGCTGGGGATGTCTATTTAGATAAAGGAGATGAAGTTGCAAATAAAGACACGACAAAGCAATATGTGTCATCTCAATTTGCACTTTATCCGATGAATAACCCAAATTATATGGATGTGATTTATAGAGAGGTTGAGCGTGCAAAAGAACGAGGTGTTTTCAATGAATCCATGCATTATGCAAGTGGTATTCACGGGGATATTCATGATGTGTTTGCATTTTACGAAGAAACATTCACACATGCTCGCTCAGAAGAATATAAGCATTTGGTAATGACTGTTTCGATGAGTATAAATAGTCCTTCGCATGGAGGTATTTTGAATGCTTAAGTCATGGAAGTTAAAAGAGATTGTCCTTATGTCTTTATTTGCTGTTGTGTTTGGGATTGTATATTTATTATTTGTTCATATCGGTAATATTTGGTCAGGATTTATTGGTCCGATAGCATATGAGTGGATTTTTGGTATTTGGTTTATCGTATCAATCATTTGTATGTATATCATTCGTAAACCTGGTGCAGCTGTCATTTCAGAAACGATTGCAGCGGCGATTGAAGTGTTACTAGGAAATGCTGTAGGACCTCGATTAATACTTTCAGGGGTTATTCAGGGACTAGGTGCCGAAGCAGTGTTTGCCGCAACACGCTATAAACGTTTCGACCTTTGGGTACTGATGCTTGCAGGTATCGGATCATCCGTTTTCAGTTTTGTATATGGTTACTTTTTAGGAGGGTTTACTGTATTTAGCACTGGATATGTGGCTTTGATGTTCGGTATTCGAATATTAAGCGGTGCACTTATAGCTGGTGTTGGTGGTAAAGCTTTGTCGGACGGACTACTTGCTACTGGTTCGCTTAGAGGCTATGCAATTTCTCGCTCGAATAAAGGTGATGTTCGTGCATGACATAATTCAGTTTACAGATGTGAGTTTTCGTTATCCCGATGAGGACAAATGGATATTGAACAAGCTTACATTTACTATTCAAGCTGGTGAACGTGTAGTAATTACAGGTCCAAGTGGTTGTGGAAAGACGACATTACTTTATTTATGTAATCGCTTGTTTCCTGATAATTGCGATGGAATTTTAACTGGCTCTGTTAAATTATTTGAAAAAGAAAGTACTTCATATATTCCCGGGGAAATAAATCATCGTATTGCGACTGTTTTTCAAGATCCTGATGCACAATTTTGCATGCAAACTGTAGAGGAAGAACTAGCATTCACCCTTGAAAACTTGCATGTTCCCAAGGAAGAGATGGACAAAAGAATTTGTGAAGTACTTACGCTAACTAACTTGAGTGAATTTCGACATGCTACTATTCAAAAGCTTTCTGGCGGTCAAAAACAACGCATTGCAACTGCTTGTGCACTCATCATGGAGCCTGAAGTTTTGTTGCTAGACGAACCAATCTCTCATTTAGATCCATATGCTGCGAAAAAATATGTTGAGTGGTTGGATTGTTTACAAATGAAAAGAAAAATGACAATAGTTGCTATAGAGCATCGTTTGGATTTATGGGGAGAATTTTTTGATAGAAGTATTCCATTAATTCAAGGAAAGTCGAGTTCCCCCTTAGAAAGAAGAAAAAACAGCTTGAAAGAAGATGTATCAATAGTTGTCAGTAAAATAAAAGCTCAGCCCTTCTTAAAAGAAACCTCTTTTTCATTAAAGCAAGGGGAAATTGCTGTTTTAGCAGGTCCAAATGGTAGCGGTAAGTCCACTTTGTTGAAGGCACTGTGTCAGTTAATTCCCACTAGCGGAAAGGTGGAACCAAGTTTTTTAGGGTATGTTCCGCAATCTCCCGAGTTTTTATTTATTACGAAAAGTGTACGTGATGAAGTAGCTTATGGCGGAGGCAGTAATGCAGAAGAAATACTTACTCGATTGCAGCTCCAGTCAGTATCAGAGGCACATCCCTTTGCAGTAAGTCACGGCCAAAAGCGTAGAGTGGCTATTGCCGCGATGCTATGTGACGGACGAGAGGTTATTTTAATGGATGAACCTACATCTGGTCAGGATGCTGCAGCATTATCTGAGTTATTTCAATTAATTGATGAGCGTGCTCGTTCAGGGGCAACTTTTGTCATCGTTACACATGATATGGAATTTGCTTACTGTCTAGCCGATTCGATTTTACTTATGAACGATGGACGTTTAACGGGGAAGTTTCCAGCGAGTGATGTTTGGAAAAATGAACGTTTATTATTGGAGCACCATTTGCTTCCTCCGAAAGGATTGTTAAGTTATGAGAAATGCTTTGCATAAAATGAATCCTTCCGTGAAGTTTTTATTAATAACCGTCTGTATGTTAACGATGGCATTTTATTTTGACCCTTGGACTCCCCTTGTATTTTGGGGTGGAGTGCTTGTGCTGCAAATATTGTTTAGCCGGATTAATTGGAAGAAGTGGTCGTTATTCATGCTTCCATTTTTTATAACTGCAATCGGTTATTTCTGGACTACACTTGTTTTTTCCGAAGATCAATCGGGAATAGTTATTTGGTCATTGTGGAGTATTGAATTTACAGAAACACAATTGAATCAGGCAATGTCCTTAAGCTTTCGTGTATTAGCATTTTCTAGCTTGTCCTTAATGTTTGCGTTGACGACAAATCCTGTGACGTTTGTGTTGAGTTTGATGCAACAATTAAGACTCTCTCCTAAAATTGCTTATGGCATTATGGTAGGTTATCAGTTTTTACCGGTTTTGAAAGACGAATTTACACAGATCGGGCAAGCACATAGGTTAAGAGGGGTCGGGCGCGAGAAAAATGCCATTCAACGTTTGCTTGGCATTCGGAGAGTTTTGATTCCAATGCTTGCTGGTGCTGTTCGGAAAGCGGAACGAGCCGCTTTTGCAATGGAAGCTAGAGGTTTTACTGGTGAACGCAGAAGTAGTTATTTTCACGTAATTACCGTTGGGAAAGTAGACGCTATAATAGTTACTTTGTTTTTATTGGTATTAGTTTTAAGCTGCACAAACAAATTTTGGTTAGGTTAATCATTTTTATTATTTACTCCTACTTTTATTTAGATAAGATAAAAGTAGGAGTTTTTTATTTGAGGATGGGAGTGCTAAGAATGACATTTGTCGCTTTACTACGTGGTATTAATTTGGGTGCAAAAAATAAAGTGGATATGAAATCATTGAAGGTTCTTTTTGAAGAAATGGGTTATGAAAACGTGCGGACTTATATACAGACCGGAAATGTCATTTTTGATAATACAGCTTATGATATTCTTGAAATGGAAAGAGAGTTGTTTGAAACTTACGGCTTTGACATACCTGTTGTAATAAGGAACAAAGCAGAGTTGAAAGAGATACAACGGCACCCCATTTTCTTAAAAGAACAAGTATATGTCATGTTTTTAGCTAATGAAATATCAGATGAACAGCAAGCATTACTCGACAGCTTAATAGATGATGAATTTGTCGTATGGAATCGAAAAAATATTATTATTAGTCTTTCGAAGAATTATCATCAAACGAAATTTACGAACACCTTTTTTGAGAAGAAGCTTGGTATGGTATCTACAGCACGTAATCAAAATACAGTAAATAAAATTTTGTTGAAAATGTAGGAATTGTGGCGTTTGTGTCCGGATAAGATGGATTTCTGACCGTATAAACAAATTTCCGTCCGCATAAAAATTTTTATAACCGTATAGGACAATTTCTGACCGGATACTACAAAAATTTATGTCCACATGACGCTTATGACATAAGTTTTTCTTATACCAAATAATAATTACTATAAAATTTTCAAATGCATGTTTGGAGCATATGATGAAAGTAGAACGAAACAAGGAGGACTTGTCATGTCATTCATCTTTAAATCTATCGATCATGTTCAATTAGCTGCTCCAAAAGGTTCAGAACCAATTGCTAGACAGTTTTTTGGTGAGGTTCTAGGATTCAAAGAAATAGAAAAGCCAGAAGCTTTAAAGAAAAAAGGCGGTGTTTGGTTTGAATTTGGTAATTATCAAATTCATATAGGCATTGAGGAACCATTCGCACCAGCTAAAAAAGCACATCCTGCGTTCCAGATTGAAAATCTTGAATCATTAAAAGAGCATTTAACAAATAAAGAAATTAACTATATTGTTGATTATGATCTGCCAGGTGCAAATAGAATTTATATACACGATCCATTTGGAAACAGAATGGAGATTCTAGAGTGGATTTAACTTAAAGAATAAGAAACAAAACACCCTGGTTTTTATTAAACCGGGGTGTTTTCAAGTTCTACTCGCTTTTTCAATAATTTCCTACTTTTTCTAACTGACCCATTCCATGAAAAATTGGTCCAGATTCTCATTATTATTTCTAGCGGTCCGCGACGGAATTTTTTCAAATACAATGTACTACTTAGACATTGCACAGCAAAGATTACAAGTCCTAGAATTATACTATTTAACATTCCGATGTCTCCGAAAACTCCTAAACCGTATCCATAAAATATGGTTGTACATATAAGACTCTGTGAAATATAATTTGTTAGAGAAAGCTTTCCGACACTTTCAAAACTGCGAAATACGATAGAATTAGAAAATGAAGTAAATAGTATTGCAAATAGAGAAATATATCCTACAGAAAGAAGCTGGGCACCAAGATTTAATAAGATAGCAGACCAAGCATTTTCTTGAAGAAGTATACTACCACTTTTTAACGCAAGACCAATTGGTAAAAGTATCGCTCCGACTTTATACCATTTTTGTTCCATTCGCGGTCTGGTAAACAGGTTCCCTTTTGCTGCAGCCATCCCAAACAAAAATAGTGGTGCTGTCATAAATGGGGCTAGAATTACTATGAAAAAAATAAAGTACTTATCTTCGAATACTAGCGGATTTTCGGTATTTCGATGATGCTTAATCTCTTCATAGGTTCCGTTTTTATAAATATCATTTGTTTTAACAATATAGGAAGATAATTTTTCTACTTCTTCTTTTGTTTCTTCTAAAATTCCATAGCCCATAGCACTTGTTAAAAGGAACAAAATAACTCCCCATATAATAAGTGTTTTTTTCTTCCTGTTTATAAACATCAATAAAAAGAAACCCATAAATCCGTAAAATGCTAAAATATCTCCTTCCCACAAAAAAGTCCCGTGCAAAATCCCAAGTGTTATTAGCAATATGAATCGTCTAATTAAATGCCATCTCACTTTTACTTCCTTATTTCTTAAAGATTCAACCATCTTAATAAGTGAATAACCAAAAAGGAAAGTAAAAATTGGCATGAAGCTACCCTCTACTGCTATTTTTATAAACTTATATGCCCATGTATCCATACCCGAGAGAGAAAAATAAGAAATTTCATCTTTTCCCCATATTCCATACTGAAATATAAGCATATTAGCTAGTAATATACCGAATAGACTAAGCCCTCTTAAACTATCAATCAATTTTACTCTTTCCATTTTAAAACAAATCCCCCTAGAATTTCGTATCACTCCTTTGTTAGTATAAAATAGAAAGCTTATGACAGAATGAAACGTACCTTAAAATATTCTTAAATTTTGGAGTGGTTATTGGTGTTAGATGCGAAAATATTAGTAGTGGATGATGAACAGGCTATCGGAGATATGGTTGATATAATTCTAAAAAAAGAAGGATTTACCCATGTTGATGTATGTACAAATTACAAAGATGCAGACTTACTCATTTCACATAATAATTATGATCTATTGATATTAGATATTATGCTCCCCGATGGAACTGGACTAGATTTAGCGAAAAAGGTCCGCACAAAATCAGATGCACCAATCTTTTTTTTAACAGCAAAAGCAAATGATGCAGATAAGCTTCGTGGTTTCATGTACGGAGCAGATGATTATATTACCAAACCATTTAATCCAATGGAACTCGCAGCTCGCGTAAAAGTGCAGATGAAACGGTATACCTCCTCCTTCTTCAAGCCTTTATCGAAGAAAGTGTTTGACTTTGGTAGGTTCCAATTGAACGTAGCAGCAGCTGAATTGACTGTAGCAGAAGATACTTCTGTTTTAAGCGGAAAACTTTTTCATTTACTCCAATTCTTTTGCGAACATCCTGGGCAGGTCCTTTCAAAAGAACAAATTTATTCTCAAGTATGGGGAGAAGAGCATTTTATTGATGATAACACGATAATGGTTCATGTCCGAAAGCTACGAGAAAAAATTGAAGTTAACCCAGGTAATCCTCAACTTATTTTAACTATCCGTGGAGTCGGATACAAACTCATTAGTAAGGAGAATTAGTATGAGTTTATCAGGGAAAATGACTACACGATTTTTAGCATATTTTGTTATCTTTTATAGTGTATTACTTATTGTGTCTATCGGACTGATAGTATATTTTGTTTATGATCTTATGGAGAGCAATAGTTACTCTGATATTCGTGAATTAGATGCATTTGAACTTGAGTCCGATTTTACCAAGGATTCAAATGGGGTCTATCATTTATCTCAAAAGTTAATAGATTCAGCGCATGAAAATACAGGACTTGTTCAATTAATCAACAAGAATGGCAAAGTCCTTGCTAGTTCAGAAAATAACAGTAATTGCTGTGAAAGCTACACTTTATCACAATTTGTAGCAATGACAAAAACTAAAGAGGCTTTTGTTTGGGAACAAGGCGATGGCTTATATATAGTATTTATCGAAAAACATCCTGCCACACAGTTATTATCTATGATAGTTCAAGAAAATATCGGAAGTTTATCGCATGAAACCAAAAAGCAACTAGAGGATGCAGACGCAAGCCTAGAAATCTATACGACAGAAGGTAGACGAAAACAAGTTGTTTATGGTGAAAAAAAACAAGCACTCAGTGGGATTGAAATACTCGCTAGTTCCCATAACTATTCTGAAAGAAAAGAAGTTGTTGCTTCTGAAATACTTGAAGATGGTACCATCGCTGTCGTCCGAATGAATAATTCAAATTATTATCCCTTTGAACCCGCATTTTTAGATGGGATGAAAAAGTTTGGAATAGGACTTCTTTTATTTCACCTCATTCTTTTTTTCTTTACTATTTTATTCTCTTTTTGGATTGGGAATCGCTTTGGCCGACCTGTTTTATTTTTTCTTAAACGTATTGAAAAGTTAGCCGAGCAAGACTATAAACCTTTAGATGATCGTAGATTAAGAACTAAAAAGACCGGACGTTTTAAACGAAAATATCGTGTATACGAAGACATTGATCGATCACTTTCCAGATTAGCAAATACGTTAGAAGCTAACGAGCGAAAAATAAAGCAGACTGAAAAGTTACGCGAAGATTGGATTACTGGTTTGTCACATGATTTAAAAACACCACTTAGTTCTATTTATGGATATTCCACTATGCTTGCTTCCGATGATTATGACTGGTCAAATCTAGAAGTTAAAAATTTTGCAAAGACTATGCAAGAGAAGTCGAACTATATGGATGCTTTAATAGAAGATTTAACATACACGTATCAATTAAAAAATAATGCAATTGCTATCAATAAAGTCGATGTGAATCTTTTAATTTTTCTTAAGATGTATGTTAAAAATTCTGTTTGGAGAGATATACAAGACCCCCAAGGAGACAAACATGCACATGTTTTAATTGATCCAAAATTATTTGAAAGAGTTCTCGATAATTTAGCCGGAAATGCAGTAAAGCATACCCCTAAAGGAACAAAAGTATATTTAAAAGTAGACCAAATGAAAGACACTGTCCAATTAACTATTTGGGATGAAGGAAACGGAATTCCAAAGGAAGAGCTTGAAAGCCTGTTCGACCGCTACTATCGTGGAACAAATACCACTTCGGAAATATCAGGAACCGGGTTAGGACTAGCTATAACGAAACAGCTTGTGGAGGCACACGATGGACACATACATGTAGAGTCAAGTGACAAAGGAACAATTGTAACAATCATACTGCCCTCTTCTGTAAGTTAGTTAGAAAACTAAAAACATCTATCAATCAAAAATGATTGATAGATGCTTTTTTGATAAAACTAAAACCGTTCTTATAAGTCATCAAATCCGTTATCTTGCACATTTACCTTCACATATTGGCGAGATTTTTGTTCAAAAAAGTCGGTTTTTCCTAAATCAACTTCTTCATAAGCTTTGATCCACTTTAAAGGATTTTTGCGATATTCGGGGAATGGACGGTCATAGCCTAACTGATTGCATCGTACATTTGCGTAAAAATAAATATATTCTTCCACGTCCTCTATATCTAAACCGTCTATTTTATCACCGATTACCTCACGTGCCCAGTCGACCTCGAGCTGTGCTGCTTCTCGGAAAATCTCCTCCACTTCACTCGCACGCTCAGGAGTATCAAATTGTGGATACTCTGTTAATAACTCTTTATAAATCTTTACGAATAAGTCAACATGCAACTGTTCATCCCTATTTATATAGTTAATCATTGTGCTCGTAGCGACCATCTTTTGATGTCTGGCAAGATGATAGAAAAATGAGAAGCCTGAATAGAAAAACAACCCCTCTAATATGACATCATATACAACAGAGCGTAGTAAGTTATCCACATCCGGCTGCTCTGCGAATTCTTCATACCCTTTTAAAACGAAGTTATTTCGCTTTTGCAAAACAGGCTCTGTGCGCCAGAAATCAAATACACGGTTTTGCTCATCTTTGGAAACTAAGCTAGAAAGCACATATGAATACGAATGATTATGAATCACTTCCTGCTGTGCTAGAATAATCATTAATGCATTCAAGCTAGAATCAGTCAAAAAGTCTGCTACTTTTCCTGCAAAGTCTGTTTGCACACTGTCTAAAAGGGCAAGCAAACCAATTATTTTCAAGAATGCTTCTCGCTCATTATCTGTTAGCCCCGAAAATTGCTTAATATCATTGCTCATATTAATTTCAAAAGGGGTCCAAAAATTACCGAGCATTTTTTTATATTTTGGATATGCCCAATTAAATCGTACATCGTCCCAATTTAATATATTGGAACTTTGGCCGTTCACGATACTAGTAGAACGGTTTGGCGCTTCTTTATCCATTAATTTTCTTTTTTCTAACTGCATATTAGCTTTTCCTCCTTAGCTTGAACAAGAATCACAATCGACTAGTTCTACAGAAGTTGATCGAACGTAATAAGTTGTTTTCAGCCCGCTATTCCACGCATCTAAGTGTAAATCAAGTAATTCTTTTGCTTTTATTGTGTTTTGAACATATAAATTTAACGAAACACCTTGGTCAATATGGCGTTGACGTGCAGCATTTTGTTTTAAAGTCCAGTGTTGATCAATAAAGTAAGCTGATTTATAAAACCACGTAGTCTCTGAATTTAAATCTGGTACAGTAACTGGAATTTTGTAATCTTTCTTCTCTTCGGAGTAAAACTTTTGAAAGATAGGATCTATGCTCGCCGTGCTTCCTGCTAAAATGGAAGTAGACGAGTTAGGTGCAACCGCCATTAAATAGCCGTTTCGGATTCCATTTTCAGCGACTTCCTTACGCAGTTCATTCCATTCTTGTCCCTCGTATTGTCGTTTTTCAAAATAGGCTCCAGTTTGCCAATCTGACCCTTCGAATAAAGGATAAGCGCCTTTCTCTTTCGCCAATTCGGCAGAAGCTTGAATCGTTAAGAAAGCAACCTTTTCATAAAGTTTATCAGCAAATTCAACTGCTTCATCTGACTCCCAGCGGATACTATTTAGAGCAAGCAAATGATGCCACCCAAATGTACCAAGGCCAATTCCTCGATAACGAGCATTTGTACGTTGCGCTTGAGGTACCGGAATCATATTTAAATCAATTACATTATCGAGCATACGCACTTGGATCTTTATCAAACGCTCCAATACATTTTCTGGAACCGCTCGTCCTAGATTAATAGAAGATAAATTACAAACTACAAAATCCCCCGCTTTACGTTTTGTCACAATCACATCGTCTTCTAATTGAATGGATTCAAAAGAGGTAGCACTTTGATTTTGAAAAATTTCTGTACATAGATTACTACTATAAACCATTCCTTCATGCTTGTTTGGGTTACTACGATTTACTTCATCTCGGTAAAACATAAATGGTACTCCTGTTTCCAACTGGGAACGCATAATACGTTTTATCAAGTCTATTGCTGGAACAGTTTCGCGTGATAATCGATAATCATTCACACATTCCTCGTATTTTTCTCGGAAAGAACCTTCGCCACGTTTCTCATCGTAGAAATCCTCTAGGGAATAGCCTTTTAATTGTCGTACTTCATGCGGGTCAAATAGGTGCCACTCTTCTCGTGCGTCTACTTTCTCCATAAATAAATCCGGTAAGCATACCCCTGTAAAGATATCGTGTGCACGAAGACGCTCATCTCCATTGTTCAAGCGTAAATCTAAAAATGTAAAAATGTCTTTATGCCAAACATCTAAGTAAACAGCAATCGCACCTTGACGCTGACCAAGCTGATCCACACTAACTGCCGTATTGTTTAATTGCTTGATCCATGGAAGTACACCACTAGATGCGCCTATAAAACCTCGAATAGACGATCCTCGACTTCGCACTTTCCCCATATATACTCCGATTCCGCCACCGAATTTAGAAAGGGTCGCTACGTCTGTGTTACTGTCGTATATCCCTTGAAGACTGTCATCAACCGTATCAATAAAACAGCTAGATAACTGTCCATGTGGCTTTCCAGCATTTGAAAGTGTTGGTGTTGCTACAGTCATATAAAGGTTACTCATTGCCCAATATGCTTCTTTTATTTTGCCAATTCTATTTTCTTTTTCTTCTTTCATTAGCGTCATTGCAATGATTAGCCAACGTTCTTGTGGAAGTTCAACAATTGATTTATCAAAGTCCCTTGCGACATAACGATCAAGTAAAGTTTTAACACCAATATATGTAAATAAAAAATCTCTCTCTGGAACAATTATTTCTGCTAACTGTTGTAATTCATCAAACGAATAGGCTTCCGTCAAACTAATGTCGTAAATTCCATTAGCAGCTTGAAGTTGTACATTGCTAGCAAATTTACTGTAAACATTATTAGATGTTGTTTTTCTTTGACTAGCGACTTGTTCATATACATGTGCCAAATGAATGCGCGCCGCAACAAAAGTCCAATACGTTTCTTGCTCATCTAAAAAACTTAATGCTTCCAAAGACATCGACTTAGACCAAGCAGAGGTGTTACCCTCCGGATTCTTCTTCATCCATCTTTCATGTGATTTAATGAGTGGTGCCATATTGTCTTCTCCGAATTCTTTTACTAAATGGTGGAGTACCTCCTGTTTTTCTGTAAAGGTAATTGATGTCATTTTATTTCCTCCTTGTTTTGATTATGGGTTCTGCTGGAGTGATAGTTGCTTAAGGACACAAAAAAGCGATGTCCCAAGCCTCTTCGGCTGAGTCATCGCTCACATTAAAAAAGTAGGAAACAACAAGACATCTAAAAATTAATTGAGATAGAGTCCTTCGCCCCCACCTCTCAACCCCCGAAGAAAGTGTTGCTTCACCGATGAAAAGGCAGGTCTACTGGCTCATGCTTCACCCTCCTGTCGACCTTCCCACGATTTCTCGCAGTGGCTATTTCAACAGTCGTCCACACTTACAGTTGCGGGGACAGCTTCGGCATTTCACCGAATTCCCTTTTAAACCATAAAGGTACCTAATTATCGTTCAAATACTATATGTTGTGTTATATTCACTTATATACCCTATCATATTGTGTTTAAACTTGTACATAGGAATAAAGTACGTGTCTTTCTTTAGTCATAATAAAAGGGCAGACAATTCAAAATGTCTGCCCTTTTATTACATAAATACGATAACTGCTAAAATTGCTGCTATCACTAAACGATAGATTGCAAATGGCATTAATTTGATACGAGAAATTAGTTTTAAGAAAAATTTGATGGAAATTAGCGCAAATACAAATGCACTGATAAAGCCTGCTGCATAAAAGCCCATATCCCCCATATTAATCTCTTCCCAGTTTTTTACCACAGACACTAGACTAGCCCCTGCCATAATTGGAACAGCCATGATGAATGTAAAATCTGCTGCTGTTTTATGATCCATCCCAAACAATACCCCACCGGAAATAGTTGCACCTGAGCGAGAGAATCCTGGCCATAAAGACAGACATTGTACTAATCCCACTTTAAATGCCTTAGCATACGTAATTTGATCCAAGCTATTGATAGACGGTTTTTTCGGACCAAATTTATCCGCAATAATCATAAAAATAGAACCTGCAACTAGACTGTATATAACTGTTTCTACGCCAAATAAATTTTCATCAATAAAATCTTCTAATAATACTCCTAATACTCCTGCAGGAATTATACCAACGATTACATGTAGTAAATTAAAACGCTTGCTCGAATTTTCGCTTTCTATCTTATATAATCCTACTAAACTAAATAATCGTTTCCACATAACAACCACTACAGCTAAAATAGAACCAAGCTGAACGACAATTTTAAATGTATTCGCAGAATACTGACCTAAAAATTCTTCCGTTTTCAACCACATATCATCAACAATAATCATATGCCCTGTAGAAGAAACAGGAGCAAACTCTGTCATACCCTCAACAAACCCTAATATAATCGCTTTTAATAATTCTAGAAATTCCATAAGATCTCCTTAGTCACGTTTTTTAAAATACCAAACAAGAAATGCAATACCTACTATCGCTAAGATAATATACACTATGTTCGAGTAGATATCCATATACCCTACTATTTCATCCCAATTCTCTCCGACTGCTGCTCCTATTGATACTAACACTGTGTTCCATATCAAAGTTCCTAATGTCGTAAACCAGAGGAATAAGCCAAACTTCATATTAGACATCCCTGCTGGAATGGATATTAAACTTCTAACAAGTGGCACGAGTCTACCGAAAAAGACTGCCCAAACACCATATTTATCAAACCATGCATCTGCTTTATGAATGTCTTTAATAGTCAGTCTTAAAATTTTTCCGTACTTCTGTACAATCTTCTCTAAACGTTCTACGTCTAAAAGTGAGCCAATCCAATATAAAAGAGCTGCTCCAACAACGGACCCTGAAGTAGATGCAATAATAATTCCAAGCTTTGTCATTGTTGTTGTTGTAGTCATAAACCCACCGAGCGTTAAAATCACCTCTGATGGGATTGGAGGGAAGATATTTTCAATTAATATTAAGAAAAATACACCAAAATAACCGTACTGACTAAGCCAGTCCGAAATCCATGCTTCCATTATTTGTTCACGTCCTCTAGCTTAATGTTTACTGCCCATAATTCCGATTGACTACCTAAGCGAATAGGCGGACCCCAAAATCCAAAACCGGATGATACAATCGCATGCAAGCTTCCTTTTTGTTTATACCCATAATCTAGCTCAAATACCTTTCTCGTAATAAGATGATTTGGCCACATTTGTCCTCTATGCGTATGACCTGAAACATGAAAATCTACCCCTTCCGTTTCAGGTATCAATAAATTCGAAGGTGTATGATCCATAACAAACCAAGGAAGATTATCTTTTTCGGGACGTAATTCAGAAAGCTGCTTTCTTTCTCTATTCGTCAAATCTTCTCTACCAGTTAAATAGAACGATTCTGCCAACACAATAGTTTCATCTAACAACATATGTACATTAGACGCTTCCATTTCTTCTACTAATAGAGGAATTTTCTTACCATAGTATTCATGATTGCCGAGTACCCCATATACACCATACGTAGAAGTTAGCTGCTTCATCACTTCTGACATACCTTTTTTTACAAACCAAATAGGATCGTCATCAACTAAATCACCAACTAGTAAGATTAAATCAGGCTGCTCTTCGTTTGCTTTTTTCACAAACCTTTTTAAATGCGCCTTATTGGATAATAAACCAAGATGGAAATCTGAAGCAACTACTACTTTAAGCTTGTCCAACTTGGAATCCTTTTTGGGTAATTTAATAGATAGCTCACGAACAACTGGTGTAAATGCATTGAATGTACCAAACGCAAAAATGAAAACAAATAAGAATAAGATTATCCAACCAATTAATTTTACCTGCTCTGGATATACCCAAGTTAAAATTGTTCCAATCGGAAATAGAATTAGCCCATACTCCATAATTATCATCCAGTAGGATCCCGCAATACTAAATAGCCGCAAGCTATGATTGATTCTACCAATAAGAAACCCATAAGCAATAAGTACCCAGACTATACCGAAATACCACTTATTTATAGGAAAGAATGTTTCTAACCAGCTAGAAACTACCCATCCAAAATAAAACACTATAGCAGAATACAGGAGAATAGCTATTACAGCACCAGTAATTCTTTTCATATTCAGTTCTCCAATTTATGTATTTTCCATTAGTATAGCAGATTATGTCTTAGTATTACTAAGTCTCCAGACCGATATGAAAATCATGTTCTAGCCCGTTTGGATAAGTTAGCGGAATTGATAAGCTATAAATACAAACGAGAGGAGGAACAATCACATGAAAAAATTTGGTTTATTAGTACTTGGTATTATCGCAGGGGTTGTAGCAGTTGCAAACTTAGGGAGTTTATTAGGTTTAGCAGTTTCTGCTTTGATCGTCTACGCAGGGATACATTTTTACCTTAAAAGCGATTCTACGTTTTTGAAAATCTTTTGGGCAAGTGTAGGAATCGTAGGATTACTTTCGGCAGTTGCAAACGTGCCTGGTTTCTTCGGAATTTTAGCAATCGTAGGTGTTTGGTACGTTATTAAAAAATGGAATAACGAACCCGTTAGCTTTTCAGCACCAGCTGTAAAATCTGATGACCCATTTGTAAATTTCGAAAAACAATGGAACGAACTTTCAAAATAAGGAGGAAAATAACATGACATCATTATTAAAAAGATTGAAATACTCGGTAGAGGCTGACTTACACAAGTTGTTTGATAAAAAAGAGGAAAAAAATCCAATTGCAATGTTGAATCAATATATTCGCGAAGCGGAAAAACAAACAGAGCAAACAGGTAAATGGTTAGAACGCCAAGGAAAATTAAAACAAGAACTTGAAAAAGAACTTGAAGAAACATTGCAAATGGTTGAAAAACGTAAGCATCAAGTAGAGCTAGCTACAGCAAGCGGCGAGGAAGACTTAGCTGCTTTTGCTCAAGCCGAATTAAATGCATATAGCGAAAGAACTTCCGTTTTACAAAATAGCATTCAACAAACAACTGAAGAGCTTTTCGGTTTAGAACGTAAATACGAAGAAATGAAACATAAAATTAAAGATATGAAGGTTCGTCAATTACAATTGATGGGCAAAGAAAACGTAACCCGCGCTCATCATCAAATGGATCGCATTCTACAACCAGAACAAAAAGAAAAAAACTTTGGCACGTTCCAAGAAATGGAACAATACATTGAACGACTTGGTCAAAAGATAGAAAAGGAACATGAAATAACTTCTATGGAACAACGTCTTGAAATGTTAGAAAAAAATGCACAACCAAAGACTGAAATTGTGTAAACTATAAGAAAAGCATAAGGCGCCTATTTAGTGGCGACAGAGTATCTCTGTGACGAGCTTCGCGCAGGAGCAAGCAAATGACAATTTCCGAGGAGGCAGTTCTTCAGCCACTAAAGGAAATTGTCATTTGACCTCAAGCGGCTGGTGCCTGGAGATTAGACAATTACTTTGTAGAATAGTTTTACTTTCTTGTTTAATATATAAGAGGGGAAGAAATCTTCTCCTCTTATCTCACTATGCGAAGAAGGAGGAATACTCAAATGAAAGAAAATCAAACAAACAAGCTTGCTTTTATCCTCATTTGCTTTGTTTTTCTAATGTTTATTGAAGCAACAATTTTTGGAAATGGCAGCATTGTATTAGTCCTTCTTGGCATTGGGATGATTTATTTTAGCTTACGCAAACGAACTCGTTTTTTATTTTGGACGGGGTTTATCCTAATATTAATTTCTATTTTTTCTATGTGGAGTTTAAGGCTATTACTCATGGCTATTATGGCATATATACTGTATAAGCTCTGGAAAAATGAACCGATTCAACAAGTGATTCGACCATTCGATACTGTGTATAAAGAAACACCAAACAGTGTAATACAAAATAAGCTTTTTTCTTCGCAAACAACTCCTTTTAATGCCTATGAATGGCAAGATGTACATGTACAAGGCTTTTACGGAGAGCATGTTATTGATGTGACACAAACAGTTCTACCAAAGGGTACTTCCTTTATTTCCATACGCCAGTCGCTTGGAAAAGTTACCATTTATGTACCTTATGAAGTTCCAGTGAGACTCCATTACGCAACTATTATCGGAGAGGCGAATATATTTGGTCGAGGGCTTCAACGTTTGTGGAATCAATCGGTCGTATTAAAAGACGGTTATCAAGAGGATGTTAGCTATGCTTCTGAACTTGTCGTTACTGTATCGACATGGATTGGGGATATTGAGGTGATCCGTAAATGAAAATACTTTTGGGTCAAGGCTTTTCCCTCTTTATTATATTAATGGCTTTAGCAGCATTATTACTCTATGCACTGTGGGGCTGGCCAAACGATAACGCATGGTGGTCATTGCTAGAGACTACTTACGCAGAAGTACCATTAGGCGCTTGGATTATCATCATACTAGCGTTTATGAGTTTTAGTTTTTCTTTGAATACTCTTCAAAAGGTTCGTGACCAGGAGAAGAAAATAGAATCTAGCTTGAGACCTTTATTAGAAGCAGAAACGTCCCTACCAAACAATAAAAAGTTCTCATATTCGAAAAGATTACATGTCACAACCAATCAATTAGAGCAGCTCATTTTGACCCAGCGGAAAACCTTGCAGCGTATTACAAATGAAAAAGCAGAAGCACAAGATAAGCTTATTCAGGAACGAATCGTACAAGAAAGACAACGCTTGGCTAGGGAGCTGCATGATTCGGTTTCACAACAATTATTTGCAGCGTCTATGCTTCTTTCAACGATGGTGGAAATAGAGGAGTCGCAGAATGGGGAAGCTCCTAAAAATTTATTGCAAACAGAAAAAATAGTTCAACAAGCTCAGTTAGAAATGCGAGCCTTACTGCTCCACCTTCGTCCAGCAGCACTACACGATAAAACGCTTAAGCAAGGAATGGAAGAACTATTACTAGAGCTCCAACAGAAAGTTTTTTTTACCATTCGATATCGCTTAGAAGAGGTCTCATTACCAAAAGGCGCAGAGGACCATTTATTTCGAATTGCACAGGAAACCTTATCCAATACGTTACGACATGCAAAGGCTACGGAAGTCGATATTTTATTCGTAGAACGTGACAATCTAGCAATTTTTCGAGTGCAAGATAATGGGGTTGGCTTTGAGATGGCGGATGCTAAAACAGGCTCATATGGCTTAGAGAATGTCAAAGAAAGAGCTGTTGAAATTGGTGCTACGTGCAAAGTTGTTTCCGTTCCGTCGCAAGGAACAATTGTCGAAGTGAAGCTTCCAATCGAGAAAAACTTAGAGCTAGTTGGAACAGTGAAGAGAGAGGAGCATAAAGATGATTCGAATATTGTTAGCGGATGACCATGAAATGGTTCGTATTGGTGTGTCTGCTTATTTACAGGCTCAGCCCGATATGGAAGTGGTAGCAGAAGCTACGAACGGTCAAGAAGCTGTTGATATGGCACTTGCGCATAAACCGGATATTATATTAATGGATATGGTTATGCCTATCTTGAATGGTGCCGAAGCTACACGTGAGATTGTGCGACAATGGCCAGAAGCAAAAGTAATGATTGTTACGAGTTTTATCGATGATGATAAAGTGTATCCAGCACTTGAAGCAGGAGCCATCAGCTATTTGTTAAAGACTTCCAAAGCATCTCACATAGCTGAATCTATTCGCAAAACGTTAAACGGTGATGCAGTATTAGAGCCAGAAGTGACAAACAAAATGATGAAGCGAATGCGCCAAGGTTCCGAACAAGCACTGCACGAAGACTTGACCGATCGAGAGCTCGAAGTTTTACTGCTTATGGCAGAAGGCAAAACAAATCAAGACATAGCGGACTCTCTCTATATTGCATTGAAAACAGCAAAAACACATGTGAGCAATATTTTATCGAAGCTAGAAGTAAGTGATCGAACACAAGCGGTCATTTATGCATTCGAGCATCAACTCGTGAAGTCCAAAAAATAACGTATGCGAGTTTTTTATCATATGCTAATGGAAAGACGGAGTAAAGGATGTTTGTGTGTATATTCCTGAAGATCCAAATAACGAAAATGAAATCCCAACTAGCGCCACTGTTGAATTTATTGGGACTGTCGTTCTCACACTAGGGTATGTGATCGTAGCTATTGCAGAAGGTATTGCTTTATCAGAACTGGCTCAAGCTAAAGAGAAAGAAGAACAAGAAGCTAAATTAGTAAATCAATCTAGCCAAGAACAAAAGGAACAGCTTTCCGACATACAGAGTAAGTTAGACTATCTAGTGAATGAAATAGAAATGTTAAAGAAAAAGGGATAACCAATAGGTATCTCCTTTTTTACATGGAAAGAGGATGATGCTAATCCATCACCCTCTTTCTAATTGGTTCAACCAGCCTTCTACTTCTTTATATGTTTGAAGCCGATGCACTTTCTTCTCATATCTATTAAGTTTTACTAGAAACGCGGGTTTCATTTCATTTTCAAAGTATTTATTCCACTTGAACATCCGACGAAAAATGGTAAATGTCGGGTGGTAGTTTGCTTTTTCTATTTTAAGTAATTGACGTATAAATCGAAGTACTATGCGCCTTGTTCTTATCCTAAATGGAATATCTAAAAAAACGATTTGATTTGCTGCTTGTAAGCCTTCATCGGTCCAATCGATATGGACCCCCTCTATCACCCAAGCGTCTCGATGAATCGCCTCTTGCAGCAAATGATCCCGAACTTCCGGTTCATTTCGTATATCACCGGTTAGTTGTCGTGTCCACACAAAATTATCCGTTTCAAAATGTATTATTTGAAGCTTGCTGGCTACTTTTCGGGCTAGTGTTGTTTTACCACTACCAACGGATCCTATAATATATATTTTCATCCCTCACTCCGTCGTTGCACGGTTCAAAGCGTGAATAATTCCAGCATGCACTCCTTCATGCCAAATCATAAATTGCATAAGTGCATCCACCGTATCCATTTGATGTAGATTGCCAATAGACATGGGTTCTACTAATTGGTTATGTAAATTAGGTTCAATCGCTGCCTTTATTCGATCGGATTGTAGCTTTAATGCATTTATTAGTTCTTCCATCGTTGGAGGCTCGGTATCCCATTCATCTGGGTTAGTTCCTGGAACAAAGAGAGGTAACCATTCTGGATGTAAGATTTCGTAAGATGGAATTGCTTTTTGCGTGAGCACTTCCCCATTCACATAAATATGGCCGACATTCCATCGAATCGTATTGTTAAATCCACTTGGCTTTATGTCCCAAGCACTCTCTTTACTCTGTTTGATTCTCCCCAATGTATAAATTCTTGTAAAATTTAATTGATTTAGTGTTTCCATTCTCCTGTTCAACCCCTTTTCAGACTATTGTATCTTTTACTGTGATATTACTAGAAAAATGGTACTTTCAATGCATTACTTACTAAACATAAGGAGGGTTTTCTATAGATATACCACGAAATCTACCTAAAACAGTCGCTATATACAAGCGCATGCTTCGGCGACTCCCTATACACCACCCTACTTGCCTTGAAATTGAAAATAAAATTAGAGCAATTGAAGCTGGTTATGCTGGAGAGTCGTACGTTGACAATTTCTTAAAACAAGTAAACTTCCCCAAAAATTACGCTATTTTAAAGGACCTCCATATCCCAATTAGCCCGCATAATTATCTACAGGTAGACACGCTTATCCTCACAAGAAAATACATCGCTGTTTTGGAAATAAAAAATATACGGGGCAAATTGTTGTTCCAAAAAATCCCGACCAGTTAATTCGTGTTCTTGACGAAGAATCTACAGCTTTTAAATGTCCGGAGCAACAAATAAAACGACACGTGAATAACTTGCAAACCCTATTAAATTCTTTAAAGATAGATATACCTATTAAAAGCCTTATTGTTCTCGCTTACTCTAAAACACATGTCGTACTCCCTCCAAAAGATACGACCATTGTAATGGATTGTGATATATCTGAATACATCAACAATTATAATCAATATTCAGATATCATTTCTACAACTAAATTCCATCAACTTCTAAATAGCCTACTCTCTAAATCTACTGAGTTCACCCCTAAACCTATAGCTCAAACTTATCCGCTAGAAATCTCGCAAATAAAAACGGGATTATTTTGTCCAAAATGCTTTAATCAAATTTATAACACTAGCACGTGTCCAACATGTAAACTTCTAAAATAATTATGCAAACCCAAGTGATAGAAGACTGGTTTTACCTTGTCAAACATACAATTACTAATCGTGAATGTGTCTATTTCCTAGAACTCAAAGACAAATTCGCAGCCAACTATCTATTAAATAAACTTAATCTTCACCCGGTTAATGATTTTAAATCTAGATACTATATTTTACAGAGACTCGAAGTCATGGAAGACAAACATCCGCTAAAGTAAGCTGTTTTTTCAACTAAACACTCCAAAATTCCAACTAAATCTATGTGGCTAACAAAAAACGAGAAACCCATCTCTGGATTTCTCGTTTTACTATTAGATTGCTGCTATAGTAACGGTAACTTTAAATAAGTCGCCATCTACTTCCATTCGTAAACTACCACCATGTAAATCCACAATAGATTGGGCAATAGCTAGCCCAAGACCTGATCCGTCTGTGTGGCGTGATGTGTCTGCTCGCTTGAATCTCTCCGTTAATTCAGATACGTCGTTACCTAATTCATACTTTGCAATATTCTTGATAACAAAGACTGCTTCTCCGTCTACCTGGTCTAAATTGATATAAACACGTGTATTTGGAAGGGCGTACTTTAACGTATTGATGATTAAGTTATCAAGTACTCTCCACCATTTTTGACCATCCACATACGACATTATTGGCTTTGTACCGATTGCTACTCGATAATCTAACTCTGACTTATCTATTTCTTCCTGATGTTCTGCGATCGCCTGTTGTAGCAACTGAGTTAAATCGACTTTTTGTTTCACTAATTCTATATTACCGGTAGCCATTTTTGATACTTCAAATAAATCCTCAATCAATGTCTTCAAACGCATTGATTTTTTATCCAAAATCGCAATATAGGATGCTCGCTCTTCATCCGTTATGCTAGGATTCTTCAACAAGTCTGTATAGGTTATAATTGAAGTTAATGGAGTTCTCAAATCATGACTTACATTTGTAATTAGCTCTGTTTTGAGTCTTTCACTTTTTGCTTGTTCCGAATGAGAAGACTTTATTCGATCCCGAAGCTGATTTAGATTAGCTGCATGATGCGCAACTGGTGATTTCCCTTTTACTTCTAATTCTCCTCGAAGAACTCCCTTTGCCATTTCCTCTGTTTTTACGATAACACGGTTTAAATAGGACATTCTCGATAATAAAAACACGAGTACTGGTATCCCAATTAATATTGTTGCAGGAACCCAGATAAGAATAGCCTCTGGCACTGGAAACAACATCATTGTCCCGAATCCCCAGAAGAATATTACGATTAGCATGATTAATGTTTGAACCGCAATTGTTCGATTTAAGAAAAATCCTTCTAGCGATCTTCCCCAGCTAAAAATTAAACTTTGTTTCCAATCAACATGACCAATTCCAGCACGTAGCCATGTCCATTGATACAATGTACAAGCTGTAAAAATTATCGCAATAATAGGGGTAAGAATAATGAGATCGTATCCTTTATAATATAAAACGTACTGTATTATTTCTCTCGCAGACATAATCGCCACATAAATACTTATAAAGAATAGTGCTAGTCTGACATCAATTGGATACTTATTATACTTTTGCTCTGCTTTCTCACATCTAAAATTCTCGCGGTTTCTTTTCCATAATAAAACAAATGCAATTGCTGCCAATATTCCTACTACAAGAACTCCATAAAAGATTCGTTGATTCACTATAAAATATTTATATTCATCTTCTCTGCTACCACTTAAAATACTTGCTTCCGAAATAGCGACTGTTCCTTCAAATCGAGCAAATTTATTTCCTATTAAGTTAGTTACATCCCAGGATGTTTCTCCATTTTCAAATACTACATTTTCTTTTAAATACCCATTTTTACTTGAGTACAATTTTGTAAAGGCATTTTTTGAATTTACTTCCCCATTAGTAAAACGTTCACCTGTTTCTATATTTTTCAAGTCATAAATATAGTCATCCATTGTATTTAAGAAATTATTTTTTTCTCTTTCAATTGTTCGAAAGTATTCTTCAATCTTTTCTTCTTTTTCTATAAGGATTTTCTTTTCAACATAAGCATTATCCTCGAAGTTTTTCGTGATATCTTCCATTTTTTTATTACGCTCTTCAATTGATTCTTCATCAGTTCTTCCTTCATATTGAAATCTAATAGAGTCTAATTGTTCTTGTAGACCTCCATACCGATACCGATATTCTTCTATTTCATCTCTTGTCACAGTAATATTTTTCATTACATCCTCTTTATTCGGAACCGCTAAAACTAACGGAACAATAGAGGATTGAAAACTTTCTAATTCCACTTGAAAGCTATCACTATCAAAATAATTTTTACCTATATAATTTTGTCCCTCATCTACTACTGTAAAAAGTCCACAAATCATTATAACAGCCAAGATACTAATGATAATATTTTTCATTATAGGATGTTTCATTCAGCTACTCCCCCTTTCATCGATCGGATAATTTCGATAAAGCTTTCCTTAATTTCAAAAATAGGAACAAGATTGGTTATACAATAAGATAAACAGAGCACTCCACATATAATTGCAACCATGGATAGAAGTAAATTCACTTTACTTGTCGATTTTATAGCCAACGCCCCACACCACCTTCAAATACCTCGGATTTTTAGGATCTGCTTCTATTTTTTCTCGAATTTTACGAATATGTACCGCTACAATGTTTTCCGCGTTGTAAGCAGGTTCATTCCAGACTCTTTCATATATTTCATTAATGGAATAAACGCGACCTGCATTGGTCATGAGCAACTCTGTTATTTTGAACTCTATTGGCGTAAGCTTTACAGTTTCCCCATCTACACTAAGTTCCTTTGCCTCTTGGTTTAACATAAGCCCATCAATTTCAATCACAGATTGCTGCCCTTGATAGGTTCCTAGCTTTGTATAACGTCTTAGCTGTGACTTTACCCTTGCTACAAGCTCCATTGGATGGAAAGGCTTTGTCACATAATCATCCGCTCCAACCGATAAACCGTGGATCTTATCGGAATCCTCTGCTTTCGCACTTAACATAATGATTGGGATATTTTTTTGTTCTCTTATTTTAAAGGTCGCTGCAATTCCGTCCATTTTAGGCATCATAATATCTAACACAATGACATGAACTTCATTTTCTTCTATTAATTGAAGAGCTTCTAATCCATCCGCAGCTTTTAACACGTTGTATCCTTCATTTTTAAGGTAAATTTCGATTCCATCTCGAATATCCTGGTCATCATCTGTTACTAAAACAGTAAACTGGGTCATCTTCTTGCCTCCTCACATCTCTTTCTTATGTTTCTTATTGTAACCTTGATTTCTTAACATTCCATTAGTATAAATCTGAAGAAATTCTTAAGAAACTATAATATTTCTTAGTGTGCGCATCTATTTTATTAAGAAAAAGGTAAATCCATAAGAAATTAGCTGAAATTAAACGCAAAAAAACTGTCCAAAATAACGGACAGCTTTTTCATCGATAATCCCATTCGAATTACCTGCATAGGTCTGAAAATGATTTTAACGCCTCTTTGAAAGTAACTATTCTTTAAAATAACATACCTCTAAATCATTTCCTTCTAAATCCTGAAATTTGAACCATTTAACGTCTTTATCTTCAATTATAGGTTCAACATTTACAGCGTTCTGCACTAAATATTGATGTGCTTGCTCGATGTCAGAAGTATAAAAGTTGAAAGAAATATGATTGTTTTTTCTAACCGGCTTCTCGTTGTTGTTTGTTCGAACTAACGTAAGAAGTGTTTCACCAATGTCTAAAGCAGCATATCCACCTTTATCATCTTTCCATCTAAGCTTAAAACCTAACACATCACCGTACCATTTGATCGCTTGCTCAAAATCACTTACTTGTAAAAATACAGTATCAATTCTCTTAAATATAGAAGACATCTCTTATCCCACTTTCCACTGTTTTTTAGGCAGCAATTTGTCCACGGTTTATTTTTTTTGAATTAAACCAAACCCCAGACCGACAGGATCTACCAAGTAGGCAAGGTAAAATTCATCGAATTCCATTTTATCCCTCACTATTACAGCACCATTATTTTTAGCTTTAGCTATGTACTCATCCATTGACTCCACTTCAATTTGAATACGAGTGCCATGAGGATAATCATATGGTCCTTTACAGATTCCTCCGTTAATTCCTGAGTTAACATCCATTCCAGTAGTAACTGCCCAATAATCCCAATGTGGTTCAGCAACTTCCCAACCAAAAACTTCCGAATAAAATTCTGCTGCTTTTTTAGGATCTTGACTATTTAGTTCGAATCCAATTACTCTCCCCATCCCTATTCCCTTCTTCCAAATATATTTTGTACATTAAAATAATCATTCTATATATTTCATAAATATCCTGCCTCGTCATATTAGATGGTTAGGATGTTCCTATTCGAAAACAAAAAAGCTACAACTAGTGTAACTTTCTGCCTTAAAAATGGTCTAATTTTTAAACAGGAGGTGTCAAAATGAATAAATTAAAAAGAATCCCTTGGTTATTTTTATTAGCTGTAACCCTATTTACATTAGCAAGTTGCGGTACGAGTGATGTAGACTCCTCGACAGGTAGCCAAGAGGACAAAATATCTACTCAGCTTAACGTGTTAGCTGATGGAGAGGCTTCCTTCATCATCATAAATGGTGCAGAAAAAGAAGCTGTTCTAACTATGTCAAGTGGGCAACAAATTGAATTTCAGCTATTAAATGAAGCAAAGGAAGTAATATACACTTATTCCGCAAATAAAATGTTTGTACAAGAGATCCAGGAGAAGAAGCTACAGCCGGGTGAAAAGTGGGCCATACCCTTAAATCTTCAAGAAGAGCTTGCAGGAGTTCCTGCAGGTTCTTATAAATTGATTGTTTGGTCTACAGCAGATGGATTAGAAAACCTTAAGGTCGAGACTAATTATGAATGGGCTGGGGAGTCTATAAGTGGAGCAACCGGGAAATTAGTAGTGGAATCACAAGAAGTCACTTATGTCGGACAAATTGATCTTCATTCTATTGAAGTAAAAAATCTTGATGGAGCAACAGAAGCTATGCGACTCTCTGAAGTTGCCATTCCTTTCTTTGAAGGATTAGAGGAAGGTAAGCAAATACTCGTTGATTATGTAGTAGAAAATGAACAAAAGGTGATTCAATCTACTCGTCTAGTAGAGTAAAAATATGAAAAGCCCTATCCCTCTTTAAAAAGATGGATAGGGCTATTTGTGTTGCGGTTTCCATTGTCTATGTGTCTAAGTTATTCTTCGTTCATGCCGATGCAGCGTTCACATTCATATAAGGATGATTCTACTTGCTCATGAATAACACATCCACATTCGCGACAATGTTTTGTATTTGCTGCTTGGTTTTTTATTTTCATGCAAATCACCTCCTATAATAATATGTTTTTTTAACTAATTTTTTCGTAGCCTGGCAATGTTAGAAATTCGATAAATTCATCTTTATTCACTAATGAAAGAAACAGTTCAGCAGCTTCTGTGTATCTGCCTTTTAAATATGCTTCATTGCCAAAGGAAGCTTTTAGTTTTCCTAATTCTTCCGTTAGAACTTGTTCCACTAGTGGAATAGTGATTTTACGATCATCTTCTAGTTTTCCTTCTGGATGGCGAATCCACTGCCATACTTGCGTGCGTGAAATTTCTGCTGTCGCCGCATCTTCCATCAAGTTGTTGATAGGTGCTGCTCCATTTCCTCGTAACCATGATGCTATATATTGAACCCCTACGCTACAATTTAATCGAAGACCTTCTTCTGTAATTGTCCCTTCAGGCACTTCGAGTAAATCTGCCGCTGTTACTTGAACATCTTCCCGTTTTCGATGGATTTGGTTAGGTGTTGGCATATGCGTGTCAAATTGTTCCCATGCAACTGGTACTAAACCTGGATGCGCTACCCATGTTCCATCGTGACCATCAGTTGCTTCTCTTCGTTTATCTTCACTTACTTTTGTAAATGCCGCTTCGTTAGCAGCTTCATCACCTTTGATTGGGATTTGTGCTGCCATTCCTCCAATTGCCGAGGCATTACGTCGGTGACATGTTTTAATGCACAGTTGCGTATACGCTCTCATGAAAGGTGATGTCATTGTTACTTGACCACGATCCGGTAAGATTACATGCGACTGATTGCGAAGTCGTTTAATATAACTAAATATATAATCCCAACGTCCACAGTTTAGACCTGCCGAATGATCACGTAACTCATATAAAATTTCATCCATTTCAAATGCGGCCATTATCGTTTCTATCAACACAGTTGCTTTGATCGTTCCATTTGGAATTCCCAATTGTTGCTGAGCATAAACAAAGATCTCATTCCAAAGCCTTGCTTCTAAATGGCTTTCTAACTTGGGGATATAGAAATAAGGACCAGTTCCACGAGCGATAAGCTCTTTTGCATTGTGGAAGAAATAAAGTCCAAAGTCAAAGAAACTACCGGAAATCGGCTTCCCATCTATTAGAACATTTTTCTCCAAAAGGTGAAGCCCTCTAGGGCGTACTAGAAGAACTGCTACTTCCTCATTCAAACTATATACTTTCCCATTATCCTGACTAAAAGAAATAGTTTTTCGCACTGCATCTCGCATATTCAATTGGCCTTCGATCATATTCTCCCAAGTTGGAGAAGTTGCATCTTCAAAACAAGCCATAAACGTTTTTGCACCAGAGTTTAACGCATTGATAACCATTTTACGATTTACAGGACCAGTAATCTCAACACGACGGTCTTGTAAATCCTGAGGAAGTGGAGCGATAGTCCACTCTCTCTCACGAATTTCTTTTGTTTCTGGCAAAAAGTCTAATGTACCCCCATTATTCAGCTTTTCTTGACGTACTTGGCGTGATTCCAGCAATTCTTTTCTTCTCTCATCAAATAACTGATGAAGAGATGCTACAAAGTCTAGTGCTCCGGGAGTTAAAATTTCTTGAATCCCATCTACTTCTTTTCCTATAATTTCAACTTTTTTTGTTATTGCTTGTTCCATCCAACGTTCAGCCTCCAATCAACTTTACTTATCAAGAAAATTGTGCCACCTCAGTAGAGCCTTTCATTGCAGTAGTAGATGAAGTACCTCCTGATATTACTTGGGAAATATCATCGAAGTATCCAGTTCCAACTTCGCGTTGATGTTTTGTAGCTGTATAACCTTTTGCTTCATTTGCAAATTCTGCTTGTTGAAGTTTAGAGTATGCAGCCATTCCTTTTGTTTTATACTCATGTGCCAATTCGAACATGCTATGGTTTAATGCATGGAATCCAGCAAGCGTTACGAATTGGAACTTGTATCCCATTTTTCCTAGTTCAACTTGGTATTTTGCGATTGTTTCTTCATCTAAATTCGCTTTCCAGTTAAAGGATGGTGAACAGTTATATGCTAGCATTTTATCAGGAAACTCTGCGTGAATAGCATCTGCGAATTGTTTTGCTTCCTCTAAGCTCGGGTGAGATGTTTCGCACCAGATTAGATCTGCATAAGGTGCATACGCTAAACCGCGAGCGATAGCTTGCTCAATCCCTGGTTTAGTACGATAAAATCCTTCAGGGGTTCTTTCGCCTGTAATAAAATCATGGTCGCGAGAGTCGATATCACTTGTTACCATATCTGCTGCGTCAGCATCTGTACGAGCGATTAATACAGTTGGTACACCTGAAACATCTGCTGCTAAACGAGCCGCTATTAGATTGCGAACAGCATTTTGTGTTGGAAGAAGTACTTTACCACCTAAATGTCCACATTTCTTTTCAGAGGCAAGTTGATCTTCTAAATGAACTCCTGCTGCTCCTGCTTCAATCATACCTTTCATTAATTCAAACACGTTTAGAGGTCCACCAAATCCAGCTTCTGCATCTGCAACAATAGGAGCAAACCAGTCAAAACCATCTTCTCTTCCTTCCGCATGGTCAATTTGGTCTGCACGCTGGAAAGCTTGGTTAATACGTTTTACTACAGCAGGTACACTGTTTGCTGGGTATAAGCTTTGATCCGGATACATTTGACCAGAAAGGTTCGCATCTGCCGCTACTTGCCAACCACTCAAATAAATTGCTTGGAGTCCTGCTTTTACTTGTTGTACTGCTTGATTTCCCGTTAAAGCTCCAAGTGCATTTATAAAGTCTTCCGTATGAAGTGTGTTCCATAAACGTTCTGCACCTTTACGAGCTAACGTATGTTCAATTTGAATGGAGCCGCGAAGTTTAATTACCTCTTCTGGTGAATACGGGCGTTCAATCCCCTTCCAGCGTTCATTTTGTTCCCAATCTTTACGTAATTCTTCCACTTGTTGTTGTCTCGTTGACATATTTAACACACTCCTCAAATTTATAATTATAACTGTCTGAAAAATATGACTTTCTTACTGTATCATAACAGTTACTTTTCTTGTACATTAATATATAACAGATTAGAATTGTTTGTATCGTTTTTAGGATAAGAGAGGATTATTTTAGGATGAACAACAAATAAGACGGATGAATGCAGAAAGTTTAGAATATGGAGGAGAAGCAATGGAAATTTCGAAAGATTACTTAAAACAGTATAGTATTTTGCTAGAAGAGTGGGTTCCCAAAGAGGCCTCTATTGCAATAGCAATGGGTGATCAGTACATCTATTACGTGGCAGGAAAACATGATTTACGTATTAAGGAAGGACAAAAGATAAAACCAGGAAGCATTGCAGATTTAGTTTTAAAATGCGGTTGTAGAACAGAGGCTGTAATAGAAGAAACGCTTTTTCAGCTCCCATATTACGGAGTAGGTTATCCGATAAATATAAATGGGGAAAATGCAGTAGTGGTTGTTATACTTCCCCCTAAACCAACTGCTCCTCCTTATCGATTTTTGACAGGTAAACTCGAAGAAGAATGGCGTCCAATACCAATAGAAAAAATTGCATACATGGAAAGTCTACAAAAAAAAACATGGTTTTATGCCGACAAAGAACCATATAAAACAAATATTCCATTGAAGGAATTACAGCAGCGTCTTCCTGAATCCTTTTTACGAATTCACCGCTCATATATCGTGAACATATCTTTTATCGATCGCATCATACGAGATTTTTCGTCTAATCTGTTGGTGCTTCTTCAAGATGGTACAGAACTTCCTGTCAGCCAGTCTTATAATGCTGAAGTTAGAAATGTACTGGGATTTTAAGAGTTTCGTAGGAGTGTTTCTATAAGAAGTTAACCTTTTATAAGGAGAAATGGTCGCGGTTAGTTTACATTTGGTTACGGTTACTCGAGAATTGGTCTCTCTTCTTCGTGATATGGTCTCGGTCAGCATTCAATTGGTTGCGCTTTGCCATTAAATAGAAAAAGAGATCTGCCATGCAAGGCAAATCTCATATTCTATCTCATAAGCTACTTTTTGGTTGATTTACTACCAATAGTTAACACTACAATACTTCCAAGTAGTAACAAAATTCCTATCCAAGACATCGTACTAAGATTCTCTCCAACTATGAACACACCTAAAATAGCAGCTGTTGTTGGTTCTGCTAAAGACAATGTAAGTGCGGACGATGAAGGTATTTTGTTTAATCCTCTAGCATATAACACATACGCAATACTAGTAGTGGCTAGACCTAAGTAAAAAATAATTCCAATATTTCCTGCTTCCTTTAACCAGCTTACATCATATATAAAGAAGAAAGGCATGAGCAACAATGCACTAACTGAGAATGTCATTGCTACAGCAGGTATCGCTTCTTCCTTTTCTAATAAGGACTTACTAGATATCGTGTACAACGCAAAGATCATACCTGCTATTAAAGAATACATGATACCAATTGGATTTATAGTAATCTCACCTTTGTTTAAAAATAAAAACAAACATCCGACGATTGCAAATAATGTCGAGATTGCCCATATTCGAGATGGTCGTAACTTTAAAAAGAGCCATTCAATGATTCCCGAAAATACAGGAGCACTTCCTATAGCAACTACACTTGCAATCGCTACACCTGTCAATTTAACGGAAGAGAAGAATAATAGTTGAAAAAGTGCAATACAAATTGCTGCATAGAACGTTTCCTTCCAAGGCCAAGTTTTAAATTTTATTTTTCTCCATAAAACCATAATGATCAATAGAGAAAAACCACCTACCGTAGACCTTCCCGCACTTATAATAAATGGATGTGCATTGTCTGGTAAAAACGTTTGTGCAGTACCCGTCGTACCCCATAAGATAGCTCCAAGTAGTACAAATATGTATGGTAAAACAGACATTTCTTTACTCCCACCACCTTCTATATATTAACTTTCAATATAGCACATATTGAGATAGTGACAATCGTATCTTATACTAATAATGATAGGAGGCATTCACTATGTATATGACAGTGGAAGAAACTGCGAATTATTTATCAATGCCTATTGAACAAGTAAAAAGATATATTGCAGAAAAAAAAATTCGTGCTATTTTTGATGGAGAAGATTATTACATTAATAGCGCTCAATTTGATACGCATTTGCAGCAAATCGAAGAACTAAGACGCCAAATAGATGAGTGGCGCAATACTCCAATTCCGGATGATTTGGACGTAAAAGATGAAGATTAAAGGGTGGAGTGAAGGTGACAAAGTCACTTCACTCCACCCTTTCTCTTTTTATATCTGTTGAACAGTACTTAGTAATCCCTAATCATGAGTTACTTTAAATGGTAATCATAAAGCCTGCACGTTTGCCGATAATCTCTGCATAATCTTCTACCATGACACTTGCAGTTGGGTACATACCTGCTCCAGGACCAACTAGTGTAAGTGTACCGATATAGTTTGTATCTAAGGAAACAGCGTTGTTTACACCCTCAATAGCATATAACGGGTGGTCAGGACCAACAAGTTGTGGTCCTACAGAAGCGAAAAGCTCTCCATTTTCATCTTGCTCAATTTCTGCTACATGGCGATAACGAAATCCCTCTGCCTTTGCTTTTTTCACGTCCTCTAATGAAATCTCGTTAATACCAACTACACGTACATCATCCCAGTTTGGTTGTTTTCTAAATGCAAGTGCACTAAGAATCATCAACTTACGGAATGCATCTTGACCAGAAATATCATTATATGGATCTGCTTCAGCATAGCCTAGAGCTTGCGCTTCTTGTAGAGCATCATCGAACTGACATTCATTTAAACGCATTTGTGTCAAAATATAGTTAGATGTTCCATTTAAAATACCTTGAATTTTCTTTACTGAGTTCACTTGTAGTAAATTTTTAAGTGTTTTAATTACTGGAACGCCACCAGCTGTTGTAGCTTCATATCCGATAAATACGCCTCGTGACTTAGCACGTTCATGAAGTTGAATACTATATTTAGAGAACATCACTTTATTCGCCGTTATCACATGACATCCCTTATCAATCGCTCTACATAAATAGCTATAAGCTGGTTCCTCGTTCACAATCGCTTCAAACACTACTTGAAGACCTGGAATATTAATAATATCCTCGAAATCGTCTGTTACTAGAATACCAGGCGTTTCAGGTCTTTCTTTTGCCAAATTATTAATTAAAATCGCACTAATTTCAATATCTAAGCCTAATGATTTTTTTAATTCTTCTCTTTTTTCATTCACAATGTGATAAATTCCTTGGCCGACTGTTCCGAAACCTAGAATTGCTGCTTTTATTTTTGCCATACTTTCTCCTCCAAATGAATTTGCACAATTGAGCTTCCACATTCATATTTAATAAAATCTCTTTCGTAAAATTACGATTGACTATTTTACATATTGTAGACTATTTTAGCCCAATTAACAACAAAATTCTATCTAGAGAGGACATTTGTTTTTCCTACAAGTACTTTATCAAGTGCATTTTGTAAATCCTCTACTGCCTCTAGACCAACAGACAAGCGGATTAAGTCCTCGGTAACACCTGATTTCACTAAGTCTTCAGGAGTTAATTGTTGATGAGTCGTAGAAGCAGGATGAATAATTAATGATTTCGCATCTCCTACGTTTGCTACATGCGACCAAATTTCAATATTATCTATAATATGTCTACCCGCTTCTTTTCCACCCTTTACGCCAAAAGTTAAGATAGAGCCGAAGCCATTGTGTAAATATTTATGTGCAAGTTCATGGGAAGGATGATTTTCCAGGCCTAAATAATTTACCCATTCTACCCCTTCATGGTTTGATAAATAATCTGCAATTTTTAGTGCATTTTCGTTGTGCTTTGGCACACGAAGATGAAGGGTTTCTAAACCTTGTAAAAAAGAAAATGCTGCTTCAGGGCTTAACGAAGGCCCAAAATCTCGAAGCAATTGAACACGTAGTTTTATGGCAAACGCTACGTTCGGAACATCAATACCGTATCGTAGTCCGTGATAGGTTACATCTGGTTCAGTAAAACCAGGGAATTTCTCGGAATTCCAGTCAAAGTTACCACCATCTACAACTACTCCCCCAATTGTTGTTCCATGACCGCCAATCCATTTAGTAGCTGAATGGATAACTATGTGAGCACCGTGTTTAATCGGGTTAGCACCATAAGGGCTTGCAAATGTATTATCTACCAACAATGGAACACCGACTTCATTTGCAATTGCTGAAACTTTCTCCACGTCTAGCACATTCAAGCTCGGATTTCCAATAATTTCAGCAAAGATCCCTTTTGTTTTATCCGTTACTGCTGCTCGAAAATTCTCTGGATCAGTAGAATCTACAAATTTTACGTGAATTCCATAACGAGGCAATGTATGGGCGAATAAATTAAATGTACCACCATATAAGTTTTCCGCTGCAATGATTTCATCGCCTGCTCCCGCAATATTCAAAATGGAAAATGCAATTGCCGCCATACCAGAAGAAAGTGCAACAGCAGCCGTTCCTCCTTCAAGTAGAGCAACGCGTTGTTCAAAAACATCTACAGTAGGATTAGTTATACGTGAATAAATATTGCCAGACTCTTTTAATGCAAATAAATCTTGGGCATGGTTTGTATCACGAAATACAAAAGAAGTTGTTTTGTGAATTGGCACTGCTCGTGAACCTGTAACTGGATCTGGTTGCTGACCACCGTGTAAAAGAAGTGTTTCTGGTTGGAAATTTGTCATTTTGAATTCCTCCTAAATAATAGTTTTAGATGGACGCATATGGAGGCGGGAGAGGATTTTGAGAAATACGAAAGCACTTATGTTTAGCCGGAAAACGTATCGTAAATCGACTAAACAACAAAAACCCCTCTTCTTTAAGAAGAGGGGTGCGGTTTCGCATATTCCTCCTCTTATCTTCCAAATTCGCGTGAATTTGTAGGATTTAGCACCTTTCCAAGTTTAAAACTTGTTGGTTGCCGGGCATCGTAGGGCCTAGTCCCTCCGCCACTCTTGATAAGAGTATTAGATTAGTATTCCATCTTGTTACACAGTATAAGACTCTATTAATCTGTACGTCAAGTACTTTTTATAAAAATTCTGAAACTTCTTTTAGGCTTGTACGTTTAATGTATGGGGGTTACTTTTGGAGGTGTTGTAATGGTAATATGGATTATTTGTATTTTAGTAGTTAGTTATTTAATTGGTTCCATTCATGGTTCAAAGATTGCTCAGTTTTTTAGTGGAATCAATATTAAAGCAGAAGGTCTTAAAAACTCAGGTGCTTCTAATGCAGCTATTGTGCTTGGAATGAAATACGGAATACTTGTAGCTTTCATCGATATAATAAAAGGTGTATTGGTTATTATTGGCACACGATTTTTTATGCAGCAATACGGTACCTTTTCAGCATTGGAACAGGATGCACTTCTTTACTTAGCGGGGGCTGCTGTCATTTTAGGTCACAACTTTCCCATTTTCACCGGATTTAAGGGAGGAAAAGGGACAGCTTCTGTAATCGGCATACTTTTTGCAATTTATTGGCCTTTAGGATTGATCGGACTTTTATTATTAATTGGCACAACTTTTTTAACGGACTATTTATTAATTGGAGTATTTGTTTTTTATTTTGTTTTTTTAGGCGAGGCTATATGGTTTTCAGAAGGATATATACCAATTGCAATTGCAAGCTTTTTATTCGTGATGGCACTCATATTGCATATCGAAAACTTTCGTCGTTTAGCTCGTAAGGAAGAGATGAGAATTTCTACTTTTATAAAAAGAAAAAAACCTTCTTTATAAAGAAATGAGTGAATTGGAATGTCTAAAAAAATGAGGTGGATTGTGCTTATCCCTTTATTTGTTCTCGCTTCCAGCGGAGTTGGATTGTGGATGCTTACTAGCAAATGGATGGATGAAGGATTAAACCCTAAAGCTGATGGTTCCAACGATTACGCCATTGTCCTCGGTGCAAAAGTAAAAGAAGGCAATATTCCTTCGCTTGCATTAAAATTCAGATTGGAATCAGCACTTGCGTATGCAAACGAATATCCTCATGTCACCCTTGTACTTTCTGGAGGACAAGGAGACGATGAAGATATTGAGGAAGCGGTCGTAATGAAAAATTTTCTTTTGGAGAATGGGATAGCAGAAGAGAGGCTAATTATTGAAGATCAGTCGACATCAACTTATGAAAACTTGTTGTTTTCTAAAGAGCTTTTGCCAGATAACGTAAAGTCTATAACGATCATTACGAGTGACTATCACCTACAGCGAGCAAAAATACTTGCCAAAAAGCTAGAATGGAAAACGGACGTGGTTGCAGCACAGACCCCCGAAGTGGTAGAAGCGAAAGTACGCTTACGTGAGCGCGCCGCACTTTTAAAGACTTATATTGTTGGGAAATAACTCCGAATACCTCGGAGTTATTTTTTATATCTGCAACAATTACAAATACATCTTGAAATACGATTTTCTTGCATACAGCCCTACTTCCTGGTTAGAAATGCATTGTCTCCCCACTTGTTACGAATCCATGTATCTACTTTATAGCCATGTCAAATCACTTGTTACATCAAACATTATGTTTTAGCTATATAATCTAAATGTAGCTGTACTATATGCAATCAAGTCACCTTGCATAGCTAGATAATGTATTATATTTTCTATAAAAGAATTTTTCATCCAAAACCAAAGATTATATATGTAAAGTAATTTCTCCAAATATAATTAAAAGGCTTCCTCGTTTATTAGGAAGCCTTTCTGGGTCACTCTTTCTTCGTATGATACCCTTTAGTGCCAAATGGTTGTAATTGCTCCATCCATTTGTTTAAAAGTTTTTCTAGTTCTTTCTTTTCGTCTACGTATTGATTTTCTGATGTTTTCAGCGTCTCTACTTGTTCAATTTCAAACGCATCTTTGCCAAATTGGTGCCATTCTTCTTGAAGTATTCTATTTGTATGTGTCCCTGTTTCTAGAGTAAACTTCGTGCCATTTAACGTCTTGAAGTTTCGTGTGGATCCAACGAATTTTTTACCGTTTTGTTTATTCGTTATGACATAAATTCCACCTTCAATCTTTACTTCTTTATATGCTTGTTTCAGTTCCATTTTACGATCCAATTTCCCCACTCCTCGTATTTATTTTTTCACCCAGTACTCACTGCCGTCATCTTTTCTATCTAAAAACCCATATTCTATTAAGTAACGTCTTAATGTGACATAGTCAGCATATACATTTTTTAGTACCTCATTTATCTCTTTTTCTTTATATACTCGCTCTAAGTCAAATCGTTGTATGATCACCCTAAGAGTTGCCAGTTTTTGTTTTTCTTTTTTCGGAAATTTTATGAGAGGACCATCTATACCTTTAGAAAAAAACTTCTTTTCTATCTCTTCTTGCTCTTCTTTCGTAATGTTATATCGTTCGTCCACCATCGTTGCAGTCTTATGAAGCGGCAAAAAGGTTGGTGCATGACTGTCTTTTTCCTTTAACAACTCCATCATCGTTATAAAGATTTTTGCTTGGCGTTCTTTTTCCTTCAATACAAATCGGTGGTTACGTATCGTAGAGGCACTACCAATACTTAATTCTGCCTGTATGTCTGCATCACTCTTACCTTCGTAAAACAATCGAAGTAAGCTATTTTGATGATCTGTCAATCCTGTTAATTTTTTATTTAATCCAATTAAATAATGAAATACAGATACATGTTCCTTTTCAATATGGTGTTTCATATAACGTTCCGCTTCATACAAAACAGTGGCTTCTGGATAAATAATTCCCTTTTCCACTCTTTCACCACATAATAAACAAACATAATCTTCCTTCTCTTCCACATAACCAACTTTCAATTGTTCTGCATTTGCATCCCAAAATAATTCAGATATCTCCATTTTATAAACGCACCCCATAAATATTTATTATATAATAGACATAATATAATATTGTTTGTTTAAAATCAATTGTAAATTATTGTTGCAATAAATCTGAAAATAATGAACAATGGAAATGAGACCTTTCGATTTTCGAAAGAACGTACAGGAGGAGAATTTTATTGGTTACATTCAAGGACTATGAGTACAAAAGACCAAATTTAGAAGAAGAAAAAACAAAATTTAATGATGCATTAACAAAATTCAAACAGGCTACTTCCGTTGAAGAACAAAGTGTTGCAATTGAAGAACTAAATGCACTTCGAAATGATTATTCAACACAAGCTAATTTAGTGTACATTCGTGCATCGATTGATACGAATGATGAGTTTTACCAAAAAGAGCGTGATTTTTTTGATGAAAAAAACCCAGAGGTCGAAGAATTAATTACAGAATATTATAAAGCACTAGTCGCTTCTCCATTCCGTAAAGAATTAGAAGAAAAATGGGGAAGCCAATTATTTGATCTTGCTGATTTTCAAATTAAAGCATTTTCCGCAGAAGTAATTTCACTTATGCAGAAAGAAAATAAATTGGCTTCTGACTATTCTAAGCTTGTTGCTTCTGCTCAAGTTGAATTTAACGGCGAAACATTAACACTTGCCCAGCTTGGACCTTACGGTGAATCAACTGATAGAGAAGTACGTAAGAAAGCAACGGAAGCAAGATTCGGCTTTTTCAAAGAACATGAGGATAAATTTGATGACATATATGATCAGCTTGTAAAAGTACGGCATGAGATTGCTACAAAGCTTGGATACAAAAACTTTGTGGAGCTTGGCTATATACGTATGAATCGCATTGACTATAATGCGGAAATGGTGAAAAAATTTCGTGATCAAGTTCGTGATTTCATCGTTCCTCTTGCAACAAAACTTTATGAGCGTCAGGCAAAAAGAATTGGGTTTGAAAAGCTAAAGTTCTACGATGAATCTCTGAATTTCTTGTCTGGGAATGCAGCACCACAAGGTTCTCCGGAATGGATTGTTGAAAATGGAAAGAAAATGTATGATGAGTTATCTCCTGAGACAGCAGAGTTTTTCCAATTCATGATTGACCGAGATTTAATGGACTTAGTAGCGAAAAAAGGGAAGGAATCTGGAGGTTATTGTACATTTATCGATAACTATGAGTCTCCTTATATATTCTCAAACTTTAATGGAACATCTGGAGACATCGATGTGTTGACACATGAGGCGGGTCACGCATTCCAAGTGTTTACAAGCCGTAATATAGGTATTCCTGAGTATGTATGGCCAACATTTGAGTCTTGTGAAATCCACTCGATGAGTATGGAATTTTTTACTTGGCCTTGGATGGAATTATTCTTTAAAGAACAAACAGAAAAATATAAATTTGCACATTTGAGCGGCGGCCTTCTATTCTTGCCGTATGGGGTTGCAGTGGACGAATTTCAACATGTCGTATATGAAAATCCTGAAATGACACCTCAAGAGCGTAAATCCGCTTGGAAAAAGATTGAGGAAATTTATTTACCTCATCGTGACTATGACGGAAATGGCTATTTGGAAGCTGGTGCTTTCTGGCAACGCCAAGGTCATATTTATGCAAGTCCGTTTTATTATATTGACTACACGTTGGCTCAAATTTGTGCGTTCCAATTTTGGAAGCGTTCCAGAGAAGATCACGAAGCAGCTTGGAAAGATTATCTACACCTTTGCCAGCTAGGTGGTTCGAAATCTTTCACTAAGTTAGTAGCTGAGGCAAATTTAATCTCTCCATTTGAAGAAGGCTGTGTCGAGTCCGTTATTGGTTCGATTGAGAAGTATTTAGATGGCGTTGATGACGCAGCTTTATAGTTAAATAGAAAAGAATAAAAAAGGAGTTGCAACATGTTGAATCCAGTTGGTTTTTGGTCACGACTAGGGGCAAGTTTATTAGACTTTATAATAATAGGTATTCCATTGTCTATTATTAGCTTTCTTCTTTTCGGGCATTGGCAGGAATCACCAATCACTAGCTTTGGAAATCTTCTTTACTCTCTTATTGTTCCAGTATTATGGACCGGATACACAGTAGGCAAAAGAATGTTAGGCATCCGTATCGTCAAATTTGATGGCACCAAACTAGGTTTTGGAACAATGCTTATGCGTGTTATTGTGGCAGGTTTCGTATATGTAGTCACATTAGGAATAGGTCTGATTGTTAGTGCTTTTATGGTAGGCTTACGTGAAGATAAGCGTGCAATCCATGATTTTATCGCTGGAACATATGTAACAAGCAATCCTCCTGTTGATTAATATCTAAGAACAAGTATCTACCGAGATGCTTGTTCTTTTTTTATTTTTTGACCCGTACAATAGGGCAGGATATTTAATGAAAAAAACGAATGTATAGTAAAGGGGTGCATGTATTATTATGTGGAGTAAAATTTTAGGTCTATTAATAGCAATAATGGGAGTTACGTATATTTTCCTTATACCGGATGAACCTATAGGAATTAAAATGATGTTTAAGATAATTCCGATGTTTTTGATATTAGTTTTTGCATTTATCCAACCATCCGGTGAATCAAAAAGATATAAATCGCTAATCATGATAGGTCTATTTATTTGCATGTGGGCGGATGGTTTAATTTATTGGTTTATCGCTGGACTCATTACCTTTTTAATTGGACATATTTGGTATATTTTTGCGTTCCGCCATATTAAAGTATCGACTATTCCAAAGTGGGCAGCAGCTCTTCTAATTGCTTATGGAATTGGAATGGTATTATGGATAGCTGGGACTCTTTGGGCAGAAGGAGAAAATATTTTAGCTTTTGCTGTGGTAATTTATATTGTTGTTATTTTATTAATGGGTTGGAATGCTCTTCAAACAGCAAATAAATTCGCAATTATTGGTGCTATTTCATTTATTTTTTCGGACTCGGTGCTTGCTATTAATCGATTTATAATATCTATTCCTTTTTCTGATGCTCTTATAATGATTTCCTATTATGGAGCCCAGTTTTTATTTGCCTATAGCATATATGCTCATTATTCCGCATCTCGAAAGAATCTGCTAAAATAAATATATGCTTTTAATTTGGAAAGGGGATTTTTTCTCATGAAAGAAACATTAATCGAGCGTTTAACTCGTTATGCAAAAATAGACACACAATCTAATGCATCAAGCACAACCTGCCCATCAACGGAAGGTCAATGGGATCTGCTCCATGTACTTGAAAAAGAATTAGCTGAGATTGGGTTAGAAGAAATTACTTTAGATGAAAATGGTTATTTATTTGCTTCATTACCTTCCAATACAGATAAGGAAATTCCGACAATCGGATTTTTAGCTCACGTGGATACAGCTACAGATTATACAGGGAAAAATGTAAACCCTCAGCGAATTGATAATTACGACGGATCAGACATTCAACTGAACGAAAATACAGTTATGACTGTTAAAGACTTCCCTGAGCTTTCAAATTATGTCGGACATACTTTGCTTACAACGGATGGTACAACACTTTTAGGTGCTGACGATAAAGCTGGGATAGCTATCATCATGACAGCTATGGAATATTTCATCCAAAACCCTGAAGTGAAACACGGAAAAGTTCGTGTTGCCTTTACTCCCGATGAAGAGATTGGTCGCGGACCACATAAATTCGATGTAGAAAAATTCGCAGCAAAATTTGCATATACAATGGACGGAGGTCCACTTGGTGAATTGCAATTTGAAAGCTTTAATGCGGCTGGAGCAAAAGTTATAACGAACGGTACAAGCGTTCATCCTGGCTCTGCAAAAGGAAAAATGGTGAACTCTATTACTATCGCGACTAAGTTCCAATCACATATGCCAGTTGATGAAGTACCTGAAAAAACAGAAGGCTATGAAGGATTTATACATTTGATGAACTTTAACGGAGACGTTGAAAAAACAGAGTTAAGCTATATCATCCGTGATCATGATCGAGTAAAATTCGAAGCGAAAAAGCAATTGTTCTTAGACACTGCCGAGAAAATCAAAGCAGAATACGGTACTGGCGCTATTTCAGTGGAATTAAATGATCAATACTACAATATGGGTGAAAAAATTTCACCTGTAATGGAAATTGTCGATGTAGCAAAAGAAGTAATGATCTCACTCAATATCGACCCTCTAATTATTCCAGTTCGTGGAGGGACAGACGGTTCTCAGCTTTCCTACATGGGAATGCCAACTCCAAACGTCTTTACTGGTGGAGAAAACTACCATGGTAAATATGAATATATATCAGTAGATGTAATGGAAAAATCAACGGAAGTCCTAAAAGGAATCATTCAATCATTCGAAAAACAAGCTTAAAGAAGGTGTACCTGTGCGTGAAATATTATTAGGAGTTTTAGCATCATTATTTTTTGCAGTAACTTTTATACTTAATCGATCAATGGAAATATCGGGTGGGAGCTGGCTTTGGAGCTCCTCCCTCCGATACTTTTTCATGGTGCCTTTCTTATTGATCATTGTCGGTTATCAAAAAGGGTTATCCACAACATTTAAGGAAATGAAAGCTTCTCCGTCTACTTGGCTCGTTTGGAGCTTTGTTGGATTCGTATTATTTTACGCACCTCTAACCTTTGCAGCAGCTTATGGACCAGGTTGGTTAATATCAGGCATGTGGCAATTTACAATTATCGCCGGTGTTCTTCTTGCCCCATTATTTGCTTTAAAAATAGACGGTGAGCTAATTAAACAAAAAATACCAATGGTATCACTTTTTATTTCTCTCATTATATTAATAGGCATTATCTTAATCCAAATTCCAAATACAGAATCCGTTCAGATGAGCATGTTCTTTTTAGGAGTTTTACCTGTGATTGTGGCTGCATTTGCTTATCCACTCGGAAATAGAAAAATGATGGATCATTTAAACGGAAGATTAAATACCTTTCAGCGCGTTTTAGGTATGACAATCGCATCGATGCCTGCTTGGATTATATTATCTATTTACGCTATTTTCACGGTAGGACTACCTTCTATGGACCAAGTTTTTCAATCGCTTATTGTAGCGGTTAGCTCGGGTGTGATTGCCACCATATTATTTTTTATGGCAACTGACCGTGTTCGTGACCATCAAGGTAAACTCGCAGCAGTAGAAGCGACTCAATCGACGGAAATTATTTTCGTTATTATCGGTGAAATGTGGTTACTTCATATTCCTTTACCTACACCAATTGCCCTAATCGGACTTGCTATTATTATTTTAGGAATGTTTTTACATAGCTACTATACGAAGGTTTTAAATTCTAAACTGCTCGTTCCAAAAACAAAATAACATTTGCAGGGCGATGAATTATTTTACTTCATAACCCTGCAATTTTTTTGCCCTTATAGTTTATATTCTCCAAGCACTTTTTCCACACTACCGACAAAATTCCCTCCAGCTCCCCCTTTGGATAATAAAAGGTCCACATCATTTGATGTAGACCTTACTTTCTAATGTTCTGGTTTTCTTTTCCGATAATTAATGACGGTCGTTACGATTAATCTTCTTTATTAGTTGATTAGAATTGCTATTTTCAACATTAAACACCATCTTAAAACTATTCTATAGACCTATACTTCTTTTAATGCTGGTTGATAAAGGATAGACACGCCTGATTCAATTGCCGCTGCTTTAACCGCTTCTGCAACAGCAATTACTACACGTTCATCAAAAGCATCTGGAATGATGTAATCTTCCCTTAACTCACTTTCGTCAATAAGAGAAGCAATTGCCTGAACTGCGGCCAGCTTCATATCTTCGTTTATATCAGTCGCTCTTACATCTAGAGCCCCTCTGAAAATTCCTGGAAAAGCTAATACATTATTTACTTGGTTCGGATTATCCGAACGCCCCGTTGCAATGACTTTAACTCCCCACTCTTTTGCTAAATCATAAGCAATTTCAGGCGTAGGATTTGCTAATGCAAAAACAATTGGATTAGAATTCATTGCATCAATTAATTCTCTCGTTAGAATATTTGCTACAGAAACTCCAATAAATACATCTGCACCATCCATAGCATCTTTTAATGTTCCTTTTAAACCTAATGGATTCGTAGTGCTTGCAATTGCCTCTTTAACCGGATTCATACCCTGTTCTCTACCTTCATAAATAATTCCGGTTGAATCGCACATGATTATCTGTTGATAACCCAGCTGTTGAAGAACTCTTAAAATGGCCATTCCGGCCGCACCTGCTCCATTTATAACAACCTTTAATAAAGGAATATCCTTTTGAACTAACTTAACTGCATTTTGTAGTCCCGCACCAACGACAATAGCTGTTCCATGCTGATCATCATGAAATACAGGTATATCTAATTCTTGTCGAAGTCGATCTTCCACTTCAAAGCATCGTGGAGCAGAGATATCTTCCAAATTGATCGCTCCAAAGGTTGGACTTATTGCTTTTACAATTTGCACAATCTCATCTACATTTGTTGTGTCTAAACAAATTGGAAAAGCATCGACATTGGCAAAACGTTTTAATAAAATTGACTTTCCTTCCATTACAGGCAATGCTGCTTCAGGTCCGATATCACCTAAACCCAAAACGGCTGTACCGTCCGTAACTACTCCTACTAAGTTTCCCTTCATCGTGTAATCATAAATAGTAGATGGATTATTTTTTATTTCTATACAAGGTTCTGCAACTCCAGGGGAATAAGCTAAGCTCAAATCCCCCATACTTTCCATAGGTACCTTTGAAATCATCTCCATCTTCCCTTTATACGTTCGGTGTAAATTTAAAGCTTTTGTTTTTAAATCCATCTCCTCACTTCTCCCTTTATATATTTTTTATTGGCATTTTAGGAACTCAAACTCCTAAATAGCTATATATTCTGAAAATTATAATGATTTAGTGTAGTAAAGTCAATTTAGTGAAAGGCTGCACAATGACCTATAATTTTCTACAAAAAACAAGGCGATCACTGACTTTGTTTCGAATTTTATACCATTAGTATTAGCTATACATTCCACATTAAACAATTTTATTTTTTGTCTTTAATTCGATTACGTGATGAAATACATTTGGTCTTTTTTTGCACAAAAAAATCGGCAACCACATTGGTTACCGATAACATGAATGCACTGACTTAACGTTGAGGGGGTTAAGTGTGCGATGATCAGCTACGATTGGAGAAAAGTCGCTGTTAGAACCTTCTCACATTAAGAGTAAGTTTCTATATGGTAATGATAATCATTTTCAATTAAAAAGTCAACTAAAAATTAAAAAAATTGTATACTAGGGTTATGACAACATTAACGAATGACCAAATCAAACAATTGAATAATTATAGTGTGTATGTTGAACCAAGTGGTACTCCCATTTTCCATGCAAAAAACGTAGATATGGCACTCCCTGTAATTAAGTTAATCTCTGGAGCTTCCAATGATCCTATTGCTGCCTCATTCTTCATGAGAAGAGTCGGGATGTTCGTCTCGATGCAATTTTATATGATGACTTTATATGATGAAATTTGGGATGGACCACTGGAAGAACTTCAATACTTTGCAACAACTGAGTACGGAAATAAAACCATTAGCACATATATCCCATCAAAATATTACCGGGATGTACGTGATCATCGCGCCGATGATATTCAAATGGTTTGGCATCAGCAATGCTATACAATTATCCAACAGCTTCGGTCACAATGTAGTATTTCTCCTCTGACTCTATGGGAGAATGTTTTTGGCTATTTACTGTGGCATTACTATGTTTTTATGGATAATCCCGTAACTTCGATACAAGCGAAGGAAGACTGGTTGCTACTCCAGGATGAAGACATTTGGAAAAATTTTACAACAAAATCTTTTTTAGCTCATTATTTGAAAGGCAAAAGCCCTTCTGATTTAATCAATACAACCGTACGAACTACTTGCTGTTTTTCAAAGGATATTCCCGGACTTCAAAAATGTGGATTCTGCCCCATTTGAAATATGGAAAGCCTTGTAGACTAGACAGAAACTATGCCTACGAATACAACTTTTTGTTTGAAAATAAAATAAACTTTTCTCATGCATGTTTGACTTAGCTTTGGGAATAGCTAATAAGAGTCTAATATCAAAGGAGTGAGAAAGCTTGGGAAACAAAATAGATGAACGCATTGACAATAAGCTCAATAGCATTGGTACAGAAGAAAAAGAAGAAATTCTAAAAAACTTTTCTGCATTCAAATCTTATTTATCTGAAAAAGTTGCTGCTGGAGAAAAATTGGGCTTAAGTGACGAGGCTTTAGCAAAGGCTACTGAAAAAGTGGCTGGCTACTTAGCAAAGCATGAGGATCCTCGAAACCGTGAAGAACATCTTCTACAACAGTTATGGAATAGTGGAAGTAAAGAAGAGCAACACGCACTAAGCCATATGCTTTTAAACCTCGTAAGAAATGAAGGATAGAGTTCGTAAAGATGCTGAAGGTCCATTTCTTGATAACCCGGATGGGGTCCGAACAACGAAACAAAGTTTGTTCGATATGCATGAAGACATGCAAACAGTAGATGCCATTCAAGTGGAAGAACTGAACATGAAAGTACAAGACGAAAACTACCACCACCACACAAAAGATCGTTCTATAAGTGAAGAACGGTACTCCCCAAACTAACAAAACAAGCTCCGAGCCACCTCGGAGCTTGTTTTGTTATATTAGTTTTGCTGATACTAAACGTGTTCTAATAATAACCCCTAACAGAGCTGCAACTACTGCTTTCGCAAGATCTGGTAAGATAAACGGAAGCATTCCACCTTTAAATGCACCATTCCATGGAAGATCTGCAACGACTTTTAGCCAAACTGTTCCAATAATTAATATAATAAGAACGGCTATCATATTTGCGATAATCGCTTGGACTTTCGTATGTTTAAATTTTTCTAAGTACCATCCTATAAACAAAGCTGCTGGAATAATGGCAATAAGATACCCTCCTGTTGGACCTAAAATGATTCCCAGTCCACTCTTCATACCTGCAAATACCGGAATTCCTACTAACCCCATTAAAACATATACAGTAACCGCCAAGGATCCATATTTTTTCCCAAGAATCGTTGCTGTCAGCATTACCGCTATTGTCATTAATGTAAACGGTACTGGCGGAATATTAATCATAAGTTGGGCAGCAACTGCAATTATTGCAGCAAATAAAGCTGCGACAATCATCATTTTCAAACGATTATTTCTCATATAATTTCCCCCTACGTAAAATGAGTTAACTTTATGAAGCAATAAGTTAACACAAAGGTATCATAATAAAAAATAAGATTTTCGTCAATATAAAAAACAGAGCTCCACTATAAATAGGGCTCTGTACAGACTGTAGATTTTCACTCCAGGCGGACGCTTTCCGCGGGGGGTCCGAGCAGCTTCCCTTGCTCCTGCGCAAGCTCGTCGCAAAAATTAATTTCGCTACGCTCCGTCCAGGGTCTCGACTGTCCCGCTTTTCCCGCTAGAGTCGCCACCCTCCGCTCCAATCGATCCAAGCGTTTACAAAAAATACGTATTCTTTCGGGGTGGCGGATCATGATTACTAGAAATGATTTTAATGAACGTGATCTGTAAGTGTTGCCAGGAATTAATGCTGACTTCCCTTTTCTCTCCAAGTGTACCTAAAGTAGATATTATTAAAAGACGGTTCAACGTCATATTTGGGATTACTATTTTGCAGATATTTTTCGCCACTTTTAACATAAATGTAAACGTAACGAAACGAATGAACATGTCTTTGCCAATACAAAGGAGAAGCAAATTGTCCATGTCGGCGATGCTTACTTTTACGGTATGAATTTGAAGAAGCTCATCCCTTGGACATGTGCGTAAGCATATAAAAGATAAAAGGTATCGAGAAGTCGCCTTCTCGATACCTTTACTGTACAGAGCCCATATAAGTAGGGCTCTGCTTATTTACCATCTTTGACTTGCTGACTCGATTGTTTCTAATCGAACAACTCCTTTTTGCATAGGAGGTGGACAAGACTTATTATACTGAATAATTTTTTCATTCACTTTTGTTACTCTGAATTGTAGGTCGGTCTTTTGCCCCTTCACGTACTTTTCAGCAATGTCTTTTAATTCATCTCTAATTTCATGCTGCAATTTTAACCAATGTGGCTTGAATCCAGCATCCTTCGCTATTTTTTGAAAGTGTTGGAATATGTCACCAGAAAAATATTCATCTGACAGAGGTTTTCCTTGCCCTTTCAAATTATCCATTCCGCCTGTTTTCTCATAGTTTTTTAAGATATCACCGATTAAATCATTGCTTGGTTTATTGAAGTTTTCCATGTTAAAACCTCACTTTACAATATGAATTTGCGGTACTTTTTCTTTTAAAACCTTTAAAAATTCTTTCTGATTCTCAGGAGAGATAATAACACTTCCCATGAATGCCTTTTTATAATGAATCTCTAAGGCATCCTTAGAGGAAAGAATTCGGTATCCAACAAGAATTTGAGATGTCGGATTCGCTTTTGTTATGTCTTCATATGGAATTTTACTTCTAAAAAAACCTCCACGGACTAATAAGTAATCTTCTTTAAAAGTGTATTCAATATCAAAAGAAATCCATAGGATAAACCCTGTCATCACTACAAATAAGATAACCATTATCCAAATGGCTACTAAGTCAGGAGACTCAGTAAAATACAACTCAAATACAACTGGCCAAAGTGTCGCTATAGCTATGATGATTACAGCTATAATAATTAGATTAATAAATGACCGATCTCTTTTTGATTGAAATGTCATGAGATCACCTCTATCTATATTGATTCTGTGGCAGCATCCTTTATTCCTTCCCGATGAGCATACAGATTTTTTAGTATTGATTTAACTACTGCATAAGTAGGGACACCTAAAATAATCCCCCATAAGCCTGCAATATTACCGGCTGCTAAAATAATTGTTATTACAGTTAACGGATGAATATCCAATGATTTACCCATTACATTTGGTGTAATAAAATTACTTTCGATTTGTTGAGATATGAGCATAATAATAGCTACGTAAATTGCAAGCTTCGGCTCTTGAATCAATGCAATAATTAGAGCAGGCACTACCGCAATATAAGGGCCTAAAAACGGGATTACATTCATCATCATGCCGAATAATGCAAGTAGCAAGGCATATTTTAGGCCTATAGCAAAATAACCGATGAATAACATAAGTCCGACTAAAAAGCTTACAAATAATTGCCCTTGAATGTAAGAACGTAATGTATCATCAATATCGGCTAATGTTTTTCGAATCCAAGTTTTCTTTTCCCCTTTAAAAAACTGCGCAATAAAAGGTGCAAACCTTTCATGGTCCTTCAACATATATACAAGGAAAAAAGGAACAAGAACTAGTAAGAATATTCCTTGGAACAAGTTTTGAATGAATCGGATTAACAAAGAACCAATAGAAACTGCAATCGTGTCTATTTTGCCCGTCGTATCTTCTATCGTTTTTTGAACGGACTCCGGAAGATCTGGCAGCTTGTCTTTTTGAGAAAATGCGAATTTTGTTAAGTCCTCTACCTCATTAATAAATGCCGGTGTATTTTTCACTAGGTCATTCACTTGTTTTGTAAGTGGTGGTCCTATTAATGCATAAAATCCCCAACCGATTAACCCAATTACGATAAACACCGATATGATACTTGCCCATCTTGGGAACTTTATTGACTCCAACCATTTCTGAAGGGGTCTTGATAAATAAAATAAGACACCACCAATTAATAATGGGATAAATATTGTTTGCCCGACAATTATTAATGGTGAAAAAATTGTTTTCACTTTCATGAACATAAAAATTATTAATAATGTAAGGAGAATGGCTACTCCCACTTGAAACCAACGCTTGTTCGTCAACTAGTGCTCACATCCTCGAATAATTTCGTTATTATCTAATACGATTCATAATACATGAGGTTTCACTTTATAATGTATCTTACCATTTTTTGTTCTATACTGTTAGCAAGACTTTTGCTTTTGAAAGGACAAAGAATATATGGAATATTACAAACAACTACGACAATATGTTGGACATGACCCACTGATACTTCCCGGAGCTGTTGTACTTATTTTTAATGATAAAAAGGAATTATTGTTGCAGGAACGAGAGCGTGGAGTTTTCGGATTGCCTGGTGGGTTAATGGAGTTAGGAGAAAGCTTAGAAGATACCGCAAGAAGAGAGGTTCTAGAGGAGACAGGACTCCGACTTGGTAGATTAACATTATGCAACGTATATTCTGGGCCAGATTATTATTCGGAAAATCCAAATGGGGATAAATTTTACTCTGTGACAGCTGTCTATAAAACATATGAATATACTGGAAATATCACACCAGATGAAAACGAAACAATTAGTCTTCAATTTTTTTCACCAGAACATTTACCAGATGGCATACTGACATCTTATCGAAAGTTTATAGAAGACGAGTTTTTGTAATGCTACATAAACTCGTCTTCAAGTAGGCACACGTTTTTTTATTCTACGTAATCCTCTTTAAGCAAACTGTAAATCTCTAAATCGACAATCCCTTTGCCTGACCACAAGGTAGCTTGCCTTAACAGACCTTCTCTTATAAAACCATTCTTATTTAGTACTTTCTTCGAAACCTCATTGGCAGGCATGACCTCTGCATGAATTCTATTCAAATTAACTTCTCCAAACAAGTATTTTACTATCAGCTGTACTGATTTTGTCGCAATTCCATTGCCCCAACACTCTTCAGCCAAATAGTATCCAATAGTTACCGAGTTAACTTTTTGGTTAAAATCCATACATTCAATTATTCCTAATAATTTTTGACTATCCTTCTTCTGAAAGATTCCCCATTTGATTCTGCTTCTTTTTTGATAGTCTCTCTCAAAATGGCCAATCATTTTGCTTACCGTTTGTATATTGTGCTTTGGGATGATCCCACAGTATTCAAAAACTTTGTCATTATCGTATAGTCTAAACAAATCCTGTAAATGTTTTTCTTCTATTTTCCCAAGAATTAGTTCTTCTGACTCCAATACTGGAAAGTGATCAAACATTATATTCATATCCATCTCTTCTCTCCTCATACTAAATCTCAATTGGAATGTATATTTTCATTTTCATATCATTTGGATATGTTGATCTTAAAACATCCGTAATCTCAAAATCTGGCCCCTCTTTTCTTTCGTAATTAGAGTTAGGCAGCCATGTCCCGTATATGTATCTTCTCGTATTTTGGATTAAATCAGATGTTCCGTTAACTGTAAATAACGCATACTTACCCTCAGGTATTTCTATATTTAGAAAACCCTTTTCTAAATCCCTATTAAATTTGTGCACCTCTTCTCCTACTATAAACGAAAATTGACCATTATTATTAAAGTCAGTAGATATACCGTAGGCCATATTAGGAGAGATTCGATTTGGTATTCGAAGATAACGCTCCTTCTCTCCAAATTCAATATAATATTTTGGAATATCACCAAAATAGTCTTCATTTATTAAAGTTGTGTAGTATTCATAGCCAGTAATGTGGATCTTCTCAAGCATTATAATTTCTGGCTTATTCAAATATAAGTTTTCATTTATTTTATTTTTATAATCTAGAAAGTTTATTTTGTTCTGCTCTCTTATATTCATTTCTTCCTTACGATACTTTGCAGGCGTTATACCGAAGCGATTAACAAAAGCACGAGTAAACGCTTCTTGTGAACCGTATTGGAAAGATATCGCTATTTCTAATATGTTCTTTTTCTTCTTTAGTAGCCTTGCTGCCTCCGAAAGTCTTCTACTCCTAATATACTCTTGTACAGAAAAACCTGTAATAGCATGAAATAGTCGTTGGAAATGAAAAGCCGAGAAATAAGATTTTGAGGAGATTTCTATTATATTCAATTCCTCTTGTAGATTGCTTTCTATAAATTCAATTGCATGTTGAATTCTATTAAAATAATCCATCTATTTACCGCCCCCTATAAGCTCTATTATAAATTTCCATGAAATGATTTTTTTGATAATTTGTGCTCTTCCCTTTATTGTATCTTACTAAGAGATTCTCTTTATAAAAAGGATGAAAACGATAAAAAAAGAAGAAGGAAAGTACTCCTTCTTCTTATTTATGTGCTATATGAACTTTTAGTTGTTTCCCTTTTACTGTAGTATTTCGCATTGTTTTTAACACAAGCGGACCTTTGCCGTTCAGTATTTCTACATAAGTAACATTGTCTTGAATCGTGATAATTCCAATGTCATCAGCAGAAACACCCTCTATTTTAGCAATAGTGCCTACAAAGTCCACAGCGCGCAGTTTCTTTTTCTTACCTCCGTTGAAATACAGTTTTGTAATGTTTGCATTTAACTGCTCACCTTTGGATTTTTTCAGTTCTGGTTGCTCTTGCATTTTCAAGTCGAAAGCTGCACGATTTTTTGATACTGACTCATCAGAAACCTCAGGTCCTGCGGGTATTTCAAAGCCAATAAATGACTCAATTTCTTTTACAAATTTATCTTCATGTGGAGTAGCTAGCATGATTGATTTTCCACTCCGTCCCGCTCGGCCAGTTCTACCAGTACGATGGACATAGCTTTCTTGTTCCAGAGGGACATCAAAATGCACAACATGTGTAATATCTTCAATATCAATTCCACGAGCAGCTACATCTGTCGCAATTAAATAACGGAATTCACCTTTTCGGAATTCGTCCATTACTTCAAAACGGTCCTCTTGCATCATCCCACCGTGAATTTTGTCAGCAGTATAACCTTTCGCATCAAGGGCATCCACAAGCTGATCCACTCGCTCTTTCGTACGGCAGAAAATAATACAACTATCTGGGTTTTCTAGTATCGTTAGCTTTTCTAGGAATGCTTGTTTTTGCTCTTCCTTTACTACATACTTCAAGTGCTCAATATCTGGAGCATGATCTTCGCTATCAGCAATTTCTATTGATACAGCGTCTCTCATGTATTTATTACTTAATTTTTTTATTTCGTCGGATAGAGTAGCTGAGAAAAGCATGGTTGTACGTTCTTTTGGAAGTAGCTTAATAATGGACTCTACTTGCTCTAAAAAGCCCATATTCAACATTTCATCTGCTTCATCAATCACGAGGTATTCAATTTTAGAAACATCAAGCGTACCTTTTTCCATATGGTCCAGCACTCGTCCTGGTGTCCCTACTACGATATGTGTTTTTTGTTTTAAAGCTAATTTTTGTTTCGCGAAAGGCGATTTTCCGTATAAAGCTAGTCCTTTAATTCGTTTATAACGACCAATATTCGTTATATCTTCTTGGACTTGAACTGCTAATTCTCTCGTTGGCGTTAGCACCAATGCCTGAGGCTTATTTTCTTCCCAATCTACTAGCTCACATAATGGTGTCGCAAAAGCAGCTGTCTTTCCGCTACCTGTTTTCGATTTAACAAGTATATCCCGCTTTTCAAGGGCAACAGGAATTACCTTTTGTTGCACTTCTGTTGGCTCTGTATAGCCTAATTGTTCAATGGCTTTTAAGATCTTTTCATCTAACTTCAATTCTTTAAAATGCACTATGCATAAACTCCTCTTTACTTCCCTATTTTAATCCCGAACATATCTGAATCTTCTAAAGCTCTTCATGTACCTTTTTCATCTATCAAAATTGGTGTCTCAACTATATTCACTCTATCCTAGTATATTATAACCCGAAGAAATGTTACTTAAGCCTATCATAAGTTGTTATTCGAAAAACATCTTTTCCTACTAAAAGCATATAATTATATTAATTAAAGAGAAAGAGCACTTAAATAATCTCTTTAACATCTTATAACAAGCTAACTATGATATAATTAATATATCGCTTTATTTGCGAATAAAAATAGAAAAGAGGCAACCACATGAGTTTCCAACGACAACCAAAAGAAGTTTCAGACTTCGTAGCAGCACGGAAAATTGATGAGAAGATCTCTTTTACACGTAATAATTACGAAGTACAAGGTACTATTTTTAAAATTTTAGAGCAATCGGTTATTGTAGAAATATCTACTGAGGATGCGAAGAAAATTAATGTTCCTTCTAATTTAACAGTAGTATCCCATAAAAATTACACTGTGCTATAACGATGAATTTCTTCGAGAAAAGCTTCTCCATATTTTTCTTTTTTATTAGCACCGACTCCGTGTACATCTAACAATTCTTCTTCGGTTTGCGGACGCTTCACACACATATCTTGTAGTGTTTTATCAGAAAAAATAACAAACGGTGGTACACCGGCTTCGTCCGCAATTTTTTTCCGGAGTATTCTTAATCCCTCAAACAATGGGTCATTCTTCGCAATTTGTTTTGTCACCGCGATGCCTTTTCGCATAACATTTCTTTTTCCAAGTAATACATCTTTTCCTGCGTCCGATACATAGATGGTCGGTAAGCTTCCATGGTTAACCGAAAGTAATCCTTCCGATATCATAAACTCCATTAGTCCAGACACTTCTTTTAACGATTTATCCTTTAATATCCCGTAAGTAGATAGTTTAGTAAATCCAAATTCCATTACTTTTTTGTTTTGAGAACCCGTTAAAACCTGTGCTGTAATTGTCTTTCCAAATTTCTGCCCCATGCGTACAACACAAGATAATATCATCTGCACTTCTTTCGTAACATCATTCATCTCTCTCGTATCAGTGCAATTACCACACTGACCACATGGTTCCCCATTAGGTTCTCCAAAATAGTTCACAATAAATTGTTGTAAGCAATTCTCAGTATGGCAATAATCAACCATCCCTTGGAGTTTTTCAAGTTCTTGTGGAATTCGTTCACGGTCCAATGCTTGGTCTATTAAAAAGCGTTGCGTCTGAACATCCTGTGACGCATATAGCACAAGGCACTCACTCGGAAGTCCGTCCCGTCCAGCTCTTCCTGCTTCTTGATAATAACTTTCCATATTCTTTGGTAATTGGTAATGAATTACATATCTTACGTTTGATTTATCAATACCCATTCCAAATGCATTAGTTGCTACCATTACTTGCGCTTCATCTGTCAAAAAACGCTCCTGCTCTTTGTTACGAAAAGCTTCAGGAAGGCCAGCATGATATTTTGCAGCTTGAACACCAGACTTTGTTAATAGTTCATATAGAAGATCGACAGTCTTCCTTGTCGCGGCATAAATTATCCCGACTTCCTTGTTATTCTTCTTAATAAAATCTTTTAAAAATTTATTTTTGTCTTGCCCTAATACAACCGAAAAAGATAAATTTGAGCGAGCGAACCCTGTTATAACCGTGTTTTCTTCTTTTATTTGAAGAATTCGGCAAATATCTGCTCTTACATCTGGTGTAGCAGTGGCAGTTAAAGCCAAAACACTCGGTTGCTCAGTAAAAACTTCCTTCAATCGGTGAATGGATCTGTAGCTTGGACGAAAATCATGTCCCCATTGAGAAATACAATGTGCTTCATCCACTGCGATAAGTGGCACTTTCACTCGTTTTAATTGATTTAAAAAACTTTGGGATTCTAACCGCTCAGGTGCTATATAAAGCAAACGATATTGACCATTTTGCACTTCTGCTATTGTTTCCCTTACTTCTTCTGCAGTTAATGTACTATTAATAAAAGTGGCTGGAATTCCCGCCTGTATTAATGTATCTACTTGATCCTTCATAAGTGAAATCAATGGTGAAATAACAATTGTTGTTCCTTCAAGCATCAAGGATGGAATTTGATAGCATAATGACTTTCCTCCACCCGTCGGCATTACACATAAACTAGATTTATCGTTTAGGACGTAATTAATAATCGTTTCTTGTCCTTCACGAAAAGATTCATATCCAAAGTATTCTTGTAATAATTGTCGTGCATGTTCCAGCATTCCGGTCACTCCTATCTCCTTCACTTTACCATAGAACCGCTCAGTATTGGAAACGTTCCTACTAACACAAAAAGGAAACAGATTATTTTCTGTTTCCCTTCTTGCTTTTCACTTCATAGTCGTTTGATTTTGGGTCTACTTTATCTACGTCCGCTCCAAGTAAGAAATATCCTATAACGGATGACACAATGGCAGCGCCAACAATAATAAGTATTTTGTTTATAGTGGTTACTTCATTATATTCGTCCTGGTTTAGCATGATTGTTGCTAATACTGCTACGACAATCATAATCGGCACGATTACTTTTGATTTTTTCACAGTTTACTTCCTTCCTATGTATATACGTAAAGTATATTGTACCATAAGACTTCAGGTGGAGATGATTAGTACACGGATGTACGCTTACCGCAAAAATGCGCAATCCCCATTCAAGTGTTGGGAATTGCGCATTTTATACCCCTAGTATATCTATGTCTACTTATACTAATTCTCTCTTTTCAGTATGACTTCAACATGTTTTTCTTACCCTCTTCATTAAACACTAATACTTCATGAGACGGGTCATAGGAATCACCATAAAAATGCTCATCCTTATACGTATGGATGTTTTCATACGTCCATTTCATGGCTTCGTAAATTACTGATTCATCTTCATCAGATGGGGACCAATATAAAATTTCCAAAACGGTATTTTCACCTGTAGCGAGGGAGCGACGCGTGTAACCAATGCGTGTGGCGTGTTTAAATTCTTCACGTGCATAAAATCTAAGTCGCTTTTCTGAATCTGTATCATCATAGTTAATGGGTTCTACTTCCAATAAAATGACTTTATTTTTTTCTTTTAATTGATTCAATAATTTCCTGCCAAGACCTTCTCCACGAGCTTCCTTAGAAACAAATAAATAATCCACAAAGATAAAGTTTTCAAATTCAACGTACATTAATACGTGCTTTGGACTTTCATCTTTTATATACACATTTCCTTTATCAGCTAAAAGTGTTTCCATATGCACCCGTGATTTCATTTCGTCGACTGGAAAGTATTGATTGAGCTTTTCATACCAATTCATTTGGAACCATTCTCCTTCCAAAATTGTATTTTGCTCGGGGGTTTGTTTGAGAGGTTTTATAAGAGGAACAAAGTTGCCGAGAAAAATCCTCGATAATATTTATTCCCTATTTTCCATCTCATAATCATACTTCAACAACTTTCTGTAAGAAGTGTAATCGTTTAAAAAAATTTGATTAAAAGTTACATTTAAATTTAAATTTCATTAAAAGGATGAGATAGATACATCTTAAGCATGAAATTAAATTTCAATAGATTGTCTCGTGTAGAAAATATCGAGAGTCTATATTTCGCACTTATACATATCAACAAATGTACAGCTTTCCTTACCCTAATTTATCACCTTACTTTTTAAAAATGCCTTCGTGTGGGATAATAAACAAAAACGAAGCTTAAGGATGACTATAATGCAAAAAGAAATAAATATGAAAATAAATGATACACTTGCTCAGGATTTGCAAAAGGGTGTTCCGATTTTATATAAAGATGCATTCAATGATACTGACAATTTAGAAGAAGGTTCTATACTGAAATTACAGAATCCCTCTGGTAAATTTCTAGGTAAAGGCTATGTAGGAAAACAAAATAAGGGGATTGGCTGGCTACTTACCAAAAATGAAAACGAGAAAATCGATACTGCATTTTTTCAAAAGAAAATAGCAGTAGCCATCAAACATCGAGATAATTTTTACAATAGTCCTGAAACTACTGCATTCCGTGTTTTTAACGGGGAAGGAGACGGAATTGGCGGTTTAATCATTGATTACTTTGATGGTTTTTATGTTATCAGTTGGTATAGCGAAGGAATTTACTCCTTTAAAGAAATGATTCTAGAGGCATTAGAGGCGTCTGTTTCATATAAAGGCATTTATGAAAAGAAACGATTTGATACAAAGGGTCAATATTTAGAAGACGATGATTTTGTGAAGGGTGAACGCGGAGAATTCCCTTTAATAGTGAAAGAAAACGGGCTAAATTTTGCCATTTACCTTAATGACGGAGCAATGGTTGGTGTGTTCCTCGATCAGCGAGATGTTCGTAAAAAGATTCGAGAGGTTTATTCCAAAGGAAAAACCGTGCTTAATACATTTTCCTATACAGGCGCTTTTTCCGTTTTCGCCGCAGCAGGTGGTGCAACGAAAACAACGAGTGTCGATCTGGCAAAACGAAGCCTCGGCAAAACAACCGAGCAATTTGAAGTAAACGGTATCGATGTAGAAAAACAAGATATTATTGTAATGGATGTATTTGATTATTTTAAATATGCAAAACGCAAGGAATTATCCTTTGATGTTGTTATTTTAGATCCTCCAAGCTTTGCTCGATCAAAAAAATACACTTTCAGCTCTTCTAAAGATTATACAAACTTATTAAAAGATGCGATTGCAATTACTGAAAAAAGTGGTGTAATCGTTGCTTCTACTAACAACGCGACTTTTGGAATGAAGAAATTCAAAAGCTTTGTAGAAAAGGCTTTTAAAGAAAGCAATCGAAAATACATCATTGAAGAAGAATTTTCCCTTCCAAGTGACTTTAAGACTTCTCCTTTATTTAAAGAGGGTAATTATTTGAAGGTTTTATTTATAAGAGCTAAATAATTTATTTAGATAAAAAAGCACTGTCCTAGAGTTCAATTAAAAGGGCAGTGTTTTTTTGTCTTTATTCTAACAGGAACAAAAGATATTGTTAGAAAACTTAACGCATTCTTTTCACTTTTTAATAATAATACTAAGATTTCCAGAATAAATTGATTAAAACAAGGATTTATGTATAATAAATTATAAATAGATGTTATATTCCCTTACATTCTTTCATGTATTAATTGGATAGGAGGATTTCTAGATGAAGATTGGTTTTTTAGTCGAAAAATTACTTCACGGCTTAGCATTTGTTTGTACAAGGTGGAAAGTAAATCAGAAATATAAATTTACACGGTACTCTCATGAGTAATAAATTGATACACTTACTGCAAATTTTTGATTCTAATTTCCCCTTAGGCGCCTTCACACATTCCCTTGCTCTGAAAACGTTTTTACAAGAGGCAAAAACAATGAATAAAGAAACTTTTTTATTTGGAATGAAGCAACAATTACAAACTCAGTTTAGCTACACGGAGGGGCTAGCTTGTCGGTTAGCATATGAAGCAATTGAAAATCAGCAATTTAACAAGATCAAACAAATTGATCAAGAATTATTCAACCTTGCAAGTTCTAGAGAAATACGTGAAGGCAACAAGAAAATGGGACGTCTGCTCATACAAGTTACGAAACAATTGTATCCATTTGATTCCCTAAAATTATATGAAAACAAAATAACTGCAAATGAGTTACATGGACATACGGCCATTATTTTTGCGATTGTAAGTACAGAATTAGAGATTGAACTAGAAAGAACTTTATCCTTTTATTTATTTGCTATTATTTCTTCACTTGTTCAAAATGGATTGGGAGGAATCCCATTAAAACAAGTAGATGGTAAAAAAATTCTCCATGAACTTCAACCGTTTATACAGGAACAAGTTGAAATGATTTTGCACCTTCCCGAGGAAGAATTTGGAGGATCTTTACCTTGTTTAGAGAATGCACACTTGATGAAGAACAGCTTACGGTACGCTTATTGACGTCTTACACAATAGAAAAATAAGTTTTTAAAAAACCAAATCCCAAGAAGAGTTCATACTCTACTTGGGATTTTCTGTGTTTTAATTAACCTCTGCTTGTACTTCTTCTACCGTAGCTTCGACTTCTGTTCGAGACATTTTTTCTTTTCCACTTTTTAATGCTTTTAACGTTTTATGTGCAAGTGCGAGTGGCAGCTTACAAAATAATAAGATACTGCGACGATTTATACTTTTAATATACTTATCTGCCATAGCCAAATTTCCTTCAGCATAATCAAACATATCCGCTCGAGTCCAACCTTCTGGAAAAAATTGAACTCCTCGTTCACTATCTTCTTCTTTATTACGTAAAATATTTACTGCCTGTAGACCTCGTCCGTATGCTATAGCAAGCTCACGATCTGTATCTATATCCGCATTCCACTTCCATAAGTCCGATAACATTACCCCAACTAATCCAGCTACATAATATGTATACTCGTCTAAATCTTCTTTTGTTTTTACTTGCCAGTTTTTCCCTACCCATTTAGCCATTCCTTCTGCCATTTCACCGGTGTAGGTTTTTACTGTTTCAACTAAATCTGTAGGGCAAATCTCTAGCCAGTCCCCTAGTCTAATCGATACCTCAGGTAGTATGTTGTTAAAAGGGGCAACTAGCTCTTCGTATTCTTTTGGATTAAAATCATTCAACAGCATTTTGCTTGTAGCTAATAATAATTGTTGTTTCTCGTTATGCCCTAGTGATTCATGGTCCTCAATTTCATCTATCGCACGCATACACAAGTAAGCAGAAGCAACCGCCTTTTTCAGTGTCGGATCTAAAAAGGTGATTGGGATATAAAATGTTCTACTTGTTTTTTTTAGCATGTCCATTGCTTCTTTTTGTAAAGCCGCTCTTTCACGCACAACTAGTCCTCCATTTCACAATCAAATACTCTACTTACTATTGTATCGGATTTCATCAAAAAGACAAAACGACGTCCCTCTGAAAGTGTTCTTCACATTCTTAAAAGTAGCCTTCTTCTTTCCTCTGAATAAAATAGAAACAATCAGAATTCACGATTGAACTAGAATCTGTAGTAAAGGAGGGTTGCATCATCTACTACTTGGACATTGGCCAAGGTGAAACTGTAGTACTAATTCATGGCTTAGGGAGTAAAAAAGAATCATGGGTAAACCAATTCAACCTCTCATCCAATTATCGATTAATAATACCTGACCTGCGTGGTCACGGAGAATCTGAAATAACCAATAATATTTCCATTACCAATTTTGCTGAAGATATTTTATCCCTTTTAGATTCATTAAATATAAAAAAAGCACACTTTTGCGGTCTCTCCATGGGAGGTCTAGTCGTACAAGAAATTTACAAACAAAAAAAAGAATGTGTCTTATCCATGGTTTTGTCTAATACATTTTCTTATGCCCCGTCATTTTTAGGACAATTAACTGTTATGAAAGGAGTTAAGAACCTACAACTGACATCAAGTGACGACTATACAACGTACACTGCAAAAAAATGTCTCTATCAAAAGGAATCCACGCTCATTGAAGCGGCAAAGAAAATGTTTCTTATTCGTAAAGAGCCTTATATCGTGTCAGCTCTGTCAGCAATCCAATCTAATTATCTACCAATATTACCCTTTGTAAAAGTTCCAACTTTAATTATCGGAGGTAAATACGATGAAATAAACCCCTTAATTAACATCTATTTAACCAAAGGCTTTTTGCCAAAAGCAGAACTCGTCATATTTGATAACTGTGGACATTTACCAATCTTAGAGAAAAAGGAAGAGTATAATAAGTTGCTTGATCGTTTTTTTCGCACGAATAATAGACAGGGTTTTTAACGATAATAAAACCTCGAAGAGACATCCAATTAGCTGTACATTTGGATGCCTCTTTTTGTCGCTATTTTACTCCTTCAACCAGTCTGCCAATGGCTCGCTTGAGATTCATTCTTTATTCAAAGGAATATGTTACATATGAAAATAATCATTTCTATTAGAAAAACACATGAAATTATTGTACGGAGTATGATATGGTAAATTATCTACAACTAAAGATTAGAAGGTGAAGACAATGCTAGAAGTAAATGAAAGTAAGTTAGCACAGTATGTCGCTCATTATGTAGGCGATACACTTGTCTTGGGAGAAGAGGCATTCGCTAATCCAGAGATTATGCTAGAGGCAGCCTTTACGCAATTAGCATTTAGCAAAATCGATTTGGGGCAGCATTACGAATTTTTTCATGAAACAGATATTGGATTAAATGAAGTATATACATACGTTAAGTCTATTTTCGATCAAGAGAATAGTTTCCTTGAACAATCAAAGAATATTGCCACTCACTTACATAGTTCATCGCAACATCCTAATATTAAAAGTGGAGAATTGTTCATTGGATTATTCGAAAATTGTATATGGCATACAGAGGTTAAAAGAGTACTCGCTATTGTAAAAATAGATGAAAAAGAAATGTTTTTAGATGTAAAAAACGAGCAAAACAAAATGATTGTGAATGGAATCGACGGTATTAATGTTAAGAAAATAAATAATATGGCCGTAATCATAGATATGGGGGCAGACGAAGCACCTATAGTCTTTATGAAAACAAAAAAGAAAGAAGATGTTGTCTATTGGCAAGAACGCTTTTTAAAAATTAAAGTAGCGGATGAACATTATCATAAAACAAATTTAGCATTAACCGAGTGTAAAAAATATATTTTAAAAGAAGAGAGTTTTACAAATACCGAGAAATTAGGTTTTTTAAACAAAACGCTCGATTATTTTAGAAATGAAGAAGAATTCCAAGTAACCGACTATATCGATACGGTATTTGAAAAGGCGGATTCAGTACAAAAAGATATTATCGTAAATACGGTAAAACCATACGAAACTGTTATTTCTGAGAGTGCAATTGCAAAGGCGGAAAAAGGCTACAACCGTAAAATTAAACTTGACTCCAATATTGAAATTCAGGTTAACGTACGTAATATCGAGCAAGTACATGAATTGATTGAGGTTGGATATGATGAAGCAACCAATCGAAAGTTTTATAAAATCTATTTCCAAGAAGAAATATAATCCAAAAATAAAAGAATCCCTCAACTGAACTGCCCCGTAAATGTTAGACACCAAACTAACATTTACAAGGCAGTTCATCAAGGGGTTTTGACATTTTAAAATGTTCTATTTGTTAGTGGTATTGCTACAGCAAAAAAAGCGTCAATCCTTTGTGTGAATCAACGCCTAAAGCGAGCTTTATTAGTATAGAAGGGGTTTCGAAATTAAAGTATATTATTATTCTTATACGAGAGTTTGTGGAACATATTGAACAACACTACGACGTACAGCATATATATTCTTTTCGGGTATATTTTGACTTGCAACACAACCTGGACCAAGAATTATCCCTTTACCGTCTGCTTCGCTTATTGCCTCTAAAATATGTTCTTCAATTTCAGGAATTGTACCATCTAATAACAAACTATTTTTAATAAAATTATTATTTTTATCGTAGTAAGGTACCTCTCTAATTCCACCTAATATACATTTATCCGTGAGTTTCCGAGCTTCTGCAATTGATGGAGAACTCCATCGATCATGCCAGTTTAAACAATTTACTGGATATTTTGAAATAGTTTCAAACATGATATTATTACCATGCATATGCACAATATTAAAGAATGTTTTGTCATTATAGCTCTCAATTACTTTTAGATCATATGGGACACCAAATTCTTCGTACTCTTCTTTTGTCATAAAATCAGTTGTCGCACATTGTGTCGCAAAGAAGAATCCATCAATACCTATATCAATATTCGCCTTAACAAAATTAATGGTAGTCTCTGTGATTATTTCCAAAGCTGCCTTAACTAGATCAGGATTTTCTTTCATATCTAATATAAGTCTATCTCCACCTAATTTACGAGCTACTGTTAATGGACTGAAGATTGTTTGAACAAATGGGATTTCATTTTTAACTTCTGCAGCGACATATTTAGTTAATTGAAGTTGTTTACCATAGGTCCCGTATATAGGTGGCAATACTTCAAGATTTGCCCAATCCTCTACTTTTTCAATAGCATATTTTTTTACAACCGGTGGTTTGTTAACTTGGCTATAGTATTCAACTTCAACTCCCCAGTCTTCTACGCAATATAAACCAAAAGGCATTAATTTTATAAAATCAAAGTCATATTTTCGTGCATATTCCACTTGAGCTAAAGCTAAACTTTTAGGGTTTTGGTCAACTGCTGACAAATGCATCCAAAGGTTAACTGGCATTTGATCAACTTCCTCAAAACTTAATGCTGCCTTTATTCTCTCAAACTTATTCATTTTATCCACTCCCATTAATTAAATCCTTCCCTCATTTTAAATTCAACCTTGTTTGCAAGTTTTGTTAACAAGATACATAATCCCCAGTAGATTAAAGCTGCAGCTGTAAAAGCCTCAAGGTATCGTTGTGTAAATCCTCCAAGAAGTTTCGCTTGGCCCAAAATATCAATAACTGTAAACAAGTAAGCCAACGATAGACCCTTAATAATAACTAAAAGTGAGTTCATAATATCTGGGAATGCTGCAATCAAAGCCTGGGGCAATGTTACTTTTCGTAATGTCTGCCAGAAACTATATCCTAAAGCATGCGCAGCCTCGTTTTGCCCTGGATCAACAGATAATATTGCTCCTCTAATGATTTCGGATTGGAAAACAGACAGACTAATTGAAAAGGTCAGTATTACAATAAAAACAGGTTCAATTTTATTTGCATCAAATGGAATTCCTAAATTTCCCGTTATAAAGGTAAGAAATTCTGGTAATGCTGCGAACATGAAAAATAACAACACAACATTTGGTGTCCCTCTCAGAAATGATTGAAGCACAACAATTACTTGAGATAGAAATGGTACTTTATAATGTACAATCAAGTGTATAAATGCACCCATTATTAGTGCTAGTAACAAAATAGTAATAGCTAACAATAGTGTTTTAGGTACAACTTTTGAAATTTCAAATATTCCATCAAGGAAAACACCTATATCAAACAAATGGCTTCCTCCTTTCAAAATAAATTTATAGTAAGAATATTCAGTCTATTGCGCCGATACTGGGTCTTTATATACTTCAGATTTTTTTACCTTAGACTTTCTCTTAATCCTCTTTAAATATGTGAAATTCTCTAGTAATTTAATAATTCGATCCGAAGCTAAGCAAACTAGCCAATACATAATAGCGATCGCCAGATACATTTCAATTTTATTTTCACCATAGGTGTTAGCTATCAATAGTTTTGCTTGCCCCATTATGTCAACAACTCCAATTGTAAAAACTAGAGATGTATCATGAACCAAATAGATAATGGCATTTCCCAATCCCGGTAATGCAATTGGGGCTAACTGGGGAAGGACTATTTTACGAAACTTTTCAAAAGGTTTATATCCTAGGCTATCTGCCGCTTCATGCTGCCCCCTCTCAACGGATAGATAAGCGGGTCTTAAAATCTCTGACAAATATGCACCATTAAAAATAATCAGTGCAATAATAGAGGAAGTAATAGCACCAAAGTCGCCAGCATTATATCCAAGACTATTCATTAATACAGGTAAACCATAAAAAACTAGAAATAACTGTATCAGAATTGGTGTGCTGCGCATGAATGAAACATAGATTTCTAGTATTGGACCAATGATTTTCAACTTTTTTAATCTTAGGTACGTAACACCTATGCTAAGCAGCAAACCAAAAATAGCAGATACAATAATAATTAATAATGTAATAGGTAAGGTCATAATTAATTCCGGAAAGACTTCTATCATATAAGCTAAATCCATGCATTCCCCTCCTAGTCAACGTGAAATTACTAAACTTTACTCAAACAGGAATACATCTTCACCGTAATATTTAATGGATAGTTCTGATAGCATGCCTTCTTCTTTTAATTCTGATAAAGCTGTGCTTACCTGTGATGCAAAATCTTGATTTTCTTCGGAATTATGAATCATAAAAAATGTAGGAAAGACTTTTACTGGATCTGATATATTAATCTTTAAACTTTGCATTTCAATTATGTCTGCTGCACCTAAATTCGAAGGTAAAACTAAAACATCGTATTTACCACTTTCTACATCTTTTAATCTTTCTGCTACTGTTAATCCAGCATCAGAAGTATCAAATTTTAATTCTTTATCTGGATTTTCTTTGTTATGTGCCATTAATAAGTTATAAACTCCACCACTTGGTGTAGGAGGGGAAATTGTTTTACCAACTAAGTCACCTAAAGAATCAATATCTGTAAACTTCTCATTACTATATACGCGCATTAAACTTGCACCGTTATGTTGGTCTGGTATTAAATACTTTTCTTCACGAGTTGGTGATCTAAATAAGCCCTGTGCTATCATTTGATATTTTCCAGTATCTAACCCTATTTCCGCAGCACTGTCATGAACACCTACCAAGTCAAACGAAAAATCCTTTAATTTTTCATCTACTGCCTTTAAAATTTCAATTTCATAGCCTGTGAGTTCACCATTTTCATCTGTATAACTCAATGGTTTTGAATCAGGTGGAACCGCCACTTCAATCGAACGTACACCATCTGCCATTGCATTTTTATCAGTTTCTTCTCCACCACATGCACCCAGCAGCATTAGAGCAAACAAACCAGAAATTATTGGGATTTTCCTGTACTTTTTAACCATAAACTTCCTCCTTCATAATATTTAATTTATTTGTGTTAAAATGAGTTAAAAATTCTCTTGTTCGTGCATTTGTAGAGTCCTCAAAGATGGATTTAGATGAACCCTCTTCCACAATGTTTCCTTTATCCATAAAGACAATTTTTGTAGAAATCTTTTGTGCAAATGACATTTCATGTGTTACAAGAACAATTGTCATACCAGTAGATACTACATTTTCAATTACCTTTAAAACCTCTCCAACTAATTCTGGATCAAGTGCTGATGTTGGTTCGTCAAATAAAACTACCTCAGGTTTCAACGCTAACGCCCTAGCTATACTAACACGTTGTTGCTGACCTCCTGAAAGTTGAGAGGGATATGATTCCAATTTATCTATTAATCCTACTTTTTCTAGTTGTTCTACACTATTTTCGTAGGCCTCCTTTCTACTTTTTTGTTGCACAATCATTTGTGGTTCCATGACATTTTCAATAACTGTTTTATTTTTAAATAAATTATATTGTTGAAAAACCATAGCGGTTTTTCGTCTTAGGGCTAATATTTCTTTCTTTGTAATTTTTTCATAATCAATATTTAGATCACCTAAAATAATGTTTCCTTTTGCCGGCTTTTCTAAATAATTTATACAACGAAGTAAAGTAGTTTTACCTGTTCCGCTTGGACCAATTAAGGTCACTACATCTCCTTTATTTACTTCCAAGTCAATTCCTTTTAAAATTTCATTGTCTTTAAATGACAAACGTAGGTCTTTGATTGATAACATTTACAAACCACTCCCTCCAGTAATTAGACGCTCATCCTTATATCTACCTTTTTTAATGCTTGTTCCAAATCATTTATAATATCTTGTGAATCCTCTAAACCTACAGATAATCTCATCAAACCATCTGTAATTCCATACTTTGCTCTTTCTTCTTTTGGAATTTGAGCATGTGTCATAGAAGCTGGATGTTGTATCAAAGTTTCTGGATCTCCAAGACTAAATGAAATCATAGCTAGTTCAAGAGAGTTAATAAACAGTTTTCCTTGTTCTAGCCCACCCTTAACTTCAAAGCTTACAATTCCACCCATGTCCCTCATTTGTTTTATTGCTATTTCATGTCCTGGATGACATTTCAGACCTGGGTAATAAACTTTTTCAATCATGGGATGTGAGGCTAAGAACTCCGCAACTTTCCTTGCGTTTGAACAATGTTTCTCAATACGAAGGGAAATTGTTTTTAAACCTCGAATTACTAAAAATGCTTCATAGGCGTTTAAATTTTGTCCTAAATCCCCCATGATTTTTTTACGCATCATGTCAATTCTATTTGCATCAGAAACTATAAAACCGCATAGTACATCCCCATGACCATTAATATATTTAGTCCCACTATGAACAACAATGTCAGCACCTAGCAATAAGGGGTTCTGTAAAATCGGACTCATAAATGTATTATCAACAATTAAAGGCACACCCATTTTTTTTGAGACACTAGCAATTTGCTCAATATCTAAAATTGTTAAATTTGGATTTGATGGTGTCTCGATGTATATCGCTTTTGTATTCGACAACATTGCTTCTAAAATATTCTTGGGATTTGTACAATCAACAAAATCAAATTGGATACCTATTCTTTCTGCTAATGTAGTGAAAAAACTGTATGTTCCGCCATATACATCTTTTGTTACTAATACATGATCTCCAGTTTTTAGACAAGAGAGAAGTGCAGTAGAGATTGCAGCCATCCCACTTGATAATGCAAGGGCAGCTTCACCATATTCTAAAGAAGCAATTTTTTCTTCTAGTTTGCGAACTGTTGGGTTACCATAGCGTCCATAATAAATGCCTTCTTCCATTCCAGCTACTACACTAGCGGCTTCTTCAGCAGTGGAAAATGAATACGCAACAGCTGGAGTAATACTTGGTACAATAGCACGTGTTTTTCATCTGGCGTTAAACATTCGTGAATAATTTTCGTATCTATTTTCCAATTAGCTTTATTCATTTAATCAGTCCTTTTTATTTGGTTAAATTTCTTTAAAAGAGAGCTTAAACTCTTTTCAATATGAAGTTTTATAGTCATCTCAGCAGCTTCAACATTTCTTTGTTTCATGTATTCAACTACAGTTTGATGTTCTTCTACTGTACTTGGATACCAAACGCCTGATTTTGAAATTAGTAATCTGTATCTTAACGAATGATCGTTTAACATACTTAAAAATTTTATTGGTATATGCATGTCACTAATTTTATACAGAAGACCGTGAAACTCATTACCATAAAGAACCGTACTTTGAGGATCACTATTTAAAATAGATAGCCTTGTTTTTTCTATAATCTTTTCTAGGTTCTTAATGTCCTCAGAGGTAGCTTTTACTGTAGCATTTCGGACTATAAACCCTTCCATTACACTGCGCATTTGATAAATTTCAATTGCATTTTCTTTAGAAATAGAAGAAACTTTAAACCTTCCATTTGGTTGTCTCAAAATAAATTCTTCAAATTCTAATCGCTGAATTGCTTCTCTAAGAGGTGTCCTACTAATTTGTAATAAGTTTGTTAAATAATCCTCCGTAAGAATCTGATCTGGGGCTAATTCACCGTTAATAATTCTTTCTTTAATACCTATATAGGCGTTGTCCTTCACCAGCTTTCTTATTTGCATCTTTTCATCCACCCTTCTTAAAAACAATATACTTGTATACAATTATTATTAATTAAAATCCTTTATTTTCAAATACTTTCATTTTTTATTGTATTTGGAAATATCATGTTGTATTATTGTATACAATTTAAAAATAAATAAGACACCTTGTATAAATTGTTTTGTATTATAATGACTATATAGTTTTTTTAAAATTTTGAATAATAGAAAATTTTGAGGTTATTTAAAAAAAATTTAATCATTTTCCTAGGGAGGTCTTTTAAAATGCACTTAGATCAAATCAGTACTTTTGTTTCTGTAATTGAAAGTGGTAGTTATAACAAAGCTTCAACTAAACTGTTTTTAAGCCAACCTACTATCACTCATCGAATTAATAAAATGGAATCAGAATTAGGAATTTCATTGTTAGTTAGAGGAAAAAAAGAAGTACATTTAACCAAGGAAGGTGAACTTTTTCTGTATTACGCCAAGGGAATACTGGAATCATTCGAAGAGTGTTTAAAAAAAATAGAAGGATTAAAAAATGAATTAATTATTAATTTAGGTTATGGGATTTCACTATCACATTTTATGATGAATAAAGTTATAAATTCGATTAGCTCCGTAAACTATGAAAACCGTTATCTTTTCAAAACTCTCAGAGATGTTGATGTAGTTTCTAACATTTTAGAAAACAAAATTCAAATTGGTTTTACTAGAGAATTATTAGAAAGCGAATATCTAGAATTTCATTTAATAGCTCAGGAACCTGTCTATTTAGTTGCGGGAAAAAAATTGGGGTTAAAAGGAGATAACAAAATTTCTTTTGAGGAAATTATAGATGAAAATTTTATTGTCCCTAATAAAGAAACATTAAAGAGCGACTTTTTAGTCAATTTTTTAAAGACTAATAATGCAAATATTAAATTTCAAACAAACGATATACAAATTCAAAAAAAGCTTGTACTTGAGGGTCACGGAATTAGCTACTTTTATAGAGAAAGTATTATTGAAGACTTATATAATAACAATATTATTCAACTACAAATCGAAGATTTATTAGATATTACTTCACCAATTTATTTGGTTTATCGTAAAGACTTCTACAATAATACACTTAAAAATATTTTGGATTTGTTTTCAGAATCTATATACACAAAATTAGTGTAACTGATAAAACTTACAGGACTGTTTTATCACTTTTTTCATTTTATATAGCTTCTCAATCCATCAGGGTACGAACTGTTTATAGCCTCTGGAGCGATAGTATTTATTTAAAGACTGTTCGGTGTTAGCATACCAATGGTCTTTTTTGTCTTTTAAGAGGAAGTTCATCCTCTTTTTCTGCAACAACGAGAACAAACAATTTAGTACATAATTCGTAACCTAATAGATTTTAAAAACCCTTCAATTTTGAACAACATAAATGCATAATCAAGGTTGCTCTTCTAATTCCTTCTTATTGCACTCAACATTTCTCAGCAATGACCATATTTATATAAAAAACTTTCGTAAAAGTATACTTCTACGAAAGTTAGCTAAATGTTGTTTTATTATTAAAAATTATAGTTTTTGTAAAAGGAGAATATCCAATTAAGGACAAACAATCACTCACTCAGGGTGTACGAATTACTAAAACATCACATTTAGCTGAACGTACGATTGCTTCAGACACTGAACCAATTAAAAAACGCTCAACTGCATTTAGCCCAGTTGCACCACAAATTATTAAATCGGCTTCAACTAAGTTTGTAAGCTCATTAGTAATTATACTTTTGGGAGAACCATATTCGATTACTATCTTTACATTTTCAACACCTTCAGCCTCTGCTCTTGCCTTGTAGCCATTTAAAAGTTCCTCTGACTGTTTTTGTGCAGTATCGAAAATAGATCGTTCGTATGCTTCGAATGAACGAGTATCAATTATATTTACTATGTTTAATATAGATCCCTTGTTACGATGTGCAACATCTATTGATTTTTGAAATGCATATTCCGCTTCTTTTGAACCATCTACAGCTACTAAAATACTTTTATAATGATCTGCCATTTGTCATAATCTCCTTATAAAATAATGTTAACATTCATATTAAATTATCATTTTACTTCTTTTGGCTTTTTCATGAATAGAGACAAAATAATATTAACCACTGCAAATGCTAAACCGACTTTAAATACAAATGACGATCCTGTTGCTGCGGCTGCAGACAAAGAATCACCAACTGTCGCTAAGTAACTACCTTGTTTGGACGCTAGTAGCGAAACCATTACTGCAATACCAATAGCACCAGCAACTTGCTGAATTGTTTGTGTAATAGCTATTCCATCTGGATAGTACTTTTTCGGAAGAGAGTTTAATGTGTTAGTTTGTGTAGCTGCAAGCACCGCACCGATACCTAACATCATGACTATATGAGTTACAACAACCATCCATAACGCCGTATCTGTACCAAATTGTGCATAGATTAAATAACCAAGTGCCACCAAAATAGTACCAGGAGTTATAACTGCTTTCGGACCATATTTGTCAAATAGACCACCAATGATAGGCGCTAATATACAGTTAAGTAAACTACCGGGTAGTAGTATCAGACCTGTTGTAAATGCCGCGATTAATAATGCCATTTGCATATACATTGGTAAAATAACAAGCATTGACAACATGTTGAAGAATGTAATAAAACTCATAAAGACACCAAGAATGAACAGTGGGTACTTAAATGCTCTTAAATTCATTACGGGAGTCTCCATCTTTATCTGACGGACACAGAATAGAGCGATTGCAATAATACCTACGATGATTGCACCAAGAACCGTTGCACTAGTCCAACCAGCTTCACCAGATACACTAAATCCGTATACGATACCACCGAAGCCTATTGTTGAAAGAACGACCGATAATATATCAATCGAAACTTTACGTACCTCATTTACGTTAGGCAAGTAAATAATCCCGAATATTAGAGAGAAGAGTAAGAATGGTACTTGAACCCAGAAAATCCATTCCCAAGATAATGTATCTAATATAAGTCCTGCTATTGTTGGACCTAATGCTGGACCTGCTAACATAACTAAGCCCATAATACCCATTGCGGCTCCTCGTTTATTTGGAGGGAAAATTGTAAAAATAACATTTTGTGTTAAAGGTAAATTAATTGCTAACCCTGCCGCTTGAATAATACGCCCTACTAATAAAAAACTAAATGAAGGTGATATTGCAGCTAGAATTGTACCAATAATGGTTAATAGAATAGATGTCATAAACATCTGGCGTGTCGTAAACTTTTGCATCAAGATCCCTGTTACTGGTATTAAAATACCTAGTGTTAAGAAATAACCTGTCGCTAACCATTGAACTGTTGTAGGCTTCACATCAAATATTTGTCCTAAATCACCTAAGGCAATATTTAAAGCCGTTTCACTAAAAAGTCCTACAAAGCCAGCTACTAAAAGAGCCGCCATTATAGGGCCTGTCTTATATTCTTTATTCACTTAATAAAACTCCTCTAAAGCATTTTTGGTAATAATTGCGAAATAACTTTTAGTGGCTCAGATGCTTTTTGAGTTAAGCAAAGCATCATTCCACCTTCAATTGAAGCCGTCATCATAAGTGCAATTGACTGAGCCTTATCTTTAGAAAATCCATCTGCTACTAATTTCTCCATATAAATATCTTGTATTTCTTGATACAACTGAGCACATGCATTTCTAACTGGATCACTTAACGAAGCCATTTCGCTAACCATACTGCTAAATGTATATCCAGTAAGGGTTCCATCCGTCTCAAAACTTTCAATTAATTTTGAAATCATTGCTATTGTTGCTTCTTGTGTTGTTGGATATCGATCAAAAATGTCCACGATATCCTTCGTAATCTCTTCATTCAAAGATTGAAGGCAAGCGATTAGTAATTCTTCTTTTCCATTTGGAAAGTGATGATAAAGCGAGCCTTTTGAAATATCACATGCTTTTAATATTTCGTTTAATCCAGTACCTTTATATCCTTTTTGTTGGAAAAGCGTTGTCGCGATGTTGATTATCAGCGATTTTGTATCCATTTCCGTAGTACACCTCCACCATACCAACCGGTCTGTTTGTAACTATATCAAAAAAAAACTCTATTTTTCAAGACATTTTTATCTCATAACAATAATGTCGTACACATTTTAGACACAAACTGATGGTTTCCTTCTGCTTTATTTATTCTCTTGAATGAGTTCAAGTTGACCGATTTATAACAAAAAGAAAAGCACTGCGTTTTGCAGTGCTTAAAAATTGTTAAGTATTAAACGGAACACCTTAGTTACTTTCAATTCCTTGAATAGTCAGTTCTTTTACAGGTAGAAACAGTTCTCCAGTGTTTAAATATTTTACTTGGACGGAGTCTCCTTCCTGCAAATAAACTGCAAGTGGAGCTACTTCTGAAGATACAATATAGTTTTCCTTATTATTTAGAAGGAAAGAAACTTGAGTGAAATCACCTACTCGTTCTTTAAATACTCGAACGACTGTACCAGTTACTGATTTTTCCTCTGCATTTGAGCTTCCATCCACCGAACTACCACCTCGTTGAATAGCTGTTTTGTACAATTTCAGAACTTCGTTAGGTGTATTGCCATACACCGAGATTTCCGGATTCGCAGCAGAGACAATAAAGTAATTTTGCAAAAATCCATTCGAATCCAATACCGGTGTTAACCAACTAGCTTCCCCGTAAAAATTGTACAATACAGGCATTTCACCAGTCCATTTCTTCTCAATAAATTTCTTTTCTATTATTTGAAGTGCACCCTGAGAATCCATGTAGGACTCTTCCAGATTTCCAGTATAATAAGTTGCTTCGCCAGTCCGACCGTCTGTTAAGGAATAACCAAGCATCGAATCGACGCCTTCTTTTGGACTTGTAAAGTCTGTAAAGTAATACATTTGACCGTCTTCACCGAAGATTGGACTTACATTTGCTTCTGTACCTTCATCCGAAGGCAATTTCACATCTTTTTTACCAAAAATACTGTTAATAAAACCATGAACATACTTCCCGTAGTAACCATTTTGCAAACTAACGGTTTCTGGGGATACTGCGCCATCAATAAATGCTGGGGCTTCCTTTAAACTATATGAATCCGTTTGACCTGTAGCAGGATCTACTGCAACAATCCCTTCTACTTCAAAGCCGTTTCGTGCAGAGACGAACTGCCCATAAGAACGGATATAATAAGGTTTTCCATCCTCATTGATTTCCAATTGTGGGTCTCCATAAAAAATCTTTGTCGGATGTTCCATACGAATACGTCTTTCTAGGTTTTTGTGCAAGTAGGATGAAGGTGTATAGCTCATTTCTGCTTTTACAAACTTCGGATTGTCAGATGAATCTGTTGCGCTCATCGTGAAATACCCAGGAGTAACATCTCCATTGATCCATTTAAAAAATCCTGAAAATTCTACGGGAGCTATATAGACATATTCCTCTTGTACTTTTTGAATTTGTAAATTTCCTAACTCGTAGTAGCTAGTATTTGGTACTTGCCCAAACGCTTTTTTCATTTTATTACGTGCAAATTTGGGTGGAACACTTGCAGGTGTTTTAGTCTCATCAAAAGCTTCGATTTCCACTTTTTCATCCATTTTCGCTACTTCAAATTTTTCATCTGCATTCCAAACTGGAGCGGACAACATGAAAATAGCAACTACTAAACTTCCTAAGAATAATAAACCTTTTGCTTTTTGCTCTTTCCCTTTAGAAAGTAACATCCCTGCTAAAGTGACAAGTACAAGCCAAGGCCATAAAGCTGTCCAGTTTCGATCCAAATTCGTTATATAGTATACTACCGCTAACACAATAAACGTTAAAACCGCCAGACCAATAAAGGAAGACATCGTATCCTTCCTCTTAGCTGTCCATGGCATGATTATTAACCCAGTTAGCACTGCCACCACTGCCGAAATTATAAATACAAACGTCATAATCCTCATCCTTCTTCCTCTTTTTTGCCTAGTTATTATACGGATGAAAGGCAAAATGGTTTCAGTAAACTTTGGTTGTTGAGTAGAAGGAAAAACACCAAGTAAATAAATTTACTTGGTGTTTTCTGGATAAATAATATCCGATTTTAGCATAAGGTTAATACTCCTTCCATTCGTATCAAACCCTTTTTTCCATGAGAAGATAACGAAGATAGAAGAAATAAATAATAAACTACTAAGAACAACCATACAAAGAACAATTAAACCGGAAGAAACCATTCCTGTAAATATAGCAAGCAACACAATTCGGAGTAATAATCCAATGGATCGGAACAGACTATCCACTCTACCTATTATGTCATTCGGAATATTGTCCATTAAGAAAGAGTTTCTTGCAACCCTTGCACCACTATTTCCTAACGCCAGGAAAAACATCAGTGAAAGATATACAGGAAGGTTTACAAATACAATCAATGAAATAGCTATTGTATAAGTAATCACTCCAAAAATAATGGTCTTTCCATTCCCTGCTCTCCTTGCAAGTGTGGGTACAAACATTCCAGCGGCAACTGCTCCCATCGCATAAATCATCCCTTCTAATCCATACACACTTGCATCCGCCTTTAGTATATCTACAAGATAAACTGGAAATAAGTAATTTGTAAGCATTACTCCGATAAACGGCATAAATGAGAACACGAGAAATACAAACATTATTGGATGCTTCAACATATATGTAAGTCCATCACTCGCTTTAGACTTTATCACTTTACCGGATTTATTCACCTTAGTCCGTACATAAGGAAGTTTCATGTAAAAATAAATAGCTGCTCCATAAGATAATACATCCAATAATAAAATATAGTGCAAATCCCACTTCAACAATAAAACACTAGCTATCCCCCCAGCAATCATGCTTGAGAGCTGTCCTTGCACTTCCATTATTCCATTTAAGGATTTGTATTGATCCTTTTTAAAGATTTCTTGATTTAATGCGAACATAGTTGGATAGAAAATTGTGTAGTATAAGCTTCCAATGATATAAATGATAGTAAAATGCCATATTTCATACGATAAACCAACAAATCCAATCATCGCAAAAAATAATAGGAGAATAAGACATACAAATTCACTTGTTAATAGCAAGTTTTTTCTAGATACTTTATCCACTAAATTACCAACAAATGGTGTAATGATAAAGCTGATAATAGTCATCCCTATGGATACATATCCAAATACAGCATTTCCATTTTCGCTTGATACGAGCATCCATGGAATAGCGATCATCGTTATCCCAGATCCAATAGATGAAGCAATATTCGCACATATAATTAAACGAAAACGAGAATCGTTATATAAATTTTTCATCGTATTTCACTCCTTAGCTCTCCTTATATTTTCACTATAATGGAAATTGCCAGTTTCGGATTCAGTCATAGGTCTTGATTGGACTTCATACATTTGACTGAATAGAGGGTCAGAAAAGTGCTAATCGAGCCTTTAAAAACAGTTTTCAATGGTTTCTGGAGTGCTTCGGACAGACTTGGGCTACATCGTTATCGTGTGAATTTTTGATGGGGAGGGTCGTGTCTAGCTTCACGACCCTCCCCTCTTTTCGATAATCTTGTGGCAGTCGTCTGTCCGTCGCCCTCCTGCAACTTTTGGAGACGTATTCATAGCTTTTTGGATAATGAAAGAATAGATGCTATCCTATTCATTTTGTAAGCTCCCGAAGATGCAATTTCGGGAGCTACCCTCCTACACTCTTAGGTGAGTGCTTACCATTCTTCTGGAATTCGCTAATTACAATACATTCAGCATGGTAGGTAATAATAGCTTTAGATCAATACTTTTCAAGATAAAAAAGCACTTAGTGTATTTTTACACTAAGTGCTTTCCTATAGATTTAGTTGTTTGAATTTATAAATACGTTCCTTTTTTCTCGTACGTTACATACCAGTCATCATCTTTATACAAAATACTTGTTCCAATCCAACCTTCTGTAAGTAGCTGTTGTTGTTTTTCTATGTCACCCATATTAATTTCTAAAACTTCATTACTTACTTCACGGTCTTCGTGCAACTTTTTATAAAACACATAGCGCAGCATTTCAGCATACTTATTTTTTAATGCACCAATTACCATTCCTTGGCTTAGCTTATCCTTTAAGCTAGCAATATTAAATGGCGCTACCGTTGCGCACACATGTGTATATGGAGAGGCATCTAAAAGCTCCATAACAATTGCTCCAAGTCTTTTTTGCAAACCAAAGCCTCGGTAATTAGGAAGGACATTTGTGATTTCTTGATAGACGACACTGTCCAGTTGCTCTGTAGTAAGACCAATATCATAACCTAAATGATGTTCGTCTATTTCTGGAATTGCCAATGCACGGAATGCGATTAATTCCTTTTCTACAAAAACCCCTACCATTAGGTGATTCGAGATAGAATCTTCAAATTCTTCCTTTGTTACTGGCGATAAAAAATCATTGTTTTCGAGCATTTCTAAAACAATTTCTTGAATGCTTAAAATATCTTCTATACTGTCTTTTGTTAATACTCGGACTACATATTCTTTGTCCCCAATTATTCCATTCCATTCTTTCATAAAAACACTTCCTCTTACTTTGCTACTTTTGTGGAATACTCTGTTAGCTCTTGTAAAATTGCTTCATCAACTTCTATACCTAATCCTGGTCGTTCATTTAATTTAATAAATGGAACATCATATTGTAGATTCCCTACATCTTTAGAAAATTTTAAAGGGCCAGTTAACTCTACACTCGTAAATGTTTTTTTAGAGAATGCTACATGAAAACCTGCAGATGATCCAATGGAGGATTCAACCATTGAGCCTATTTGGCATTCGATACCGGCCATTTCTGCCATATGCGCAAGTTTCATTGCTGGATAAATACCACCGCATTTCATTAGTTTAATATTAACTTTATGTGCAGCTTTTTTCTCGATTAATTCGCGCATATCTCGAAAGCCCCTTAGACCTTCATCCATCATTAGTGGCGTGCTTATTTTTTCTTTAATCTCTACCATGCCATTGAAGTCATCTGCAACTACCGGTTGCTCTAGCCAATCTAAGCCCGTAGTCTCTAATTGACGCATAGCAGTAATAGTGTTCGCACTATTTTTCCAGCCTTGGTTCACATCTACACGTATTGCGATCTCGTCTCCTACCTTCGCGCGAACTGCTTGAATACGTTTTACATCAGCTTGAACTTCTGTGCCTACTTTCATTTTAAACGATGAATAGCCTTCCTTCATACGTTTTTCCGCTTCTTCTGCCATCGATTCTGGTGTTCCGATGCTTAATACATGTGTAATAGGAAACTTCTCGTGATAGCGTCCGCCAAGTAGCTGATATACCGGCACCCCTAGTTTTTTACCTACTACATCATAGCAAGCGATGTCGATTGCTGCCTTTGCTGCTGGTGTTTGATAGACTGCTTTGTCCATCTTTTCATGTAAACGTTCAAATTCCATTGGGTTTTCTCCGATTAACAATGGTGCTAATGTATTCTTCAATATGGCATATGTACTTTCCCAAGTCTCACCTGTTACATGCTCATCTGCTACGGCTTCTCCGTATCCCATTAAACCATCATCGGTTGTTAACTTTACAATAATTGATGGCATATCTTTATACGTATGATAACTAATGATAAATGGTTCTATTAATGGTAATCTAATGGCATATATTTCAATTTCTTTTATTTTCATCTAAATCTTCCTTTCTTCTTTACAAAAATTAAATAGTTGTTTATAGTTGTCGTTAAATGGTCGTTAAAAAAATAAAAAAATGAGGTGGAAGCATGGTTACCCGAATTGCAGTCTTAGGTTCTTATAATTTTATCGAACGTTTAAAACATTTGGAAGTTGAGCTACCTTCTATCCATATTGATTATTATATTTACAAGACGCCGATTGATGCAATAGCCATAATACCAACGATAAAACCATGTGATGCAATATTTTTTTCCGGATCACTTCCGTATGTTTACACTAAGGATGCGAGAGAACAACTGCCTATTCCTTCTCATTATCTTCGTCAAGACGAAACTGCTATTGCTACAACACTTTTATCTATTGGTTTTTCCAGCTCCATTCCAGTATCAAAGCTTTCAATCGACTTGATCGAGCCACAAAGTGTACAACATGTGCTAGAGGATATTGGCCAAATGGATGAATATCCGTTTATGATGAAAATTGATCCTACATTTGATTTGAAAGAAGTTGTTGCTTTTCATGCCAATTTGCAAAGAAATGGTGAAGTGAGCCTTGCGATAACAAGTATTCATGCTGTTTATCAGCACTTGCGCGAAAATAATCTATCGGTCATTCGTATGATTGACCCTAAAAGTTCTATAATAAAGGGACTCGAAGAAACAAAATCGATGGCACTTCTTGCAAAAAGCCAATCAGCTAAAATTGCTGTTGGATTTATTCAAACAAATGACGATAAATTAATATCAGATGATACATTAAAGAAAATATCAAGTTCTATTCAAGCAAGTTTTACTAAGAGTGAAAAGGATTTATACATGCTTTATTCAACTCAGGGTGACGTTCAAAAAGCTTTTGTAAACAACTATATAGACACTTGGTTTGAGCTTTCTTCCTCTCCACTTAAGATTGCCTTTGGATTCGGTAAGACAGTTGTAGAAGCTACGAAAAATGCAAAGGATGCTCTTTCCTATACAACAGAAAACTCCGCTTATGTGATAACGGATACGAAAGAATTATTAGGACCTTTCCCAAACAATCAAAAGAAGGTACATCTGAAAACGAATGAACCTAAAATAGCTAAGTTAGCTAAAGAAACAACATTAAGTCCAGCTAATATCTCCAAAATAATGCAGTTCAGTCGTTCACGCACTTCCGTTGAATTTACTGCATATGATTTAGAAGTCTATTTACAAGTTAGTAGACGCACAACCGAACGAATCTTAAAAAAGCTCGTAGATAATAATTATGCACGTATTACTGGAGAAGAAATGACCTACCAACAGGGTCGACCACGTGCCATTTACGAGTTGAATTTCCCTACATACTTATAAGAAGTTCAGACAAATTCTAAAGAAAGGAAAGTTCACTTTTACTGAACTTTCCTTTTTTCTTATGACTCTAATGAGGCTTCTCTTTTGTTGATTTCTGCAATATCTGCTTGTGTTAACTTTTGAATCGTAAAGCCTGTCATCGCATAACCAATAGATAATAGTGGCACAACATAGTTTAAAATTGCATATGGCGCATACTCAAATGCACCTACACCTAGAGTTCCAAGAATAAACACTCCACATGTATTCCAAGGAATAAAGACAGAAGTAAGTGTCCCTCCATCCTCTAATGCCCGGGATAGATTTTTTGAATGTAAGCCCATTTTCGTGTAAGCTTTTGAAAACATACGAGCAGGAACAACGATTGAAATATATTGCTCTGAGCAAGTCGCATTTGTCGTGAAACAAGCTACAATCGTTGCTGCTACTAGTGTACCTGCTGATTTTGCTAGTTTAAGAATTTGATTCATAATCGATTGGAGCATTCCCGAATATTCGAGTATTCCCCCGAACGTCATTGCAACCAATGTCATGGAAACCGTATACATCATGGAATCTAATCCACCACGATTAAATAAATCATCTACCATAGCATTTCCAGACTCAATAACATATCCACTTTGAAGAGCTCCAATTGCTTCCGCAAGAGAACCTCCTTGTACAAATACTTGCGCTAAAGTCCCTAAAATAAACCCTACGACTAGTGCTGGAATTGCAGGAACTTTCATCACTACAAGCGCAATTAGCGCAACCGGTATCAATAGCAACCAGGGAGAAATAACAAAGCTTTTTTCTAACATAGATATCGTTTCTTGAATACTGCCTTGATCAAGGTTACTTGCTTTGTATTTCGTACCGAGAAAACCGTAGACAGTTAGAGCAATGATTATCCCAGGTATAGTTGTATAAAACATATGTTTAATATGCACAAATAGTCCTGTGCCAGTAAGACCTGCTGCTAGATTTGTTGTATCAGATAGCGGTGACATTTTGTCTCCAAAATAAGCACCTGAAATAACCGCACCTGCTATAATTGGAGCAGGAATTCCCATGCTTAATCCAATACCCATCCCAGCAACACCGACAGTTCCCATCGTTGACCAAGAACTACCAATTGCTAAAGAAACAATCATACAAATAACGCAAATTGTCACTAAGAAAAAGGCTGGTGTAATTATTTTAAGTCCATAATAAATCATCGTAGCAATTACTCCGCCACCAATCCAAGCTCCTATGATTAAACCTACCAAAATAATAATAACTACAGCTGGTAAAGCAAGTTTAATCCCCTTGTACATCATTTCTTCAATATCATCCCATTTAAATCCATGCTTCCATGCAACAAGCGCTGCTACTGCTGTTCCAATAATTAATGGAATATGTGGCCCTTGTTCTAAAACAACAATTGTTACTATCATTACTGCAATCATTACTAATAAAGGAGTGATCGCCCAAAGTAAAGACATTTCTTTTTTTGCTACAGCATTTTTCTTTTCTTCCATCCCATTTCCCCCTTGTCATATTATTTTGACAATTCTTAATTGACGTTTAATAGTCGTTAATAGTCGTTAATAGGCTAATAATAATGCCAAATGATTGTCACGTCAATAGTTTTTAGATATTCTTGAAAGCGTTTCCGCCAGAACATTTGCACCTAATAATAGCGAGTCATGATTAAACGTCATATTTGGATGATGTAATCCCGGAGAAAGATCTGATCCAATACCTATCATGGCAGCTTTTAATTCAGGATATCTAATCGTATAAAAATGGAAATCATCGCTTCCGGAGGTAATTACTTCATCTGCCAGTTTGTCTTCTCCCAGTACATGAATGATCCCTTCTCTTGCTATTTGAGCAGCTTCAGGTGAAACCTCCGCACCAGGTGTTATATCTTGCCATTCCCACTCAATTTCTATATCAAATAGTTTTTGTAATGCCTCTAGATCTCTATTAATTTGATCTTTCATTTGAAATAAAATAGTATTTTTAGCAGCTCGAACATCTATCGAAAACGAAGCATTACCAGGAATAATATTCGCATTTTCGCCACCAGCTTGTATTTTTGTCAACTTGGCAGAGTATGACTCAAATGGTGAGAAGTAGATATTTTTTAATACTTGGTGGATAGCAACTGTTACATCAATTGCATTTTTCCCTTGATGCGGCCTAGCACCATGTGCATCTATCCCTTTAATTTGTCCTTCTAAAAACATAGCCGCTCCGTGATGAATTGCAGGAGAAACTTTTCCAAACGGAAGTTCTTCAATTGGTCGTAAATGCACGCCAAATAGATGAGTAACATCCTCTAGTGCTCCTCTGTCAATCATCGCATTTGCGCCATTGCCTTTTTCCTCTGCTGGCTGAAAGATAAATCGGATACGCTTATATAATTTTTCATCTTTGAGTAACAATAAAGCACCAAGTACCATGGAGATATTTGCGTCATGTCCACATGAATGATTTGCTCGAAATACCCCATCTACTTCCTGCCATAGTGCATCAATGTCTGCTCGAACTGCTATCACTTCTTCGCCTTCACCGATCTCTGCTAGTAATCCAGTTACATCATCAAATCGGCGATAGGGAATATTAAGCTCATCTAGGATTTCTGCAAGCTTGTTAGTCGTTTCATATTCCTTCCAACTTATTTCCGGATTTTCATGAAAGTGATGAAACCATGATAATATTTGTGATTCTACATCCATTTCTTGTAATCTTCCTTTCCTATTTCTGATTTATCCTATAATTTCACAAACCCTACCTATTTGTCCATCCTCTAATCGTACTTTAATTCCATGTGGATGGAAGGAGGCATTCGTTAATAAATCTTTCACGACTCCTCGAGTTTTTTCCCCTGTACGTTGGTCTTTTTTTAATATTATGTACACTTCTAAGCCTGGTTTTATATCTTTTCTATTTTGTCCATTCATTTGGATTCACCTCTTTTTGTATCGTACCACTTTCATGCTAGTCTTACACCATTTTGTAAAATAAGATAGGACGATAGGCTAACAATAACGACATTACCACTTACATTAGGAAACAATATAAAAAACCATTTAAAAGATAGGTTCTAAATGGTTTCTTTATATATTAATTCTGTTTAGTGTTCTTATTTAACTTTGTCTTATCTAAATTTATGATTACATTTCCCTTCTTGTGACCTTTCTCGACATACCTATGTGCCTCAACTATGTCTTCAAGTGGATAGGTTCGGTCAATGACCACTTTTAATTTCCCTTCCTCCACGAGTTCTTTGAGGTAGTTTAGAGCTTCGGAAGTTTCAGGTGAATTTTGGCTTAATATTATTTTCTTGTTGCTAGTTAATTTAGTCCATAACATTCGTGCACTTGGTAACGGTTCATTAATATTTATATAAGTGCCAACCTTCTTTAAAGATTTCATACATGCTGAGAAAGAAGTCTTGTTTACAGCTTCAAAGATAACATCATAAGCCTCTCTATCACTCGAAAAATCTTCCGACGTATAATCAATTACCTGATCAGCTCCCAAAGATTTCACCCATTCTAAATTTGCTGTACTGCATACCGCTGTAACATGTGCTCCTAGGTACTTGGCAATCTGTACAACATAACTTCCTACACTTCCTGATGCTCCATAGACAAGGACCTTTTGTCCGCGTTGAATGTTAGCTTTTCTAAGAAAAAACAAGGCTGTACGTGCACCAATTGGAATGGCTGCAGCTTCCTCAAAAGTTATATTGGAGGGTTTAAGACTTACTGGTCCACTTTCTGAGAGACACTTATACTCAGCATAAGCACCAAAACCCTCTAGGGATGCTGCAAAAACATGGTCACCCTCCTTAAACAGTGTGACATCTTTACCTACTGACTCAACTTCACCAGCTAATTCCATTCCCAATATAGATTTTTTAGGACCTTTAAAACCAAGCGCTATCCGAGCAAACAGCCAAAAAGAAAGAGGAACCTTGAAACTCCGTGCCCGAATATCTGCCATTGTTACGGTTGTCGCTTTTACTTTTATCAGTATTTCATTTTCCTTTGGAATAGGTTTTTCTACTTCTTCCAATTGAAGAACATCAGGCGAACCGTACTTCTTGTACACAATAGCGTTCATTTTGTCTCCTCCAATTCATTGATACACGGATAAATAAGAAAAATGGTGGCGGAACTCTAACTTTATGCAATTGATGCCCAGTAAAAACGCTTTCCTTGAGCTCTTATCACTGGAGATGGGTGACAGAGTTGCTCCAGTAAAAGAATTAGTGTTTAATGAGATCTTTGAAAGTAAACAAATGCTACGAGAGGGTAATCTAATTGGTTATATGACAGACTAGAGTGTTTTAATGTATTGTTCCTAATGACTTAGTTAGAATATTCCCTTTCAAAATATCAAGCACTATAATAAAAAGATGATTTAATTAGAATAAATAGAACCTGTTATCGCTGCTTTAATATTTATTGTTGTCATAACCATTTTTATCTTTCTGTGCGTCCTCTGTTTTTGGAAAATGCATATAGTACATGCTATACTTATAAGGATTTATTTGAAAAAGGAGTGTTTTGAATGGCGAAAAAAGGATATATTTTAATGGATTCAGGCGAAAAAATCGAATTTGATTTATTCCCAAATGAAGCACCAAACACAGTAGCAAACTTTGAAGAGTTAGCAAACAGCGGATTTTATAACGGAGTAGTATTCCACCGTGTTATTCCTGGCTTTGTAAGTCAAGGTGGAGACCCAACTGGGACAGGCATGGGCGGTAGTGGCAAAACGATTAAATGTGAAACAGCTGGCAACCCTCATAAACATGAAGCTGGAAGCCTATCTATGGCACATGCAGGAAAAGATACTGGCTCTAGCCAATTCTTCATCGTGCATGAACCACAACCACATTTAAATGGTGTTCACACTGTTTTCGGTAAAGTAACGAGCGGTCTTGAAGTAGCAAAAGCTATGTCAAATGGCGCTAAAATGGAAAAAGTAGAAGTATTCGACGCAGAATAATCATCTGGAGCTCCCTTTTAAGGGGGCTTCTTTTTTGACATTTCGCTTATTCTAACGAAAGCTCAGGATTTTCCAACTTAAGAGCTAATTTTTCCAACTAAGCATACTAAATTTCCAACTAACTAAAAAAGCCGCTCCGCAATAATGTGGAGACGACCTTTTAACCTATAAATTAAGTACAATGACGAGAATAAGAACAAACGGTAATAAAAAAATGATCCAACTTGCTGGACGACCAAAGTTTAGTGTCCACCCAACCCCAAAGCGTTTTTCTGCTAAAATGCTTGGGTCCTCCGGATTAAAATACAAAATTCCACCTTTCCAGTATCGGTCTTCATCAACTGCTGTAATAGAATGCTCTAAATTAGGGCTATCTTCTTTCACTTTAATACGCGAACCACTTTGACCAACTTTAACTGTATATATGAGTACTCCAAGTAATACTACGACTAAAAAAGTAATTGGTAATGCAAACATAACCCAAGCAGAAGATATGTCCGGATGGATAGTTTGCAAATGCGTATATCCCATCATCAAAGTCACGCTTATAGAGACGAATAGTGCAAACCAACTTGTGTATTTTCGGAATTCTAACTGCTGTGCAAGTGACGTTTTTTTGTTCGCGGGATTAATCTTAGATCCTGAAAACCTCATTCCTTCGCTCATCATAAGGAACATACCTTGCATGATGAGGAGTAAAAGAAGCGTCGCAACGGAACTAAAATATGTTTTTTCACTAAAATCATCTGGCTGTCCATTTGGTCCCCAATGGGTCGGAATCATATCTGGCATTTCAGGATATTTAATAAATGTATAAATAATAAGTCCAATTGTCACAATCATTGGGACAATAAAAACAGCTCTTGGTATTAGCTTCAGCTTATCTTGAAATCTTAAATCTACCACGCGTACTTCACTTTTACCAGATAGCCACTTTTGTTGCTCTTTTAGTTTTTTTACTCGTAAATGCATCATAAAATAGTAGCCAATACTTATAAAAAGCATGGCAAATTGAACGCCTACACCGATCAAGGCCAATGTATCTTCTGCAGGATTTTGTGTTAATGACCAATATAGGTACCCTGCTAAAATAACCAATCCTATTAGTAGAACAACACGTGTATACTTATTTTTCAAACGAATTACTGTTTTTTCTTTCGTATATTGCTCTGGTACATACACACCAAAAGCTTCTGTTTGCTTTAAAAACTTTGGCATAAATGCTTGTAATACCGTTGTAAATAATAGAATAAATGCGAATAACAAAATAATCATGGTTTTCCCTCCTTAATGTCTTGAACGAGCTCATGTAACATCTTTACCATTTCTTCTTCGGAAAGCTTTAGTACTAATCCTTCTGCAAGTAGTGGTCTCATTTGTTCTTTGAGTTGTTGTTTTTCTATTTCAGATGCTTGTGAAATTCCATTGGGGTGAATAAATACACCCGACTTTGCGACAATTTGTATAAATTCTTTTTCTTCTAAGTAATGATATGCTTTATTGACCGTGTGCATATTCATACCCAGATCAGATGCGAAAGCTCGGACAGATGGTAATGAATCACCAGGCTTTAACTCTCCTCGTACAATACCTTCAATTAATTGATGTGCTAGTTGTAAATAGATTGGCACGGATGAATTTGTCTTTATTTCTATAAACATGATGCTACCTCCTATTTACCATTGTTCTATTCTTAGTATAACACAGTTGTTCTATATATAATAGAGCAAAATGTTTTTTAAACAAAATAATTTATACATACAAAAAACCTACTTTCCGAAGAGAGTAGGTTTGTTATTTATATTCCAGATTACCCTATTGATTAAGAAATTGTCGTCCCGTTTCATAGTACGTTACCTTTTCACTCTCAGGTACCATACCTCCACCAGTAGCCCAGACTATATGAATAGCGTTCTGTAAGTTAGCTCCATGTGTTGCTAGCTGAATAGGACCGGTCATACCCGCAAGAGCAGATGGTTCAAGCTGAATTTTTTCTGTATCGACTAATAATGCAAGAAGCTGATGCATGGTTCTATCACTTATTGTATAACTACCTTCTATAAGTCGTTCTAATGTCTTTCCAACAAATCCTGATGGACGGCCTACCGCAAGCCCGTCCGCAGCAGTTTTATTATCCAATCCAATATCATGAACGGAGATATTTTCATGTAATCCTGTCATTAAACCAAGTAGCATGCATGGAGAGTGTGTAGGTTCGGCGAAAAAACAATGAACGTGGTCTCCAAATAGAAGCTTCAAGCCAAATGCAACGCCTCCTGGACCTCCTCCAACACCGCATGGTAAATAAACGTATAACGGATTGGTTTCATCTACCACTTTTCCTAATTGCTCTAATTGTTTCTTTAATCTATTTGCCGCGACTGCATATCCTACAAATAAGTCGATGGAGTTTTCATCGTCGATAAAAAAGCAATTTGGGTCTTGTTCTGCTTGCTTTCTTCCTTCTTTTACAGCCAAACTATAATCGGCAGCATATTCAATGACCTCTACTCCTTTTTCTCTTAGCAGGTCCTTTTTCCATTGCTTTGCATCACTCGACATATGCACGGTTACTCGGAAACCTAGCTTTGCACTCATTATTCCAATGCTTAGACCTAAGTTTCCTGTTGATCCAACAGCAATTGAGTATTCTGAGAAAAACTTTTTAAATGCATCATTAGCAAGAACTCCATAATCGTCCTTTGGCGTTAATAAGCCTTTCCGAATTGCAAGTGTCTCTGCAATTTTAAGCACTTCATAAATGCCTCCTCTGGCCTTAATGGAACCAGAAATGGGCAGGGCATTATCACATTTTAATAAAAGCTCTCCAGTAAAGTTAGTTTGAAATAATTCCTTTAAAGCGGATGCCATTTCAGGAATAGCAACAAGTGGCGACTCAATAATCCCATTCGCTTTTGCTGTTTCCGGGAAAGCAATTTGTAAATAAGGAGCAAATCGCTCTAATCGATCACTTGCATCCTGTACCATCTCACTTGTTACTTTTATGTTTGGAAGTGCTTCAGACGTCTTTGTTTGATTCGGATTGAACCAAATGACCTCCTCTGTATTTTGCATTTCCTTAATCAAAGGAAATTTCTCTATCAATTGTTGTGTATTCATAGTTGTAAACCCTCTCTATTCCAAGCTCAGTACATGCGTTATATCAGGCGAACGATCTTCAAATGCAAACCCATTCGCTCGATAAAAAGCATCTGCCTTTGCGGATTCTGTTTTAGTAGTAATCTCTTTAAACTGTCCTTTTGCATTTTCTGCAATCACTTTACATAGCTCACTTCCGATGCCTTTTCGACGGTGTTCTGGTAATGTGTAGAAGCGAAGCAATCGAGCGGATTGCTCTTCAGAGCTTTTTATACTTTGTCTTAGCCCGCCGATTGCTACTATCTCCCCGTCTTCCCATACCCCATAAATGGCCTCTCCTTGTTCGGTGAATCTTCTCGTACCATCTTCATATTTACTTGCTAGTCTAGATACGAATCGATATCCTTCTTTTTCGCTTTCTTGAATTAGTTTGGTTACGTCGACTTCTTTCAAATCTGAAATTCTCTTCACTTCGATTGCCATTACGTCTCCCCCATTCAATTGTTTATAAATATAAAACGAACTCTAGATACCTTTCGCTATCACAAGACGAATTCCCTCTATTCTAATAGTATATACCCCAAACCTCATCCTTTATTACAGGGTTGTTACTGGTGCCTGGCACCAGTAACAACCCTGTAACAATCATCCAGTAACTCATCCAGTAGCATTTCTACAATAAAGAATCCCACGCTTTGAGGGTGCGTGGGATTTGGATTGTTATTATACTGTTTCTTCAATCGCAGCTAGTCTTGCTTCTACTTCTTCTTCTGATAAATTGTGTTCTACGATGTAGCGGTTACGTGGGTGCACTCGGCACTCATGTGAACAGCTGCGTAGGTATTTATGTTCGTTTTCTTCCGAACATAAAATTTTGTCATTACAATCTGGGTTTGCACAGTTAACATAGCGTTCACATGGCTCACCAGTGAAATGATCTTTCCCAACAACAACGTGTTCTACTTGATTGATTGGAACAGCAATTCGCTCGTCGAATACGTACATTTGTCCATCCCATAGCTGACCGCGAACTTCTGGATCTTTCCCGTAAGTTGCGATACCACCGTGTAGTTGACCTACGTCTTCGAAACCTTCGCGTACTAACCAACCAGAGAATTTTTCACATCTAATTCCGCCAGTGCAATACGTAAGAACTTTTTTACCTTCGAACATTTCCTTATTGTCACGAATCCATTCAGGTAAATCGCGGAAATTGCGAATTTCTGGACGAATTGCTCCACGGAAATGCCCTAAATCAAATTCATAATCATTACGAGCATCGATTACTACTGTATCTTCCGCTTGCATTTGCTCAAAAAATTCTTTAGGAGATAAATATTTACCTGTTAATTTATTCGGGTTAATATCTTCTTCTAATCCTAAATGTACAATTTCCTTTTTAGGTCGAACGTGCATTTTTTTGAATGCATGTCCTTCTGCTTCATCTATTTTAAACACCATGTCCGCAAAACGTTCATCCGCTTTCATCATGTTCATGTAAGCATCGGTTTGCTCTATTGTTCCCGAGCATGTTCCGTTAATTCCTTCATTTGATACTAAAATACGCCCTTTTAACCCAATTTCCTTACAAGCAGCAAGGTGTTCTTGTGCAAATGTTACTGGATCTTCAATTGGGACATATTTATAGTAAAGTAATACTCTGTATGCATGTGTGTCCATTTTTTACTCCACCTTTTCTAAAATTTGTCCATTCGTTTTAATATATCAAAAAATCGGGTATTTGTTAAATAAATTGTTTTCTTTGTATTATCAAAAAAGAAACAAGTTTGCAATAAATACTTCTTGTTTGTCTTTATAAACAATAGTATAAATATACGTTTCTTTAATTGACATCTATTGTTTTTTCCTGAAAGAAGGTTTTTTATGCAGAGACTTCCTGTGATTCTTACACTCTTCTTGTTAATAGCCGCTTGTGGCATAAGTGAAATTAGTAAAGCTCCTTTACCTGTAGAGGAACCCATCCTCATTGCTCATCGAGGAGCATCCGCATATACTCCTGAACATACGATTCTTGCCTATGAAGCAGCAAAACAGGCAGGGGCTACTTATATTGAAATAGACTTGCAAATGACAAAAGATGGAGTATTGGTTGCCATGCATGATGAGAAAGTAGATCGCACTACAGATGGAAATGGGTTTGTAAAAGAATACACTTTAGAAGAATTAAAACAATTAAATGCAGGACAATCGTTTAATCGTACCTGTCCAGACCTAGCAAATAAACAATTTGAAAATTTAGAGGTGCCTACATTAGAGGAAATCTTTTTGCATTTTGGAGATGATGTGAATTATTACATAGAAATGAAATCACCAGGGATTTATGTTGGGATGGAAGCAAAACTGCTTGCATTGCTAAAACAATATAAGCTGATTCATGTAAATGAAGGCTTACCTAAAGTTATTATTGAATCCTTTAATGAGGATAGCTTAACAAAAGTCCATCAGCTTGAACCGAGGCTTCCTCTTATTAAGTTATATAGTTTCAAGGAGGAAGCTGCTGCTCTTTCGGTCCAAGAGTATAATCGCTTACGTTCTTATGCAAGTGGTATTGGAGCTAATCTTAACTCTGTGACGACAGATTTTATTCAAGAAGTCCAACAAAATGGCCTTCAAATTTATCTATATACGATTGTAAACGAAGTAGAAATGAAACAAGCACTAAACCTAAAACCAAACGGAATCTTCGTCAATAATCCTAATTTAGGAATTAGAATAAAAGATGAATTTGATTAGGTATTATTTATTTAACACATGTGCACATAGTCTGTTGAAACTTGCCTCAAATTTTTCATTATCTTCTTTTTGACGCTTTTTTGGCCCCTTTAAGCGTCCTCCCGCTTGTCTAATTTTCTTTGAGATGTGGCGGCTGTTTAATAGCTGATCAATATTTTCAGGTGTATACCAGCGACCATTTTGATCAATTGCAAAGCCTTGTTTTGCTAATACCATTGCCGCAAGGCCGTAATCCTGTGTAACAACGATATCTCCCTTGTTCACTTTATTCACTAATACAAAATCGACCGCATCTGCACCTTTTGATACCATGATTGTTTCTGCTCCTTCTCTTTGCATATAATGAGCAGTATCACACAGCAGTGTTACCTTTAAATCAAATTTCCTTGCTATATCAATTGTTAGATCTACTACCGGGCATCCATCTGCGTCTACTAAAACACTTACCATCCTACGCACCTCTTTTACCATTCGATATTTCCTCATTGTATACCATTTTATAAAAAAACGCCCAATGCTTATTGGGCGTTTTATTTATCGTATTCCCCTAAAATCTCAACGGCCTTTTCGGTGACGGATGTATCTACCGCCTTATCGAAGTCAACATCCCCATCTATTGCACCGTTTGCTTTATATGCATCATACTGTTTTTTCACATCATCTAAAAACATTTTTCCATCTGGATCAAGACCAGTTACAAATACTTTTTCCCAAAGGGCTGGATCTTTTAAGGATGTATGCTGTGTCATAATATCAATTATTTCTGCTTTTCCTTCTCCCTTAACGAATGCATCATTATAATCTCGAACTCCTTTTAAATAAGCTGCCATGAATCGTAGTGATACATCTTTTTCCTCATTCATGAACTGTGGTGATCCAAGTACCATGGCAATTTGAGATTCCGGTGCGTAATCTGTTGCATCTCCAAAACGTTCGTGGAATCCATTTTCAATTCCTTGTGCAATAAGTGGCTCAATTTGAAGTGCAGCATCTATCGAACCATTTTCAATTGCCCCTAACATACTTCCAAAGTCTGCAAGTAATACAAATTCCACATCATCTGGTGTAAGTCCTGCATGCTTTAGCATTTCCAAATATATATATTCATCAATCGAATTTTTAGAGGAGATTGCAATTCGTTTGCCTTTAAAGTCTTTATATTCCTTGATTTCATCTTTCATATGATTACCAATTACAAATGTAAAGTACGATTTCCCTGGTACATTATGCCCTTTATCTGCAATGATCTTTACGTCTATTCCTTGTGCAATAGCATTGAAGAACGACGCAGTTGATACTCCTCCTGCAATATCTACATCACCAGATGCAAGGGCTGGTAACATTTCATCACTGTTAGCAAACTGTGCAAATTCTACTTCAATATTATAGTCTTCAAAGTATCCTTTTTCTTTTGCAATATAAAATCCTGCTCCAGATGCTGCTCCATCCTCGGCAATAATAACTTTTACTTTCTCTTCTAATGGTGCCAAATCACCGGATGGATTATTTTTATCTACATCATCATTCACTCCATCTCCACTATTTTTTCCATTAGAAGAACACGCACCCAACAAAAGAATTATCGATGCGAGTAGTATCAACCAACGTTTTTTCACAAACTTCCTCCCTTATCTTCTTGATTTTTGTACTTCCTGCTGCAAGTGATTCCAAATAGTAATAAACTGCTCTGCCATCTCTGCGTTTGCTCGCACTTGTTCCATCGTTCTAGGCCGTGGTACAGGTACTTTAATTTCATTGATAATTTCACCTGGATGAGCACTCATTAATACGATGCGATCGCTCAATAGCAAAGCTTCGTCAATACTATGTGTAATAAATAACACTGTTTTTTTCGTTTCAGACCATATCGATAGTAATTCTTCCTGTAAAATAAATTTGTTTTGCTCATCTAGTGCTGCAAAAGGTTCATCCATCAGTAAAATTTCTGGATCGTTCGCAAATGCTCTGGCAATGCTAATCCGTTGTTTCATTCCCCCAGAAATTTCTTTTGGATACAGCCTGGAAAAGTTAGTTAATCCTACTTTTTCTAAATAATAATTTGTTTGTTTTTGTACAAAATCCTTCGGTAAATTTCTCATGTTAAGTCCGAAGGCAACATTCTCTTTCACTGTTAACCAAGGAATTACACCTTTTTCTTGAAAAACCATTGATTGTAGAGGCCTTTCTCCTGAATCAGACACAATTTTGAAAGAGCCAGAGCTTGGTGATTCTAATCCAGCCAATATTCTTAATAATGTTGTCTTGCCACAGCCACTCGGCCCAACCAAACAGACAAATTCTCCCTCTTCTATTTGAAGCGATACATTTTTAACCGCTGTTACACTGTTATCTTTTTTATAAAAAACTTTTGTTAAATTCTCTATCGATATTTTAATAGGATTACTCAACAACTCACCTCCATGGGACAATCTTCTTTTGTAGCCCACGTAAGAAGAGGGAAAATAGAAAACCAAAAAATGAAATGAGCACTAACCCAACAAACATCTCTTTTAGCATGAATGCCTTATAAGAAGTCCATATTAAATACCCAATTCCTGATGTAGCTCCCATCATTTCCGCTGCCACTATTGTGAGCAGTGCAATTGCCTGCCCCATTTGAATACCTTCTAGCATGACAGGAAGTGCACCGGGAAAAGCTATTTTGAAGAAAAAGTCTTTCGGACTTGCTCCGTAATTTTTGGCAACATCTAAATGCACCTTTTCTATGTTGATTACTCCCGCTACTGTATTGATAACAACTGGGAAAAATACGCTACCTGCAATCGTTACTACTTTTGAAAAATCTCCAATCCCAAAGAGAATAATTATAATAGGAAGTAGTGCTAGCGTAGGTATTGGCATAAAAGCCATTATAATCGGGGAGATAAAATGACGAATAGGTGCATATAATCCCATAAGCAATCCGATAACGATTCCTGGAATCACACCTAATAAAAAGCCTGCTGCAATTCTATATAGGGAGACCGATATATGCGTCCATAATAGTCCACTCGTTGCCAAATCGAAAAATGTAGACATAATTGCAGACGGAGGAGGGAAAAACCGAATATCCAGTATTCCCGTTCGAGAACAAACTTCCCATAGAAATAAAATAAGGATAGGAGAGATAATCGTGAGTAGTTGCTTTGCTCTTTCTTTTACTTGTTGTTTCTTCCATTCTTGTTGTTCCGTTTCATAAGGATCGTATTGGACGACCTCTTTTTCATCGCGCATTTTTCACCACCTCTTGTAAAAATAATATGTTAAATCGGGTAAATGTGTGATAGCCAACAATTCTCATTGACTACAATCACATAATTTGGTAGATTTATAAATATTTTAAGAGGAGGAATAAAAATTGGCATCGAAAGAATTAAGATCAAATAGAGAACTGATTTATTTTATACTTAGCATCATTTTTAGTGTTTTTATATACATATTTGCTATCGCTTCTCTATTTGGAATTGCTATTTTACTTGTAATTTTGGCCATTCTACTATATGCAAATGCTATTATGCTAGGTTCCATCCGTGGGAATGGAATACGAATAAGTGAAAAGCAATTCCCTGATGTTTATGAGCGTGTTGTACAATTAAGCTCTAAGATGAATATAAAAAAGGTCCCCGATGTATTTGTCATCCATTCAGAAGGTGCATTCAATGCATTTGCAACGAGATTTCTTGGTAGAAACATGGTAGTCATTTATTCAGAAGTATTTGAGCTTGCTAGAGAAAAAGGAGAAGCGGAATTAGATTTTATCATTGCGCATGAGCTGTCTCATGTGAAACGTAGACATGTATGGAAAAATATTTTAATCATGCCTGCCCAGTTTATTCCCTATCTTTCACAAGCATACAGTCGTTCATGTGAGTACACATGTGATCGGGAAGCAGCTTATCATATTCAAAATGGTGAGGCAGCTAAGCAAGCACTTACGATTCTTGGAGTAGGAAAAAAATTATATAAAGAAGTAAACGAAGATGCTTATTTGGAACAAATCCATACAGAATCGAATGTAGCTGTTTGGTTAAGTGAGGTATTTTCTAGTCATCCGCTAATTCCAAAAAGAATTCAAGCAGTAGGAAAATTTATGCAAGTTAATGGAACACCTTCGTATTACTCTAATTCAACCAAAATAGCGTTAGGTATTGGAGCGTTAGTTGGCATTTTCTTTGCAGTTTATATCGGAGTTATCGCTCTTGTAACTGCCGGAACATTCACGTATGCAAACTTATTTTCCGGAAGCACTTTAGGCGAAACATTTACAGATGATTCATTTTCCTATAGTGACTACTCTCAAACTCCTTTAATGCAAGCAGTTATAGATGCTGATACAGAAACTGTCAATCAGCTCATTGAAGAAGGTGTGAATTTAGAAGAACAAGATTCTGAGGAAACAACGGCACTTCTTCTTGCGATCTATGAGGGTAATGATGAAATTGCCGAAATATTATTACAGGCAGGAGCAGACCCAAACACTGCTGATTTGTATTCCAATGCATTAACCGCTTCTATAAATTATGAAAACTATTATATGGCATCCGTTCTTTATGAATATGGTGCTAATCCAACGGAATTAGACCCTGAAGGATACTCAGCATTTGACATGCTAGGTGTTAACAATGAAGAAGAATTTTTAGAAATAATTTATAACTATTAACTGCTTTTTAAGGACATATATAAATTAAGAAAAGTGCAACCATATTTTTAAAAGCATACCTGCTTTCAAACTTTTCCAGAGTGTTTTGCACAGACTTTCTATAACATTACCGTGTCAATTTTTAGAGGGGAGGGTCGTGACTAGTGTCACGACCCTCCCCTCTTTTTTCGGTAATTCTGTGGCGTTCGTCTGTCCGTCGCTCTCTTGCAACTTTTGGAAACTACATACTACTGTTTTGGATAACTAAAGAATAGTTGTTTTCTTATTCATATTGCAAGCTCTCGAAGATGCAATTTCGGTCGCTATCCGTCTTCTCTACTAAATTCCGCTGATGGTAATAATACTTTTCTTTGGAATATCTATTAATTTTGCCTATGACAGATTAATAGCAGTTAACCTTACGAACACTTTCATGTCGTCCGATAAATAAGAAAATCGTTGAAACAGCTCCCTTTCCGCGAGTGGATGGCGGCGACTCCAGTCGGAATAGCAAATGTTTTCTGCACCGAAAGCGAAGCGGCAGGTGCATGAGCTGAAGACCCTGGACTGAGCGTAGTGAAATTAATTTTTGCGACGAGCTTGCGCAGGAGCATTGTTTTTTCCGACGAGCTTTGCGGAGGAGCAAGGGAAGCGGCTGAAGCCATGCCGGCGGGAAAGCGTCCGCCTGGAACGAAAATTAACGGGTCCAAAATAAGCCCAAGCGGCTCGGCCTCGCCCGCGGAAAGCGAGCAGTAAGCTTCGGATAACCTTTCCTCTTCTATATAGAAAAGGTGAGTCCACGCGTAGGACTCACTTTTTTATAACAACTATTTAATAACAAATCTAGTTTTACTATAACCCTCTTTTAGCTTCTCTACTTCTAAAATTGCAGGTATTGCTGCCTTTAGTTCAGCAACATGTGAAATCACGCCGATCATCCGACCTGATTTTTGTAAATCAATTAATGTATCAATTGCTTTGTTAAGGGATTCTTCGTCTAAGGAGCCAAATCCTTCGTCAATAAACATCGTATCAATACGAATACTACCTTGGAAACTTTGGATAATGTCTGCCATGCCTAAAGCCAAGCATAGCGATGCATTGAATTTTTCGCCACCTGATAGCGTCTTTACATCTCTTGTTTGTCCTGTATAAGCATCATATACATCTAATCCAAGCCCACTTTGCTTACCGTGTGTTTCTTGTCTTTCGCTTCTGATCAAGTAATACTGACCACCGGATAAATGCTTTAGCCGTTCATTAGCAGCCTGTACAATTTGCTCCAAATATTCAATTAGCACATATCGCTCAAATGAAACTTTAGACTGATTTTGTCCCCTAAGCACATCATATAAGTCTACAATACGTCCTAACTGTTGCTCCAGCTTCGTAATCCGAGAGCTTGCGGTGTTAATCTTTTGCTCTATTTCTAGGCCAGCTTTTGCGTATTCCTTCGAACTATTAAGGATATTTAATGCTTCTTCATATGCAATCTTAAGTGTAACTAACTCTTCTTCTAACGGCGCTAGCTCTACTTTTATTTTGTTTGCAAGCTGCTCCCGACTTTCTTTTACTTGTTCCGTAAATGTATGAAGTGCTTGTGTATATGCATTACACTGATCCCTTAAGATTTGTCTTTCTGATTCAGACATTTTCGCCGCCGTATACAATTCGATTGTCTCAAAGCCAGCCTTAGATAAACCTTCAATCAACTGAACTTTGGCCTTATCTCTTTTTTCTTTTGCTTCATGGAGTGAATTGGAAGCATGTCCTACAGCAAGCTGGGCTTTAGTGAATGCTTCAACCGCAAGTTGTTTCTGATTTTGTATTTGAGCCCAGGAATTTTCTAATTGTTCCTTATACTTGGTTGCTTCCTTTATTTGCTCTGTAAGCTCCTGCAAGTTGGAAATGTATGATGGAATAGATGCTTTTTTGGAATCATACACTGCTTTTGCTTGCTCATACATGCCTTTTTGTTGTTGATAGGTAACTTCGGCATTTATTTTATCTTGCTCTAACTTCTCAACCTTTTGAACACTCGCCTTATAAGGATTTCGTAAAACTGCCAGCTTTTCTTTTTGTTGTCGGAGACTTACAATTTCTAATTCTAGTAGTTCAACATCTTTTGCTAGTTTTGGCGCTTCAAGAATAGTAAGGTGAAGTTCTTCTAACTGCTTCTGCATTTTCAAATAATTTTCTTCAGCAGTTTCTTTTTTTGTACGAACCGTCCAAAACAACGATTCTTGCTTACCTAACTGGTCTTTTAATTTTTGCAATTCATCTTGATTTACAGCTTCATCATGTACTTCTGTACGTGACACTTTATGTTCCGTACTTCCACAAACTGGGCAGGCTTCTCCTTCCACGAGCTTCGATGCAAGCATACTAGCTTGGTTGCTTAACCACTTACTTTCTTCTTCCTTATAAGCTTCTTGCAAATCTAAGAAAAGTTGTTTTTGAATATTTTCCTCTTTTGTTAGGTTCAGAAAAAGTTGTTCACCTTTTACAAAGTCTTGCAACATACTATTATTTGTTTGCAATTTCGTTAGCCGTTGCACTTCATAGTCTAGTGGTTCTACAAGCGCTTCTAGCTTTTCTATTTCTTTTTTAAGCGAAGCGAAGACTTCTTTTTCTTCGAGAAATAGATTTGTCATAGTAGTCACTTGACCTCTTAGTTCATTCATACGATTTTGGTAATCAAGCATCTCGTTTCCCTTAGATTCGAGCTCCTCTAACAAAGGCATAAAAGAATTTAAACGAATAAGTGCTTCCACACTTTTTTCACGTTCTTCTTTTTTATTTGCTTCTAACGTATACTCAATTTCTACTTGTTTTACGTTTTCTTCTGCTTCCAAAATCTCTAGTTTAGCTAATTCTAATAGCTTCGATTTCTTATCAACTTCTTGCTCTGAGTCCCTAAAGTAAGTTTCCATATGTTCAATAGAACTTGCCCTCTCAGCTGCTTCTAATCGATATTGCTTGTCTGCATACTCTTCTGACTGGTTTTGTAAGTTTTTAAGGCTTTGTTCTTTTGCTTCAAGCTCTACAAATCTATCATTTACTGCTTTTGCTTCGTAGTAATCGTTCTGTTTGTTTGCGTGTTTTTCACATGCTTCTCTGTATATCGTCTCGTCTAGTTGAACTTTCTTTTCATAATAGTTGATTTCTTCTTTTAAAGCTTCCACTAGCTGAACAATGTTAAAATTACCCGAATCGATTAGTTGAAAAATGCTTGAATCTCGAGTTGGGAATGAAGCAACGATTTGTTCCGTATAGCTGTTTCGAGCTAATTCTTCTTTTTTCAATTCTGCTTCTGCTAGTAGTTTTTTCTCCTTTAGTTTCTCACTTATCATTTTGTATGGCTCTGTTTTAAAGATTTTACGTAATATAGCTTCCTTGTTTTCTGTTTGGGAAGTAAGTAACTTCCTAAACTCCCCTTGAGGTAGCATAACTATTTGACTGAATTGATCCTGTGTTAGTCCAATAATATCTTCTACCTTTTTATTGATTTCTGACACAATTTGACGGTCAACAACAGGAATTTCACCCGTTTCGTTCACTTCAAAAAATTCGTAGCGTTCACCAGTTGCGCTTTTATTTCCTTTTTTCACATGTGGAAGCTGCCGCAATATCCGATATGTACGTTGATGCATTTCAAATGTTAATTCCACGGAAGTATGTGTATCATCTGTTGCAAAATCACTGCGCATGATTTTCGTATCACGACGATCCTCTCCGCTTCCTAATCCATATAATGCAAAGCATATTCCATCGAATATAGTAGTTTTTCCTGCTCCTGTAGCTCCGGAGATAACAAAAAGATGATTGTTCTGCAGCTCATTAAAATCTATCGTTTCGGTCGATTTATATGGACCAAATGCGGTCATTTTTAGCTGAAGCGGCTTCATACTTTGATCCCCCCTTCACGTTCCTCTATCATTAAGCCTTCTAATATTTCCTTGAATAAGTTTTCTGTTTCATCAGATGGCTCTTTTCCACTTACTTCGGTATAAAAAGATTGAAACAGAGTAAAATCGTCTGTTTTTCGACGACTTACTTGTTCTTTTTCATTCGTGGTATTTGACATAAAACCTTTTCTTTCAACATGCATCGCATTTGGATAAACGGTTCTAATCTGTTCCATTGGAGATAAAATAGGCGTTTCATCGAGTAATTTTACAAATACAAAGTCTTGGCTCACCGGATGATGCAAAATGTCTTGCATATAACCCTCTATTGTTCTCATATCACGATTTGGAACTAGCAAACGTTTTTCTACCGTAACCTTACCTTGTTGGTCTAACTCAACTATAAAATACCCTTTTTTATGGAGTTCCTCTGAAATCGAATATTTTAATGGAGAGCCTGCATATTGTATTGTTTCATTTAATACATAATGGGCTTGATGAAGATGGCCAAGTGCCGTGTAGCAAAAGTTTTTAAAAAGCGCAGCATCTACATATTCAGCTCCTCCAATTGCCAATGGACGTTCTGAATCACTCGTATTCTCTTCTTGCTGCCCACGTGCAGTGACAAATGCATGTCCAACAAACACATGCCTTTTCGTTAAATCTAGCGTTTTATCGATTTCTTCTACAATTCTCCTCATAGCTTCCTGATGATTAGTTACCGTGTCATCATCAAATAAATGTCGCACTTGAGAAGGATCAGCATATGGGATTAGATGAAAATGTACTTCTCCATATTCATCATTCAGAATGACAGATTTTAGTTCTTCAGTTAATTGGCCTACTATATATAATCCCGAATCTTTCATTAGCTTACTGCCAAAGTTTAGACGAGATGGACTATCATGATTTCCAGCAATACTTAATACAGGTGTTTTTCGTTTTAAAACTATCTCCGCTAGCAGTTCATCTAGTAAATTTACTGCCTCCATAGGAGGAACCGCCCGATCATATAAATCACCTGAAATTATTACAGCGTCTGGTTTCTCTATATCAATAGCTTCTATCAATTGATGTATAACAAATCGTTGTTCTTCCGTCATATATATACCTTGCACTAATTTGCCTAAATGCCAATCTGCTGTATGAAAAAATTTCAAAAGAAAAACCTCCTCTTCTAAGTCTATTTTAACATCAATAAATAAAAGAAATGTTTGGTAATAATTAAAAACTAATGAAACCGATTACTTGGCATGTTATGATGACATTGGGAGGGATGCTTATGTCATCAGAAGCTTATCAACTTACAGCCATAATTATTTATATGGTAGCAATGCTTGTTATCGGGTGGTATTCTTACAAGAAAACTACCAATTTAACCGATTATATGCTCGGCGGTCGTTCACTCGGTCCAGCTGTAACTGCATTAAGTGCAGGGGCTGCAGATATGTCCGGTTGGTTATTAATGGGATTACCTGGAGCTATTTATCTTTCAGGTATGGGTCAAGCTTGGATTGCAATCGGATTAACGATAGGTGCTTACTTAAACTGGTTATTCGTTGCACCTAGATTACGTGTTTACACACAAGTATCAAATGACTCTATTACAATTCCTAGTTATTTAGAAAGCCGTTTAAAGCAATCTTCACGTTTACTACGTATTGCTTCAGGTCTAATTATTTTATTATTTTTCACGTTTTACGTTTCATCAGGAATGGTATCAGGTGGAGTTTTCTTTGAAAGCTCATTTGGTTTAGATTACCACACTGGTCTTCTAATTGTTTCAGGTGTAACAGTTGCCTATACGTTATTCGGTGGCTTCCTGGCAGTTAGTTATACGGATTTCCTTCAAGGTCTTCTAATGTTCTTAGCATTAATTTCTGTACCTATTGTAGGAGTATTTACAACAGGCGGATTAGGAGAAACAATTGAGTCTATTAAGGCAGTGAACCCTACACATCTAAGTCTTTTCGCAGGAACTACTTTAGTAGGTGGAATTTCCGCGGTTGCTTGGGGTCTTGGTTATTTCGGACAACCCCATATTATTGTTCGATTCATGGCAATTAGCTCTGTTAAAGAAACAAAACAAGCACGTCGTATCGGTATTGGATGGATGATTTTAAGCTTAGGTGGAGCCATTGCTACTGCTTTGGTTGGAGTTGCTTACTATCAACAACATCCAGAACTAAGTTTAGAAAATCCTGAAACTGTTTTCATCGCGCTAGGTCAAATTATATTCCATCCATTTATTGCTGGTATTATGCTTGCAGCTATCTTAGCAGCAGTTATGAGTACTATTTCTTCTCAATTAATCGTTACATCGTCTGCATTAATTGAAGATTTATACAAAGCAGTTATTAAAACGGATGCATCAGACAAAACGTATGTATTATATGGACGTTTGGCAGTACTTGTTGTATCTGTTATTGCATTGGCAATTGGATGGGATCAAAATTCAACCATCTTGAAACTTGTATCATTTGCATGGGCAGGTTTTGGGGCAGCATTTGGTCCAGTTATCCTATTAACTCTTTACTGGAGAAAAATTACTTCAACCGGTGCGTTAGCAAGTATGGTTGTTGGTGCAGTAACTGTAGTAATCTGGGGAACAAATGAGACTCTTTCAAGTGCTTTATATGAAATCGTTCCAGGTTTCGTTTTAGCCTTAATCGTTGCAGTGGTAGTAAGCTTAATGACTTACAAACCAAATGCTGAAATTGATAAAGAATTTGATGAGACAATACGTTTATTGAAACGTGATCGCTAATAATATTAGTAAAAGCTGGCCGAATTTTTTCGGTCAGTTTTTTTTCTTTTCATCCTTCTATATATATTCGCCTATATGACACTTGTCATGTTTATGACTTGACGTTTATGCCTACTCCTAATTGGGTAATTTCCTTATAGTTATGGTAATGATTATTATTAGGAGGAATACAATGAGCAGAGAAAAAACGCTTGAGCTACGCAAAAATGTTAAGCCATTTGAAAATTCCGAGTTGAAAAAGAGTGTTTTTCAGCTTATAAATACAATCCCACCATTTTTTATCCTTTGGTTTTTAGCTTACCTAAGCCTAGATGTATCTATTTGGTTGACTGTCGCAATTTCAGTTGTCGCTGCAGGTTTTGTTGTTCGTATTTTCATTATTTTTCATGACTGTACACACGGTTCGTTCTTCAAGAATAAGAAAGCAAACAACATTACTGGTACCATCACTGGAATTATCACTTTATTCGCCTATGAGAAATGGAAACGTGAACACAATATACACCATGCTACAAGTGGAAATTTAGATAAACGCGGTGTCGGTGATATATGGATGATGACAGTTGAAGAATATATAGAAGCAACTCCAATGAAACGACTTTCTTATCGTCTATACCGTAATCCAATCGTAATGTTTGGTCTAGGGCCAGCATTATTATTCTTAGTTAGCAATCGAGTTAACCGTAAAGATGCTCGTCCTAAAGAACGTAACAACACATACTTGATCAATATTTCTGTCATTGTTATTTACTCCCTAATGATTTGGTTAATCGGATGGCAAGCATTTGCAATTATCCAAGGTACGATTCTTTTCGTTGCTGGATCACTTGGAATATGGTTATTCTACGTCCAACATCAATTTGAAGATTCTTATTTTGAAGATGAATCAGAATGGGATTATGTAAAAGCTGCGGTTGATGGAAGCTCTTATTACAAATTACCAAAAGTATTACAATGGGTAACTGGAAATATAGGATTCCATCATGTGCATCATCTAAGCCCTCGTGTTCCTAATTACAATTTAGAGATTGCGCATGAATCGACACCACCTTTACAAAAGGCAACTACGATTAATCTACGTACGAGCTTACAATCTATTCGCTTCCGTCTGTACGATGAAGCAAATAAAAACTTTGTCAGCTTTAAAGAAATTAAACACTTACTAAAGAACCCTAAAGCGAACGTTAAATTACATTCCAAAAATGCAAGCTTCGACGGAAAATAATTTACAGGAAAAACCATTCCCAGTTAAAAAGGAATGGTTTTTCCTATATAATAAGAATTATATGGAACCAATAGAGGTGTAGCAATTGACAAAATGGTATCAAGTATTCCCTAAATATCCTTGGTTAAGTATTTATGCTTGGATTGTTTTTTGTATTTTTCCTTTCTTCTTTATTTTTAAGTCATCTAGTCAACTTGAAATAATAATTGGTTTAATACTCACGCTATTATTTTTTATTGTTTATCGGTCATCTTTCACATCGAAGGGCATACTTCTCTATATATGCGTATTTGTAGAAATCGCCATAAGTGTCAGTATGACTTTTTTATATGGATATATTTATTTTTCTATCTTTTTATCTTTTTTTATTGGGAATATTCAACAAAAAGCAAACTTTTTTGTCATTTACAGTATTCATTTAGTAGCAATGATCACAGCAGTTATAATTGGTTTCTTTACACAAATGGAGCTCTTCCTTTCGCACATGCCCTTCCTCATCATCTGTTTAATCGGTGTGATTTTATTGCCATTCAATACATACAATCGAAACAAACGCGAAGTATTAGAAGGTCAGCTGGAGGACGCACAAAAACGTATTTCCCGATATATCATTATTGAAGAAAGAGAACGTATCGCTCGGGATTTACATGATACACTAGGACAAAAACTATCACTTATAGGTTTGAAAAGTGATTTAGCGAGCAGGCTAATCGAAAAAAATCCGGAAGCTGCAAAAAATGAAATTAATGATATTAACCAAACTGCCCGCTCAGTTTTAAAGGAAGTACGAGAACTTGTGACAAATATGCGTGGTACAAAACTTGAAGAGGAACTATTTCGCGTGAAGCAAATTTTACTAGCCGCACAGATCGATTGTAAAGTAAGCGGGACAGCGGAACTAGTGAAAACTCCCCTCCTTGTCGAAAACGTACTAAGTATGTGTCTAAAAGAAGCCGTAACGAATGTTGTGAAACATAGTAATGCTACCTCTTGTTCTATATCTATTAAACAATCTGCAAAAGAAACCTTGCTCAAAATTCATGACAATGGCACTGGTTTGGTTTTGGAAAAGGATTGGTCTAAAGGACATGGATTACGAGGCATTAAAGAACGATTAGAATTTGTAAATGGTAGTTTCGACATTCACACGAAAAATGGAACAACTCTTAATATACGTGTGCCAAATGTGATTCAGCAATCGAGACAGGAGGAATAACAAATGATTCGAATTGTAATTGCAGAAGATCAACGAATGGTGCTTGGTGCCCTTGGTTCACTTCTTGATCTAGAAGAAGATATGGAGGTTGTGGGAAAAGCGAATAATGGAGAGGAAGCTCTTAAGCTAATCCATCAATTGCAGCCTGATATTTGTATTATGGATATTGAAATGCCAGTAAAAAGTGGATTGGATGCTGCAGAAGAATTAAAAGAGGAAAATTGCAAAGTGATTATTTTAACGACTTTTGCAAGATCTGGTTATTTTGAGCGTGCTCGAAAAGCTGGGGTTAGTGGGTATTTGCTTAAAGATAGTCCTAGTGAAGAACTTGCTAATTCTATTCGTACGATTATGGATGGTCGTCGTATATACGCTCCTGAATTAGTAGATATTGCGTTTGAAGAGGATAATCCTTTAACCGAGCGCGAAAGCCAAGTACTTGAATTGATTGCAGATGGGAAAAGCACAAAGGAAATTGCAGGGGAACTATACCTCACTACGGGAACTGTCCGAAACTATATATCTGTTATATTAGATAAATTAGATGTAGGCAACCGAATAGAAGCTATTTCTCGGTTTAAGGAGAAGGGTTGGTTTAAATAAATATAAAACTGCTTAAAGGACAACTTTAAGCAGTTTTTTTATTTTCCTCTCAACTTTTCAAACGTTTGAAGGGTATATATATTGAAGACATTATTTACGGAAGGAGTGAACAATTCATATGCACGAAGATATTATAAGGGAAATAAAAAAAGGAAATAAGGATGCTTTTCGGAGCTTATATGATGAGTATGCAAGTTATGCTATTCGTACCGCTAAGGCTATTACACGAAATGATGAACATGCAAAAGATGCTGTACAGGAAGCTTTTATTCGTGTTTACCGTAATATATCTTCTTACGATACTGCACTTTCTTTTAATGCTTGGTTCTACCGCATTTTAGTCAATGAATGCAATCGACTTTTAAATAAAGAAAAGAAAAATAGTCCGATTAACACGGCTCTAAATGAGCACTATACACAACTAATGGAACATTCTAAAGAAAATGTAACGGATTTATACGAGATCATACAAAACATGTCGGACTTATACCGAATACCAATTTTATTAAAATATATAAAAGGCTTTTCTGAAAGAGAAATTGCACAAATTTTAGAGTTGAACCAAAACACGGTTAAATCAAGATTATTTAACGGGAGAAACCTATTAAAGAAACAATTACATTTGACTGAAATGGAGGGAATTTGAATGGATCAAATGGATAAAAGAGCAAAAATAGAAATCCTAAAGCATACTGAGGATAATCAAGATCAATTAAAAGAAGATATTTGGAATAATCTAGACAGAGAGCTATTTCCAGAAAAGAATAGAAAGGATAAACATTTGAAAAAGAAATCTAAGTTTGTTCCTATTACAATTGCCGCTGCAGCTGCCGTAATTCTATTGTTTAGTACACAAACCAACACAGGTATGGCATTCATTAAACAAATTAAAGACATTTTCGTTCCAGAGAAACAAATAACACAAAGTATTGAAGGAATGGATGAAGAAACAGAAGTCGTTTTACAAGAAGGTAAAGATTCAGAATACGTTATTTATATCGATGAAGAACGATATAAACTTATCCAGGGAGAAACCTCGGATATTATTACGACCAAGGAGCCTTTAGAAGAAAAGTATCCGGAAGTTTCCATGGAAATCAAGCAAATTACGGATAAATCACCCGAGGATATGGTCTCAACTTTAGAAAAGGAATTGAAAGCTGAATATACGAATGTCACTGAAACCGAACGCGTTACAGAACCAATTGAAGGCTTTAAGTTGCATGGAATTAGCGGTTCTGAATGGGACAGTCCCATTACAAATGTGTATATAGTAGACAATAAAAATGGTGGTAGCTTTGTGATTAGAGAGAAGTATTTCTTAGAAGCTGCGGAAGGTCATGGTGCAAGGTTCTATGCCATGCTTCAGCAATTTGAAATCGTTGAATAAGTTTAATGCCCCCCTCCTTCGGGTAAACAAAGAGTAGATTAATAATTTGAGGAGGAATTTACATGAGTGGATTATCTGACAAATTAAAAGGTACTGTGAACAAAGTTAAAGGTGAAACAAAAGATCAAATTGGAAATGCGACAGATGATAGAAGTTTACAAGCTGATGGTAAATTAGATAAACTGAAAGGTGAAGCTCAGAAAACAGTTGGCGAAGCAAAAGATCGTTATGATCGAGATCGCTTATAGGTTAAATAAGAAAAGCTCTCTGCATTAGCGGAGAGCTTTTTATACTGTAGAAAAACTCGAATTTATTTTTATATAGGATGAATCAGGTTTTCCGAAGCCTAACGCTCGCTTATGTCTGGGCCCCGTTGATTTTCCGTTCCAGGCGGACGCTTTCCGTTGGCATGGCTTCAGCCGCTTCCCTTGCTCCTGCGCAAGCTCGTCGCAAAAATTAATTTCGCTCCGCTCAGTCCAGGGTCTTCAGCTCATGCACCTGCCGCTTCGCTTTCGGTGTAGAAAACATTCGCTATTCCGGCTGGAGTCGCCGCCTTCCACTTCAGTCTACTATTGTATGCTTAAAATTAAGCTTTTCTTATTTCGATATTAATGTGACACTAATAATCTCTGGTGTATTAAATACCCTCACTGGAAAAACACTGTTTCCAAGGCCTCTACTTACAATCATCCTCGTATTATTTTCTTCATATACTCCGGCTGTAAAATGTGGGAACAATCCTTGTCCCGGTGCTGCTAAACCACCTATCCAAGGAATTCGAAACTGACCTCCATGCGCATGTCCCGAGAAAACTATATCCATGTTATGATCTACATAATCTTCAAACGTTTCAGGTCGATGAGAAAGAACTAATGTAAAGGTATCCGATTTTTTAAATTTACTGAGCGCTTCCTTAACAAGAACTCCATTTAACGGGTCTTCAATACCAATTATTCGAACCTGTTCACCGTCTTTTTCAATTGTTTCCTCTTCATTCGTTAATACATTTACTCCTAGCTCCGTCAAAGAGGTTTTAATATTCTCCATGTCATTCGTTGCGATTTCATGATTACCAGTAACATAATAAATAGGTGCAATTGATGCTATTTGCTCTACTAAATCAAGACTATTTTCTAAATCATATCGATTACTATCTATTAAATCACCGGTTATAAAGATTAAATCTGGTTTGGCGTCCTTCACCTTTTTTACAAGTTTTGTTTGATTTTCACCAAATGTTGCATCGTGCAGATCCGAAATCTGTACAATCTTTAATCCATTAAAGGAAGTAGGTAATTTATCTGATTCTACTACTATCTCTGTAGTTTTTATGTTTTTATTTCCAAAATATAATATAGCTACTAATACTAGTAACAAAACTAACCACTTTTTCATTTAACTTCTCCTAAAATATATATCTTACTCTGGGCTCATAATTCCTACTCGATGACCAATATGGTTTGTTTCCATCAATTCCTTATATGTAAATAAAGCTGTGTCCCCTGTTGTAGTTTGAACTGCTCCAACCGGCAATCGATCTCTTTCAATAATATAAGCATTTGTAGCTGCACCAGTTGGTAAATATGTTGGACAAACTATCGTCCAATCTAACAAGGTTTCTTTTAACATGTCATACACTTTATGATGCTCTTTCGCAGCTATAGTTGATTTTCTCTTTGATTCTGAAGATTGATACCTTAACAATTCAGGGTTCACCCGACTTGATAATATCCCCCCTGTACCAATAGTGACGATTCGATTTATATTTTGTTTCTCCATAATAGAAATGATATGTGCTACTGCTTCTGTTAATACAGTTGTTTGATCAGTACCTAATGCACTTACAACTGAATCAACGCTATCTAAAGTTTTTTCTATATCTGATTTTACTCTTGCATCGCCTTTTATTACAGTTAAATTAGCATGAACCTGGAGCATCTCTGGTTTTCTTACAAGAACTGTCACGTGATGATTATTCTCTAGCAACAAAGAAAGAAGTTCTCCCCCTACACGCCCAGTAGCTCCGAATAATGCTATTTTCATAAGAAACAGCTCCTTTTTTTTATTATAACAAAAAGCATCATTAAACTATGTAAAGATACAAAGAAAACTGCACTATTCTTTAGGAATCACTCTAGCCCCATTTACACATCGCAAGAATGCGAAAATGTCCCCACATTGGAGCTGAGCTGACTCATCCTAAGGCACAAACGTAAAATACGGCATGTATTCATCTTTTTTGTACCACATCAGGACCAATAAACAACAGGGTCTAACAAATAAAAAAGTATCCCACGTTTTGTGTTGGGATACTTTTAAATGTCGAGAATTGTTATTTCCCGGGAAATAGAATTTAATAAGAATTAGCGGTAGAAAAAATTAATGCAAATATAACGCCATAAAAAATAATAATAAGTCCGATGCTAATAGCCATCCAAATTAGAGAGGCGCGTGCGTAGTTACGACGTGGATCTGGATTACCAAACCCCCATATAAATAGCATGACGATGTTTACAATAGGAATAATCATAATTAGCATCGTAAGCAGCCATTCTCCTACGGACATATTAGCCGCTGTTTTTGGGGTAACAGTATTGGAATACCCTTCAGTTTGTTCTGTTTCAACTGGATTCAAAATAAGTCCTCCTTTTCAAATAATATGTACCATTCATGTACATCTTTATTTTACTTGAATACTCATAAGAAAAGTCCTCTTTTTTGTAAAAATTTTTACATTTATTTTAATACATACTCATAGACGTAACAATTCCTATCAGCTTTGAATATTTCTAAAGCCTCTTAACCAGATGCATCTTACCCTATAAATTGATAATTTTCATTATTATTTTCAAGCGTAAGATTTCCCTCTAATGTTATTCTTTCTCGAAAAGGGTGCTGATTCTACTGTAATTGCCAACCACTTCCACTATATATTCACGCAGGTCAGGTTAATACCTTCTAATAATTGCATAGCAAAATCGATGAGGCGAAAAAGTGACAAATGCTCCTCTATATCTATAAATAATTATATCTTCGACTTAGAAGCATTCTTTTTCGCAAAATAGATTGCTCCGGCTAAAAGAAAAATGATAGCTATAAAAGTAACAATTAAACTCCATATAAATGGGGTGTTATCCACATCGCCATTTAATATCATCCCAGCATACATCGGCAGCTTCCATGGTGAAATCGTCCAATAAGCTCCAAGTAAAGAATCGATTAATTGAACAATTAATACAAGTACAAGTGAAACAGTAGAAGCAATCCCTGTGGAAAAAGTTGCACTTGAAAATAAAACAATACTAATTACGAACAAAATCCATACAATATAAGTCCCAAGAAACCCTAAAAATGAACCCATATCGACCGCTCCAAACAGGACATACGTATAATATAAGTTCGTTAACAATCCAAGAATCACACTACTAATAACAAGTATGCTCATCATTACTAATTTACTAAACACATAACTAGAGTAAGTAATCGGACGAACATATAAAAGCGTTGCAGACCCATTTTTTCGCTCCCTTGCTATAATACCTGCAAAACCAAGTGTCAAAACTAGCATTCCAATAAATTGATACTGGCTTACAGTAGACATAACAATTTGCTCTGGAGATAATTGAGGTAACTGAAAAACTGCTCCTTCTGGCATATTCCCTACTGTATTTAAGATTTGAGGTAAATAATAATTCATTAGTGGCTCAGATATGCCAAACAATATAAACACTAGCGGTATCCAAAGGATTTTAAAGTTCCGTACATTTTCACGCCACTCTTTTTGGAATAAAACCGAAAAGTTACTCATCCTTTATTCACCACCTGTAAAAAGATTTCTTCTAAACTAGCAGTAGCTCGTTCAACCTTCGTCAAACTATAATGACTATTTCCAAGTACACGTAATATCTCATTCATTTGTAGTTTAGTATCCTCTCCTATTTCAATAAAAGCAGTTGGACCATCCTGTCTTACAGGATAAGGTGAAGTATCAATAAATTTTGCTGCCTCTTCAGCGTTTGTGAAATAAATTTTGTACTGAGGATTTGCATACTTTTGACGAACTTCTTCCATAGAACCTTGCTCCACTAATTTACCTTTTCGTAAAAATAATAATTGATCGGTCATTTCCTCCGCATCATTTAAAATATGAGTGGAATATAAAATAGTCGTTTTTGCTTGTAATTCTTTTAATAGATTCATAATTTCTCGTCTTCCTATGGGATCTAATGCAGAAACTGGTTCATCTAGTAAAAGCAATGCAGGTTTGTGAACGATTGCTTGCGCTAGACCTAGACGCTGTTTCATCCCACCAGAAAACGTTCCGGTCTTTTTCTTTTTAGCCTCACCTAGACCGACGAATTCCAACGTTTTTTCTGCTTCTGCTTTTGCAATCTTTGTGTCCACTCCACTTAACTTTGCAGCCATCTCTATAAATTCAAGTGCTGTTAACCATGAATAAAACTGGGGATATTGAGGAAGAAATCCTATTTCACGTCTTATATCTCCCTTTATTTCTACGTCCAATTCAATGGATCCAGTTGTTTGTTTAAGCAGACCAGCAAGCATCGATAAAGTAGTTGTTTTCCCTGCCCCATTCGGTCCAATTAGAGCAGTTGACGTATTTTTATTCAATGAAAAAGTGACATTGTCTACTGCCTTTTCTTTACCATATTCTTTTGTTAAACCCTGCATATGAAGTAGTGTATTCATTCATTTCTTCTCCCAACGATAAAGTAGATAATTGATCCAATGATATTTCCAAAAACAATAATAATTCCCCATAACCATTTAGGACCGTTCGTATGGGTTACTCGTATTAAGTCAATAATAGCTACTATCATTAAAATAAACTGGAGAATTATTAGTGGTAATACTAGCACCCACGGTATTGATTCGAAATCCATTCCTATTCCTCCTTTGTCTCATTACATCTATTCTACTACATATAGAACAGAAAAGTTTCATAAATTTAAAAATATTTTTAAATGTATTTCCATTTCTTCTAGAGGCAAAGTGTTTACATGATTATGTTATAATAGAAAGTTGGAAGGTGAATTTAATAATGGAATTAAAAATTAGAAAAGCACGGAAAGAAGATGCACAGGCAACCGTTCCACTGATTATGGAAGCAATAGGTGATATCTCCATGCAAATGACTGGAGAAACGGAAGAAAGAGCTATCACAAAGGAATTTGTCCATTTATTTTCTCGGACAGACAATCGACATTCCTATTTGCATACGTATGTCGCAGAAATGGAAGGGAAAGTTGCTGGCGCACTTGTCTTTTATACATCAGAGCAAGCAGTTACACTCGATGCAAATTTAGAGAAATATCTTTCCAATAAGAAAGGTACCTCTATCAAAATAGATCGTGAAACACTACCTGGTGAGTGGTATATAGATACGGTTGTAGTTGACCCAACATATCGCGGTCATGGAATTGGAACAAAACTTTTAACACATGCAGAACAATTAGTGAAAAATGCTAGTGGTGGAAAACTCTCCTTGAATGTAGAAACGGAAAAAGAAGCTGCAATCCGCTTGTATAATCGTCTTGGATTTGTTACTGTATGTCCTTGGACAATTATTGGCGAACCTTTTCATCATATGGTGAAAACGGTCGACGTCGATTAAAGGAGAAGTTTTATGAAATTATGGATTTACCCCTTAATGGTTGTTTTTGCAGCAAGCTGTTATGGGACATTATCAACAATGATCAAACTGGCAATTGGGGATGGTTACACTGCCTCTGAAGCAACATCAAGTCAATATATTATTGGTTTTCTTTTAGCATTCATTATATATATGGTGACACAACGAAAGCTTCCCCGTTTCAATGGTGGCTTTAAAATCGTTTTGTTAGCTGGTATTTTTACTGGACTTACAGGAATTGTTTATGGACAGGCACTTATCTATTTACCAGCTTCTCTTGCAGTAGTTATGCTTTTTCAATTCACTTGGATTGGAACACTTATTGATTGTATTCTAAGAAGACGGTTACCATCTAGGCCAGAAGTTATTTCCCTTATCATATTATTTGTCGGAACCATTTTAGCTGCTGGTGTAATTGATGTCGATTTAAGTGGTATTGACTGGAAAGGCTGGGTATTTGGATTTGCCGCTGCACTATCATTTTCCCTTAATATGAACGTCAATACAAAGCAAGTGGTAGGTATGAATACAACTACTCGTCTATTGTTCGTTTCTTTTTTTGCAATGATCATGATTACCTTATTCCAAAGTCCTGAAATTATATGGAATGGAAAGCTGTTTACAGAACCACTTATTTTCTATGGACTGGCCCTTGGTTTGCTCGGTATTATTATTCCAATTTATTTATTTGTTATTGCGGTTCCAAAAGTAGGAGGAGCAGTTTCTTCTATTTTAAGCGCAATGGAATTGCCGGTTGCTGTGACTGTTTCAGTAATAGTATTAAGTGAGGCATTATCCTGGATACAAGTTCTCGGCATAGCAATTATTTTAGTTGGTATGTGCATTCCGACACTTGCCGGAATTAGTAGAAATAAAAAACGAAAGTCTGTTTAATATAAAAGCTGAAGCCCATTTTACTATAGGCTCCAGCTTTTTTAGTTCTATTCTTTTTCAATTCTAAATGTAACCAAGACAAATATTGCAAAACTTATTAGTAGCAAAGTTCCACCTACAATATATGCAATTAACGCAAATGTCTCGTTTATATTAAATGGTTGCATGAACTGTAAATACATACCTAATGGTAACCCGATTGCTCCTATAATTGCTGTCCATCCATGCACCGCTACAAGCTTTGGCGATTTAATTTTATATAACTTGTAAAACAATCCATAAACAAATAACGATAGCCACCCAACTAATAAAATATGGGCGTGGATTGGGCGAAGTGCATAGGATCCTGCTCCAGCCATATGAGATCCAAGATAAGCTCCTAGTAATCCAAATAATGCACCAGCTCGTATTAAACGTAGACTCCATTTTTGTTGCATCTCAATTTCCTCCTATTTTTTTCTTGTAATTGTTAACAATGCAGGTAATAATAGCGGTCTTACGATAAAAGTATCGATTAGAACGCCAAACGCTACTACAAAACCAAATACTTTCAGTTCCATTACAGGCTGTGTAATCAATACTGCAAACGTAGCTGCCAAAATTAAACCTGCTGCAGAAATAACGCCTCCTGTTAATTCAACAGATTTTGCAATTGCCTCCTGCTCGCTGAGTTGTTTTCTCTCTTCTTTTAATCTACTCATCAACATAATAGAATAGTCTACTCCTAAAGCTACTAAAAAAACGAAAGAATACAAAGGTATACGATAACTAAACGACGAGTAATTAAATAATAGGTTAAAGATCCATGTGGAGAATCCTAACGATGCTCCAAAAGATAATAATATAGAAACTATTATTAATAGAGATACTCGGATAGATTTTGTTTGAAATGCTAGCATTGCACCTATTAAAACAGTCGTTAATATCATTACCAAACTGGTGTCTCTTCCATTAATGTTACGAATATCGACTTGTTTTGCTGTTTCTCCACTAACCTGAACATTTTGTTCTTTGAACTGATCTCTTATATTTTCTATTTCATCTAAAGCCTCTTTACTATAAGGATTGGCTTTTAATATAACAGAAAACTGTGTATGACCATCAGCCTCTGAAGAAGGTCGTACTTGATCGACTAATGGTCTATCTTCTATCTTTTCTATAATACTCGAAATGGTATTATCATCTGTTGATTTAATTAAAATTGTTGTAGGTGCAATTTCACCTTCTGAAAATGCTTCACCTAGTTTTTTAAAACCTTCTCGCGAAGATAATTCCTTTGGAAAGGATTCCAATAAATCATAGGAATAGACAGTGGTTGTAGCATGCCAAGTCCCTATTCCTACAAGCAAGAGGATAGGGAGTGCAACTCTCCATGGCTTTTGAGTGCTTATGTTACCGGCTAAAATCCAAAGCTTCGATTTCTTGTTTTTCTGTTTCGGCATTTTTACAACAGCAAACAATGCTGGCAAAAGAGTAAGACCTGCTATTAGCATGGTAATTACCGCAATAACAAACACCGGTGCAAAATTACGATATGGTTCATATATGGCAAACGAAAGTGTTGCTACTCCCGCTAAAATAGTTCCACCACTAAATAGAATGGTTTCTCTTGTTCGAGCAAGTGCCACTTTCATATCCTGTTCTTCTTTATACCGTGCGTACAGCAGAAGGGAATAATCCGTTATTACAGCGAATAATAAAATCGTCATAATGGAAAGGGCTTGGTTTTCAATCGTAATTGATGTGAACTTTCCTGTGAGACCAATCAATCTGTCCACGACCCCATACACAATACTAGCCCCAATAAGAGGAATAATCGCAAGTAAGAATGAACGGTAAATTAGGATAAGTAGGATAAAAATAATACCAACTGTCGCTAAAAGTAATATCAAATCAGCCTGTGAGAAAAGTTCTATTGTATCACTTGCTATTCCCGCTGGTCCTGTGTAGTAAATCTTGAACTCGGAAGGAACAATTTGAGATACATTATTTTTAATCTCTTTAACCTCTTCATGAACCTCTTTACTTTCTAAATTTCCTTGTAAAATTAATGGAATGAAAAATGTCTTCTGATCCTCCGATACAAAAGAAGCCCGTTGTTCCAAAGGAATTTGAGAGAACCTCGGCATATTTGAATAATTTTTTTCCATTAATTGTAGAACTTCTTGAATTTCTTCATCAGAAGCTCCTTTTTTATTTTCAAAAACGATGATTAAAGGTAATCCATCACTAGTAGAGAACTTCTCTTTTAGCATTTTATCCGCTTGTATAGACAAAGCTGTCTCTGGAAGTCCAGCATTTTTGGATGAACTCGCCACTTCTTTTCCTGATGGAGCAAGAAAAGAAAGTAATATTACTATTGATAGCCAGGTAGCTATAATGATAAGCCAGTGACTTTTATTTTTCATTTTGCTTCCCCCTTATAAGGGGTACTATACATGGTGAAAATGAACGGAAGATGAACAGAAAATTACAGCTTATTTAATTGAACGGTTACCTTCGTTCCAAATGGCTCTACACTATCAAATAATAAGCGTCCATTATGAGACTGAATCACTTCTTTTACAATGGCAAGGCCAAGTCCACTACCCTCAATTTGTGTAGATCTTGCTATATCATCGCGGTAAAAACGGTCTGTCCATTGATCATAATTAGAATCTTTATTGCCAACTCCAGTATCTTGTATAGTAACAAGTATATGATTTATTGATTCAGTAACTTTAACGTGAATTTCTCCAGGTGAGCGATTATATTTTATTGCATTCGAGATAAGATTCTCCCAAACATACTCCAACATTTCTATATCTCCTGATATTTCTACCTCTTTCAGTTGTAGTTTCAGAAATATATCTTTTTCATCCATCATCCATCTAAACTTTTGTACGACTTGTTTTAACTGGTTATCAAGTCGAAAACTTTCTTTTTTTCTTCGGTGATTCATTTGATCAAATGAAGTAAGTATCAATAATTGCTTCATTACGCTTGATAAACGCTTTGCTTCTTTTTGAATAATGGATGTGTATGTTAATAAATCCTTTTCGTTCAGCTTTTCGTTCTCAAGTAATGTAGCATAGCCTTGAATATTTAATAATGGTGTTTGAAAATCATGTGATACTCTTGATATAAATTCTTTCTTATATCGGTCACTTGCTTCCAACTGCTTCACCATATATCGAAAACTTTCTGCTAGTTGTCCAATTTCATCTTTTTGATAAACTGGTATCGGTACTTGAAAATCTTCGTTCGCAATTTTTCTAGTAGCAATGGTCAATTTCGATAAAGGATTAATCATTTTTTTCGCTACTATTAACATAGCAATTACACTGATGACAATCATTGCTGCTGCAAGACCACCTAATAATATATGGATTTCATTAAATAGAAATTTTATATTAGGTCTCTGAAATAATGCATATTTTTTATTGTCATATGTAAATGGAACTCCAACTGTATTTGTTAATTCATTTGAAAAATACCCCGTAATAAAGGTTTCTCTAGGAAACTCCTTCATTCCATGATATATATCTCCCCCTATAACGCTTTTCACTACAGTAGTACTTATATCATTTTCTCTGAAATCACCACCAAAGCTCTTTATATGGCCTTCTTCACTTATAATATATATTTGATACCCACTATCTCCAAAAGCATTTAGAATAGGCTCTAAATCGTTTTGCTCAGTTGTCTCAATCAGCTTCACCATAGATTTTGCAACAAGCACATTCTTCGAATCATTTTTCACTTTTAAATTTTGATGGTAATACGTATTCACAATGATAAATCCTAAAGACCCACTGAGAAACATAATGAGAAGTGTCATCCATACAAACTTACTATATAAGGTTCTCATAAACGCTTGCCCTCTAATTTATATCCGATGCCACGTACTGTAGTGATATGAATATCAGTTTGCAATTTACTTAAACGTTCCCGAATTCGTTTAATATGTACACTTAAAGTCTGTTCGTCGCCCTCAAAATCCATTCCCCATACTGATTCTATTAGTTGATCACGCGTAAACACTTGGTTTGGTTTAGTAGCAAGCTTAGAAAGCAACTCAAACTCCTTTAACGGCAATACTAATATATCTTCACCAACATGCACTTCAAATCGCTTTCGATTGATACATAAATTTCCTACTTGAATATTGGCATCACTCGTTTTATCGTATCTTCTCAAAATTGCTCGTATACGAAATAGTAATTCTTTTGGTTCAAAAGGTTTTACTAAATAGTCATCAGAACCAGCCAAATATCCTTTTTCTTTATCCTCTAATCTTCCTTTTGCAGTTAAAAGTAATACAGGAATATCATATTGATCACGTATTTGCTTCGTTAAAGTTAATCCATCCATAATGGGCATCATAACATCTACAATTGCAAGATCAGGAGTTATATTTTCTATTAATGCTAATCCTTCTTTCCCGTTAGTTGCTTTGATTACTTGGTATCCCGTTTGAGACAAATAAATAGATATTAAATCTAACGTATGCACATCATCATCTACTGCTAGTATTACTACCAAACTGAACCCCCCTATTAGTTTTTATTGTGTCTGTTTCTAGCCGATTCGGCAAGTATAAGCCCACTTAAGAACACAATAGAGGGAAAATATTATCTCGCTGAATAACATAGCAGCCAATTACATAACCATTTCTTACTCTTAAGCAACATAATACACAAAAAATTGGTCACCGATTACTCGGTGACCAATTTTTTATTGAGAATTTTAGTAAAAATATGGATAAGGGAGACTAGTTTGTCTGTTAGAGCAACCAAATGAGTTGTATAAGCGACTAAGGAGACTCCAAAAGCAATCAATTAGCCCGTGAAAGCGACCATTTCTCAAAATAAAGAGTTAACTTTCTCTGAGATGACACATTTTTTCTTTGTCCTACGTTATGAGACTCTCTTTTTTGCAAGTATCTACAATTCTTTACCTTCAATTCTTTGCCTTCGGCTTTTTTTCTAGTACAAAAGAAAAAAGCCGCCACCGATTGCTCGGTAACGACTTTTCTAATGCCCAGCGACGTCCTACTCTCACAGGGGGAGACCCCCAACTACCATCGGCGCTGAAGAGCTTAACTTCCGTGTTCGGTATGGGAACGGGTGTGACCTCTTCGCCATCATCACTAGACCTTGAGTTGTTCACTCAAAACTGGATAAAAGACATTGATGCTCGCAAATTCATATTTGGTTAAGTCCTCGATCGATTAGTATTCGTCAGCTGCACGTGTCGCCACGCTTCCACCCCGAACCTATCTACCTCATCGTCTTTGAGGGATCTTACTTACTTGCGTAAT